>CAZTJZ010000094.1:0-11747 GCA_964614075.1 uncultured Phycisphaeraceae bacterium
CAACGCGGGCGGGGTGACCGTCAGCTACTTCGAGTGGGTGCAGAACAAGACGTTCCAGAGCTGGGACCTGGAGAAGGTCGACGAGGAGCTGAACAAGCACATGGTGCGCGCCGCCGCGAAGGTGCGCGAGGCCCGGCGCAAGTACCGCTGCGACCTGCGCACGGCGGCGTACATCGCGGCCCTGGAGCGGCTGGCGAAGGCGTACGAGGTGCGCGGGGTGTTCCCGTAAGAAGCTGGTGCACGCCGGGAAGTAGAACTGAAAGGTAGAAGCGGTAGTCACAGGCGGGACGCCTGTGCCACGAGGTGGAGATTGGTTCGGAGACGATGTTTGTCGCGAGCCAGCGATCGGGGCGGCGGTCATCGCGTGCTCGTGCCACACTCCGGGCAAGTGTGTCCTGGTGGATCACTGAGCGGGTAGCCGCAGTCCGGGCATTTCCCGGCGTCATGTCGTTTGAGCCGGCGACGGAGGCGGTAGACTTGGAGCCACACCATCATGCTCCCGGCGGCGAGTGCGCCGGTCACCGCCTGGGTTCCCACGGAGGGGCGAGGAGTCGCGAACACCGCAAGGCCGATGGCGACAAGCCACGATGTGGTGAGAGCGATCGCCAGGAGCAGTGCTCTTCGCCGGTCACGGGCGTCTTCGGCGCGGCCGCCTGAGCGCATGCAGGGTCAGATCGGCCGGAATGGAGATCCGGATCAAGAAACGGGCGAGTCGGTGGGGGTGGACGGGCGATCGGCGTGCTGTTCTCGATGATCCAGCCCGCCAAGGATTGAGGCAGGCCCCATCGGGGCATGGAGAACGCGCGTGACACGTCCCACGGGCTGGTCGTTGATCGCGGGCACAACATCGCGGGCTCAGTCCAACGCGACCTTCCACGCCGTCAACCCCGCGACGGGCGACGACCTGGTCCAGGCGTACTCGTGCGCGACGGAGGGGGATGTCGACGCCGCCGTGCGGGCCGCCGCCGCCGCGTTCGAGATCGTCCGCGAGCGTCCCAACCGGGATCGGGCGGCGTTGTTGTTCGCGATCGCGCGGGAGATCGGGACGCTCGGCGAGGAGACGCTGGCGCACGCGTCGCTCGAGACCGGGCTGACGCCCCAGCGCCTGGCGCCGGAGCGCGAGCGGACGATCGCGACGCTGCAGATGTTCGGGCGGCTGCTCGAGGAGGGCTCGTGGGTGCGGGCGACGATCGACACGGGGGATCCGGGTCGCAAGCCCTTCCCCAAGCCCGACGTGCGGAGCATGCTGCGCCCCGTGGGCCCGGTCGCGGTCTTCGGCGCGGGGAACTTTCCGTTCGCGTACAGCGTGGCGGGGACGGACACGGCGTCGGCCCTCGCCGCGGGGTGCCCGGTGATCGTCAAGGGGCATCCGTCGCATCCGGGCACGGGCGAGGCGGTGGCGCAGGCGGTGGCGCGGGCGGTGGCGTCGTGCGATGTTCCGCCCGGGATGTTCTCGTTCCTGCACAGCGGCGGGGCGCGCGAGGGCGAGGTGGGGCGCGAGCTCGTCCAGCACCCCTTGGTGCGGGCGGTGGGATTCACGGGCTCGTTCGCGGGCGGGCGGGCCATCGCCGGGCTGGCGGGGTCGCGGGCGCGGCCCATCCCGGTCTTTGCCGAGATGGGCAGCGTGAACCCGGTGTTCGTGCTGCCCGGGGCGTGCGAGAGTCTCGGGCAGTCCATCGCGGAGCGGCTGGCGCTCTCGATCACGAACTCCAACGGGCAGATGTGCACGTGCCCGGGGCTGATCTTCGGCGTGCGGTCGACGGCACTCGAAGACTTCACGCGGATCCTCGTGAACCAGATGATCGCCGCGGGGGCCAGGCCGCTCTTCTCCGAGCGCGTGCGCGACTCGTTCGTGGCGCGGATCGCGCAGTGCCTGGGCGTGGCGGGGGTGGAGGTCCGAGGCGGGGCGACGCCCCTGGTCGGGGCCGACCTGGGCGAGTTCCGGGCCACGCCCGTCCTGCTCCGCACCCGGTTCGACGTGTTCCGCGAGCACGCGACGCTGCGCGAGGAGTGCTTCGGCCCGTCGGCGATCCTCGTGGTGTGCGACGAGGCGGGGCAACTGCTCGAGGCGGCGGGGCTGGTGGAGGGCTCGCTGACCGCGACGGTGTTCGCGGCCGGGGCGGACGCGGGGCTGGCGCGCGAGCTGCAGCCGAAGCTGGAGTCGCTGGCGGGGCGGATCATCTACAACGCCGTGCCCACGGGCGTGGAGGTCGTGGAGGCGATGGTGCACGGCGGGCCGTTCCCCGCGACCAACCAGGCGCACGCGACGGCGGTGGGGGCGCGGGCGATCGAGCGGTGGTGCCGGCCTGTGGCGTACCAGAACTCGCCGCAGTCCATGCTGCCAGCGGAGCTGCGCGACGAGAACGAGATGAGGATTTCGAGGCGTGTGAACGGGTCGCTGGAGCGGGCGACGCTCTAGACCGTCGCGATGACCTTCACCTCGAAGGCGATGGGCGTGGGCAGGGCGTTGACCTCGACGGTCGTGCGGGTGGGCTGGTTGGACTGGAAGTAGTCGCCCCAGAGCCGGTTGAAGGTGGCGAAGTCGCCCTTCATGTCGGTGAGGAAGACGGTGACGTCGACGATGCGGTCCCAGGACGAGCCGAACTCTTCGAGGATGGTGCGGACGTTCTCGAAGCACGAGCGGACCTGGGCCTCGATATCGTGGGCGACGACCTCGCCGTGCATGTCGAGAGTGACGCCCGGGATGACCTTCTGTCCGCGCTTGCGCGGGCCGATGCCCGCGAGGAAGAGCAGGTTGCCGACGCGCCTCGCGTGCGGGTAGGCGCCCACGGGCTCGGCGGCCTTGTTGGAGACCATATTGGAGATGGGCGCGGGCGCCGGGGCCATTGGCGGCGCCGGGGGCGTTGCCGGAGGCTGGGGCGCCGTGGCCGCGGGTGGCGCGGCGGGCGCCGCGAGCGGGGGCGCGATGTGCTTGGTCCGTGGCAGGGGCTCGGCGAGCGGGATGGGCGCCTCGGCGGGGGCGCTCACCTCGACGGGCTTGTTCGCGTTGGCCTTGGTCGACATCAGCGTGATCGTAGCGAACTCCTCGTCCCGCGCCTGCGCCTGCGTCACGGGCGTGGACGTGGGGTGCTCCTTGCGCCAGCGCTTGCCGTCGTTCACGGCCCGGTTCACCGAGGCCCAGGTGATCCCGTGCTTGGCCAGGAGGTGCCCGAACTCGCCCAGGTTCTCTTCGGTCAGCGCGAGCAGCAGGTGCTCGCTCCCGACCTCGCGGTCGTGATGGAGGCCGGCCTCCTTCTCGGCGCGCTCGAGGACGGTCTTTCCGGCGGGGGCGGACGCGACGGACTTGATGAGCCCCTCGACCTCGTTGCGGAGCACCTCGATGTCGACGCTGATGCTGGAGAGCGCCTGGGCCGCCTCGCCGTCGGTCACCTTGGTGATCGCGTGCAGGAGCGCAAAGACCGTGAGGTCCGCGGGGGTCTTCGAGCCCGAGGACTCCGCGGCCAGGTTGAGAACCTGCTTGAGGTGGCGCGAATAACGGTCGTTCACAGCACCAGACATCGGCGGAAGCGGGCTAGAGCTTGACGCAGACGTTGCGCGGCTCGGTAAAGAACCGCAGGGCTTCCAGCCCGCCCTCGCGCCCCACGCCGCTCTGCTTGACCCCGCCGAAGGGCGTCCGCAAATCACGCAGCATCCAGCAGTTGATCCAGACAATTCCGGTTTCGAGACGTGCGGCCACGCGGTGGGCGCGCGGGAGGTTCTGGGTCCAGACTGTGGCGGCGAGCCCGTACGGCGTGGCGTTGGCGAGGGCGAGCGCCTCGTCGTCGGTGTCGAAGGGGGTGAGGGTGACGACGGGTCCGAAAACTTCCTCCTGCTCGACGCGGCAGCGGGGTTCGAGCCCGGTGATGACGGTGGGGGGGAAGAAATAGCCGTCTTTGCACCGCAATGGAAGCGTTTTCGGGTCGAGGGGTTGGCCCCCGCAGTGGACGGTGCCGCCGAGCTCTCTCGCGAGCGTGACGTACGAGTGGACCTTGGCGAGGTGGGACGCGGAGACGAGGGCGCCCTGGTCGGTGGCGGGGTCGGCGGGGTCGCCTGATCGCAGTGACTTCGCGCGCGCCACGAGCTCGGCGAGGACGCGGTCGAAGACGGGGCGCTGGACGAGGAGGCGCGGGGCGCAGAGGCAGATCTCGCCCTGGTTTCGGAAGCTGGAGCGCAGGGCGGAGTCGATGGCCGCGGGAAGGTCGGCGTCGGCGAAGATGATGCCGGGGTTTTTTCCGCCCAGCTCGAGGGAGAGTCGTTTGAACATGGGCGCGGCGGTGGCGGCGATGGCGCGTCCTGTCGCGGTGCCCCCGGTGAAGGAGATGGTGGGGACGTCGGGGTGCTCGACGAGGGCGGCGCCGGCGTGCTGGCCCGTGCCGTGGACGAGGTTGAGCACGCCCGGGGGGAGCCCGGCGTCGAGAGAGAGTTCGGCGAGGAGATGCGCGGTGAGGGGCGTGACCTCGCTGGGCTTGGCGACGGCGGTGTTGCCCGTGGCGAGCGCGGGGGCGATCTTCCAGGTGAGGAGGTAGAGGGGGAGGTTCCAGGGGGAGATGAGCCCGGCGACGCCGCGGGGGGCACGGAGCGTGTAGTTGAGCGCCGAGCCGTCGGTGTCGTGGAGGGCGGACTCGGTGTGGAGGACGGCGGTGGCGAAGAAGCGGAAGTTGGCGGCGGAGCGGGGGATGTCGACTTCGCGGGCGAGGGAGACGGGCTTCCCGTTGTCTTGCGATTCGGCCTTGGCGAGTCGGTCGAGATTCTGATCGATGAGGTCGGCGAGGCGGAGGAGAAGGCGCGAGCGTTCGGCGGCGGGGGTGCGCGACCACGCGGGGAAGGCGGCCTTGGCGGCGGCGACGGCGGCGTTGACATCCTCGGCGCGGGAGTCTGGGGTTCTGGCGAAGACCTGCCCGGTGGCGGGCTCGATGACGTCGAGGTACGACCCGCCCCGGGGAGGCGTGAAGGTGGAGTTGATGAAGTTGGCGAGGGTGAGCATGCGGGATGGTAGTGGAGCGTGGTGAAACAGCCGCGGTGGGCGGCATGCGCTGTGGAGGGTGTTGGGTGGGGAGGAAGAAGGGGGAGGTGTATGTGTAGGAGGAGTAGGACACAGGCGGGACGCCTGTGCCACGAGAGAACGGAGAAGGAAGAGAGACAAGGAGAAGAAAGAGGCGGTTTAGGGACGGGCGGGCGTCCACTTGTGGGGGGAGGCGGCGCTGGCGAGGGCGGCGTGGACGAAGTGGACGCCGCGGAGCCCGTCGCGGTACCCGGGGAAGTCGTAGCGTTCCGCGGCGTCGGCTGGCGCGGCGCCGTCGCGGACCGCGGCGGTGAAGTTGCGGTAGATGTTGGCGAAGGCTTCGAGGAAGGCCTCGGGGTGCCCGGGCGGGAGTCGCGTGGCGTTGGCGGCGGCGGGGCAGAGGGTGGGGTCGCCGCGGCGCAGGATCTGTTCGGGGCGGTCCTTCAGCCACAGCCGCAGCGTGTTGGGTTCTTCCTGGCGCCATTCGAGCGAGGCGTTCGAGCCGTAGACGCGGAGGGAGAGGGCGTTCTCGGCGCCGACCAGGGTCTGGGAGGCGGTGAGGACGCCGCGGGCCTGCACGGAGTGGCGCGGGATGAAGCGAAGGAGAACGCTCGCGTCGTCCTCGACCCTTCGACCCTCGACGACGGTGGCGGCGTCGACGCAGATCGCGTCGAGCTCGAGCCCGGTGACGTACGACACGAGGTGCTCGGCGTGGGTGGCGATGTCGCCCAGGACGCCGGCGCCGGCGAGGGCGGGGTCGGTGCGCCACGAGGCCTGCTTGTGGCCTGTCTTCTCGATCGGGTTGGCGAGCCAGCCCTGGTGGTACTCGACGATGGTCTTGTGGACGGCGCCCAGGGTTCCCGAGCGGACGAGGTGGCGGGCGTGCTTGACGAGGGGGTAGCCGGAGTAGTTGTAGGTGACGCCCAGGAGCGTGCGCAAGGCCGGTTGGGCGAGGGTTTGTGTCTCGTCGAGGGTGCGTGCGAGGGGCTTGTCGCAGAGGACGGGGATCCCGGCGTTGAGGAACGCCTGGGCGATCGTTGCGTGGGTGTGGTTGGGCGTGACGATGGAGACGAACTCGACACGGTCGCTTGTCGGACGGGCGAGTTCATGCTGGAGGAGGTCTTGCCAGGACCCGTGGACGCGGGCGGAGTCCAAGGCGAGCTGGGCGCCCATCGATGTGGACTTGTCGGGCGAAAGAGAGAAGCACCCGGCGACGAGGCGGGCGGAGTCGTCGAGGCGAGCGGCGGCGCGGTGGACGGCGCCGATGAACGCGCCGGGCCCGCCGCCGATCATGGCGTAGCGGAGCGGGCGGGGGGTCATGGCTTCTTTCGCGGGGCGGGCTTGTGGGGCTGGGGCTTGGGGGAGGCGTTGGCCCCGGGTTTGGAGGGCGAATGTTGGAAGGCGGCGTCGAAGGCGTCGTGCGAGGGCGTGAAGTCGAGGCGGGCGACAAACTCCCGGCTCTCCCTGGCGCCGTGCTCCCGGTCCATCCCGGGGTCTTCCCACTCGACGCTGAGGGGCCCGGCGTAGCCGACGCGGTTGAGGGCGCGGATGATGGATTCGAAGTTGATCCCGCCGCGTCCGAGGCTGCGAAAGTCCCAGCCGCGTCGCGGATGTCCGAAGGGGAGGTGCGAGGAGAGGATGGAGCGGGTGCCGTCGGTGAAGACGGCGGCGTCCTTCAGGTGGACGTGGGCGATGCGGTCGGGGAAGGCGTCGATGAAGGCGGCGGGGTCGATGCCCTGCCAGTAGAGATGGCTGGGGTCGAAGTTGAACTTGAAGGCGGGGTGATTGGAGAGAGCGTCGAGGGCGCGCCGCGCCGTCTCGAGGTCGTAGGCGATCTCGGTGGGGTGGACTTCGAGGGCGAAGGAGAGGCCCAGGGAGTGGAACTCGTCGAGGATGGGGGTCCAGCGCCGGGCGAACTCCTCGAACCCGGCGTCGATCTCGCGCTGCGAGGTCGGGGGGAAGAAATAGAGCTTGTGCCACACCGGGCTGCCCGTGAACCCGTTCACGACGGAGACCCCCAGCTTGGCCGCGGCGCGGGCGGTGGCGATCATCTCCTGGGCGGCCCGGCGTCGCACGCCCTCGGCCTTGCCGTCGCCCCAGACGGTCGCGGGGAGGATGGCCTTGTGACGCTCGTCGATCTCATCGCAGACGGCCTGTCCGACAAGATGATTGGAGATTGCCCAGACCTTGAGCTTGTGACGCTCGAGGAGGCGCTTGCGAGAGTCGCAGTAGGCCGCGTCGCGGTTGGCCTTGGCGACGTCGAAGTGGTCGCCCCAGCAGGCGAGCTCGAGCCCGTCATAGCCGAAGGACGAGGCTTTTTTGGCGAGCGATTCGAGAGTGAGGTCGGCCCATTGGCCGCTGAAGAGCGTGACGGGGCGGGGCATGTGTAGGGCTCCTGTTCTGGGGGCAGCGTAGGAGTTGAAGGGGGGGTCGGCGGGGGTTGTGGGGTGGCGTTCATGGCGGTGCGTCTCGACCCCGGCGGGCGGCTTGGGAACGAGCGGGCGCGGGGTGAGCCGGGATGACCCCGCGATCTCCTCGCGGCCGACGTCGAGGCGCCCTCCCACGGACCCTCGAGCCCGGCGTTGGTGCGGGCTACGAGCGCTTCTTCGGGGCGGCCTGCCTTTTCTTCGCGGCGTACGCCTTGCGGCGTTTGTCGTTTCGGTCACGGCGGGCGCGGGCATCGGCGAGCGCGGCGGTGAACTGGGGGAGGTACTTCTGGTACGCGTTGATGCGGGCGCGGGTGAGATAGAAGGCACGCATTGGGTCGTTGGGACGGCTTAGCGCGAGCGGAAGACACCACTCGGGTCCATCGGCGTCCACTGCACCAAATGGATAGGGAACGTTGAAGCACTCGCGGTCTTGCGGTCTGATGATATCGGGATCGATCAATAGATAGTCGGACAAATCATCATCTAAGAACTCGATAAACTTCCCGACGACGAGCTTCGGGAACACGGGCCACTCCTCGGGCCGGAACCCCGGGTAGGGCCCCAGGATCTTCCATCGCCCCTCCACGGCCCGCCGATCGCTGGTGTACACGTAGGTCACGACATCATCTTGCGTGAACCGTGAGGCCTCCGCGAGCGTCGGCCAACGGTCGCAGATCTTGCCGTACGCGTACATATACAACGTGCGGTACTTAAACCTTGTGTTGTTGCACCGCTTGGCGATGACCGCGCACCCGTAGCCACCCCCGTCGATCGGGAACGCAATCAGATCGCCGTCCTGGCATCGCGCAACGCTCGGTGCGTGCTTGCTCATCGGAGTCTCCCGAGGAACTTCGACCACGCGCCGCGATAGACGCTGGCCTTTGGATTGCCCGGCGCCACGGCGTTGATCCTGTTCAGCAGCGTTTTGCCCTCGCTCAAGAGACCCCGCATGATAGCTTGCTCGCCGCCGCGGCGGGCGCTGCGGCCTGCCACAGCGATCGTCGTGACCAAACGAAGGCTTGCTCCCGCGCGTCTCGCTGCACGCTGGTGCTCGACAATCCGCCTCGCCACATTCTTTGACCGACCGACGTACATGTTGCCGTCCGCGTCCGCCAGCACGTACAACCCCGCTCGCCCGTGAGCCTTCGGCATCCCCTTCAACCCATCCAGTGTTGCCGACGCGGTGGCATAGTTCGTCCCGGACGCGCCGGATTCCTCGCCGCTCGACCACGAGCCCTGCCCGGAGTAGCTCTCGGCCGCCCCGCTGTACAGATCGTCCGGCTCGGACCAGTCGGTGGCTCAGTGGATGTCCGCCATCTGGTTCAGGGCGTACGCCCCGAACACGTTCGACAGATAGCTCGTGTACGACGAGCCCGTGTCGATGACCTCGTCGTTGTAATCAAGATACGGCTCGAGCGTGTCCGTCGCGCCCAGCAGCCCGCCGAGCATACCAAGGAACAACCCGGACTCATCGAGATACTCGGTCGGACTCCCACCCCGGCTCTCGTACAAGCTCATGCCGTCGCGCAGAGTGATGTAATATCAAACCAGGAGGTGCCGCTTGTCCCAGCGGTGCCTCTTGCAAGAAACGGCGTGCGTGGCGTCATGGGCCGCAAGCAACGCCCACGCTACTCTTGGGACTCTAACCACTTCGGTCGTTCGGCACGAGGTCCGTAGTAGCCCCAATCGTTGAGTGAGTCCAATATCACAGGATCATCGACAGAAGTAGGCAGCCTTACCATTGAAAAGTAGTATCCAAGTCGCGTCGCCAGCGGCTCAAAGTCGCCAAAATCCTGGGCACCAGCGATATTCGGTTTGCTCACGAACAGCATTCCGGTCGGACTTCCAAAGTGAGGCAGAAACGCAGTGTAGATTCTGCGATCAGAACCCCAGTGAATGTCAAAGGGTAATACAATTGCGATGCGATACTGCAATGCGGCGGCAGCCCACGCTTGAAGGACCGGCGACGATGTGTATGGTGAATTCATGGGGACTTGATTTGGATGGTGCCCTTTACACCGTTTGAGGTAGTATAGTTGATGTGGGGGTAAGTATGGCGGCTTACGCCGCTTGGATGATGCCCAGCTTCGACGCGGTTGACCGTTCCGCCTATGCCTACGATAAGGGCTTCGGCCTCTGATCGTGTCGGAATGCCGAGACTTTGCGAGGGAAAGTCTCCTCCTCGTCCAACTGCACGTGCCGCCTCTCTCCACTTTGCACCTCCTGTCCAGCCAAATGTTCCGAGAGTTGGTCGGCCCGCGTTTCGCTCCGTGTCCAGGGGCTGCTCACCAGGCGCAGGCTGAGGCGTGCCCTCACCATCATCGCCACCGGCTCCGTCGCCGCCGCCACCTCCTTCTCCGTGACTGAGACTGTCGTACACCAGCAACCCAGTCGGACCGATTCCGATTGCGCCGACGAGCGTGAGAACGACGGCCTTGGAAACTCCAGTTACGACCATCCCACTTGTCGTTGTGGCCCCCATCCATGACCCGCCGCCCGCGGTTATGGCTGGGGCACTCGCCGCGACACGAGCGCCTGTCGAAGCAGCGACAACAATCGCACTACCGTGGGTTGCTCGCATCTCCGACTGAGTAGCCATATTGAACTGAAGTGTGATCATCGTCTCACACCCGGTGTCGTCGCTCCGGCCGTTCGGATGACCCCGCCGGCTCTCGTGCAAGCTCATGCCGTCGGCGTAGAGAGAGGTGATGTCAACGCTTGCGACGCGCAGCGTCGGCCTTGCCGCATGCCGGCCCACGCCGCCGGCTATCGCCAGCCCCGTCGCGTTGGGGTCGGGCGTGAGGAATCGGCCGAGCTCGGCGCTGTACCAACGCGCGCGGTTGTAGTAAAGGCCATCCCGCCCGGGCGCGAGGCGGCGCGCTTGAAGCACGCGAGTCCTGCATATATCGTTGGGCGACGATGACCGAGTCGGTCACGGGCGGTAGATGTCCACGGAGAATGTGTATTTCATGTCCCAGTAATACCCGGAGATCATCGTGGTCTCCAGGATCACTATCGCAGGACCTTGCATGGGGGCAAGTAAGACGGCCAGGTTGAGCGGTGAGCCTCTGAAGCGGGCCGCCATGTCGTACTCCGGCCCGCACCACAACGCCGCCGCCTCGATCTCACCGCACTTCGCGATCTTTGGCCAGATGTCTCGGACAGTGGTCGATTCAGTGTCACGAAGGCTTCGAGCGTGGTACATGGCCCGGGGCGGTGTGTTGCGTTGTGCCCGGAACGCCGAGTGAAATCGCTCCCGCCAAGTTGGTCGAACAAACGCAAACATGAAGTAGTAGTACAGGTAGTACCGCTCGTCCTTCGTGAGGGGCGTGAGCTCTCGCCAGTGCAGCCTCAGTTCGTCTAAGCAGCACGGCCAAATGCCCCGAAAGCTTTTTTCAATATTCGGCTTTAGCTTCGCCATGGTCTCTCCGCGACTCCTACCGCCTTTTTCGCTGCTCCCAGCGGTAATGCGTGGTGCCTGGTTCCCCGTTTACACGCTGCACATGATAGTGCGGACCTGTCCTGTCGTTATGGTATACCGGTTCGCGTCCACTACCGTGCTGCTTCGCTCTCTTGTAGGCTTCCTTTCGATGCTTGAATTGCAACGAGCCTCTCGTGCTCCTGTACGCGCGGGAGCTGTCCGCGGCCGCTCGGAGGTTTCTCGAGTGGTTCTTGTTGAGCGCCGCCATGTCGAGCGATCGGCTCGGGTCGCTGACGGTGACTTCGGAGGCCTCCGCGGGGTCATCCTCGTTCCCGACGATCCAGTCCCCGGACGAGTAGTCGTAGTCGCTCTGCGACCAGTCGCTCGCCCACTCGGCGTCCATCAGCTGCAAGATGCGGTACTCCTCGAGCATCCGCGCCAGCCCAAACGATGTAATGACACCCTGCCGCGCCTCCTCCAGCGTCGACTCCGCGTCCTCGTACGCGCTGTTCGCCATCACCGCGAGCTGCGCGACGATCCCGAAGAACAGCCCCGTCTCGTCGCTGTAGGACGCGGGGTTGCCCCAGCGGCTCTGATACAGCGACGGGCCGTCACGGTACAAGCGGCTCACGTCGGGCCGCTGCGGCCAGAGTTGTGGGGCCTCGCCGTGCCACGGCAGCCCGGCGTTGATCGCCAGCCCCGTCGCGTTGGGGTCGGGCGTGAGGAATCGGCCGAGCTCGGCGCTGTACCAACGCGCGCGGTTGTAGTAAAGGCCATCCCGCCCGGGCGCGATCCGCCTCGCCCCCGCCACGATCGGCGGCTCGAAGTCCTCGAAGAACGGCCCCTGGAACCCCGCGTGCAGGGCCGGCGGGTCCATCTGCTCGTCACAATCTAA
>CAZTJZ010000095.1:0-11002 GCA_964614075.1 uncultured Phycisphaeraceae bacterium
CTGCATCTCGGCTCACAGTGGCTCTCGGCTCCCCAGGGCCCACCCCAGCGCACAGTGACCGCTCTCTGACCGCGCGACTCTCCACGCCCCGCCGATGGTCTGCGAGCCCAGGATGACGTGGATCCCGAACGCGCGCCCCTGACGCACCAGGCGGTCGAGCAGGAGCGCCGACTCCTGCGCGAGCTTGTCGTCCTCCACGAAGAACTCCTGGAACTCGTCGACGATGAGCAGGGTCCGCGGCATGGGCATGGGCGAGCGTCCGATCCCCGCCCCCAACGCGTGACGCCGGTACGACGCCAGGTCCTGCACCCCCGCCTCGCGGAAGAGCTGCCCGCGGCGCGAGAGTTCCGAATCCAGGCGGCGGAGGACCGACAGCCCGAACTCGCGCTCGCTCTCCACCGCCACCACCCGCGCGTGCGGGACGCGGTGCGTCGCGTAGGTCTTGAACTCCACGCCCTTCTTGAAGTCCACGAGGTAGTACTCGACCTCGTCGGGGCTGAACCACAGCGACAGGTTCGTGATGATCGCGTGCAGCAGCGTGGACTTGCCCGAGCCGGTCCGCCCCGCGATGAGCGCGTGCTGCTGCGTCCCGCGCCCCAGGGTCAGCGTCTGGAGCTTGGTCGCCCCCGCGCGGCCGATGGGGACCTCGAGCTGCTCGTCCGCCGACGCGCTCCACCGGCGCGCGGGCGCCACGATCTCGAAGGGAACCCGCACCCGCGAGGAATCCTTCGCGAACCTTCCCACCGCGTGGATCAGCGACGTGAACGCCTCGCCCTTGGGCGGATCCTCCAGACGCAGGGGCCACCGCGAGAACGCCTCGTCCTGCCACACCAGCCGCCCCTGCTTCCAGGCCAGCACCTCGCTCGCCCGCTCCAGCTCGCTCATCGGGACGAACGCCTGCGGCTTCTGGCGGGTGTCGCACGCGATCAGCGTGTACACCCCGCACCGCGCCCCGCTGCTCGCGATCGACGCGATCCGCTTCGCCGACGCCTCCGAGATCCCCGTCGGAAAATCCGAGATCACCAGGAACCGGAAGGGCTCGGCGACCTCCCCCGCCGCGGCGTTGTAGTCCTGGATCGTCGCGAACTCGTTGCGGAGGTACTTCTGGATCACGTTCTCCATGTGCTCGGTGAGATCGCCCAGCTTCTGCTCGATCCGCCTCGGGTCGGTCCAGATCTTGTCGCCGACCAGGCCCTCCTCGTAGTCGGCCAGGTGCATGAACCCCGCGAAGCTCTGGCCCAGTCCCACCGGATCGATGATCGTGAAGCGGACCTTCCCCGGCGGGAACGCCGTGAGCAGACGCAAGAGGATGTTCTCGAGCGTGCGGACCCCCGCCGAACGCCCCTCGCTCCCGCTCTGGATAAAGAGCGAGCCCTTGCCCAGGAGATCGAGCATCACGGGAAGCTCCATGAGCTTCGACGCGGGCGGAGTGAGCCCGGGCATCACGGGCAGCCCGCCCGCCATCGCCGAGAGATCGACCTCGAGCGCCCCGAAGCGCACCCCGCCCGGGATCCTGTTCGCGGGCCGGGGCGAGCGCCACACAGGATCGTCCCACGCGGGGCTGATCTCCTCCGCCTCGCGCGCCAGCGCCCGCGCCTCGTCCTCGCACTCGCGCAGCCCGGGGTTCCACAGGTTCGCCAGCTCCTCGCACTCCCGGGTGTGGACGCGTGCCCCCGCCTCCAGCGCCGCTCGCCTCTGCGACTCGCTCGCCTGCACCGCCCGCTCGCGCTCTCGCTCCGCGAGCATCGTCCGCTCGCGGGCGACCTCCTCGGCCTCGTGCAGGTGCGACTCGTGCTCGCGGCGCAGCCCCGCGATCGCGCTCTCGTGACGCTGGCGCAGCGCCGGCTCGTCCACGCGCCGACGACGCTGCACCTCGCCCTTGATCGTTGCGAACCGCTCCTTGGCCTTCCTGATCTCCCCCTCACGCTTCTGACGCACCAGCGTCGCCTGGCGCTCACGCTCCGCCTCCGCGTCCGCCAGCCAGCCCCGCCCCAGCGCGTCCAACCTCGACAGCGACTCCGCCAGCGCCAGCGACGCCGGCCCCACCCGCCGACGGATCAGCCACCCCACCCCCAGGTACGCCAGCACCACCACCGCGATGCCCACACCGGCGCCCAGGGCGCCCGAGGTCACGAACTCCGCCTTGGGCCAGAGCATCCGCGCCGCAACGGGCCCCGCCACCCCCGCGAGCACCAGCGTCGCGACCAGCGTCGACAACCGGGTCGCCCAGTGGTTGAGCACCCCGCCCAACCGCGCCAGGCGTGCCCGCGCCGCCCCTCGCGCCGCCTCGAAGGTGGGCCCGTCGCACGCCCCGCTCTCGGGGAGGACGGGCGTCGCCTCGCCCAGCCCGGGGTGCCCGTGGCGACGCAGCAGCGCCTCGCCCTCGCGCCGGATCTCCGCCGCGTCCTTCTCCCCCGCCGCCACGCTCTTGCTCACGAGCGCGAAGTCCTGCTGCATCTTCCGCTCGGCGGACTCCACCACCGTCTCGGCGAGCCACGACGCCTCCTCGAGCTCCTGCGTCGCCGCCGATTCGATCGCGTTGGTGCGCTCGAGGAACGCGCCGACCTCCTGCTCCATGGCGTGCATCGACGCCCCGCGACGCAGCTCGTGGCTCTCGCGCAGCGAGTCCGCGATCATCCTCAGCTCGTCCGCCGCGCCCTGCCTCTCCCCTTCACAGCGGGCCTCCGCCGCCGCCACCGCGCGCCGGTGCTCCCGCTCCGCGTTCGCCGTCGCGTCCGCGAGCGCCTTCGCCGCCGACGCCTCGCGCGCGGCGCGCTCCGCCACCAGCGGCACCAGCCGCCCCAGCAACGCCCGCTCCCGCGCGACAAACCCCGTCTGGCTCATGTTGGTCCATTTCCGGGGCGCCCGCAAGGGCGCTCCCGCGTGCGCCCAGCGTATCACCGCCTACGCCGCCCCGCCGTCGTCCCCGCACTCGCGCCGCGCCGCCCCCGAGAGCTCGATAACCTGATCGATCCCCTTCAGCGCCGCCGACACGCGGGGCTCCAGCACGCGCATCACGTCCTCCTCGAACGTCCGGGCGGCCTGGTCGTCCCACGCCTCCCGCGCCCGGTCCCAGGCGCGCCGCAGCTCCTTCATCGCGTCGACAAGGTTCGCCTTCGCCGACACCGCGCTCACGCCCCACCCCCGCGTTCACTCTCGCCCCCGCGCTCCTCCCGCGACCAGATCACGCGGTCGTGCCGGTCGATCACCTCGATCAGCCCGCCCAACGACAGCGTCGCGAGGAGCCCCTCCTCGAGCCCCAGGATCGGCCGCAGCCCCGGCGCGACGGCCAGCAGCTCCGACACCCCCACCCGCCAGCACGCCCCGGTGTGCTCGGGGTGCTCCATCACCCCCACGTACCACCCGCTGTCCCCCTCCTCCGTCCGCGGCAGACGCACAAGATACACGCTCCGCTCGCTCAGCGCACGCCACGACACCACGAGCGTCCCCCCGGGAACATCCCCGCCCCGAGATTCCAGCCAAGCCCGCTGCGACGCCGTGGGCTCGCCCGAGGCCCACGCGGGGATCGCGAACTCTCCCCGCGGCGCCCGCGCCCGCCCGACCGCCTCCGCCGCGCGCCGACGCATCACCGAAGAGGCCGACTCCGCCGCCGCCCGCACCGCCGAACCCGCCCCGGCTCGCTCCCCCGAACCCTCGGACACCCTTCCGTCCCCCGGCCCTGCTCCCAACTCCTCGCCGCGCGGAGCCTCCAAGCGAATGTAACCCTCCAGCGCCTCGAGCATCGCGTCCAGTCTCGCGACGGCCTTGGGCACGTCCGCGTGCAGAAACTCCGACACGCCCATCAGCGCCCCGCGGGCCACCAGCGACTCTCGGTCCCACAGCGTGGACCACCGCTTCGTGTGCGCCTGACGTTCCAGCGCCGACGCCAATCGCGCCTCGGCCCGCGCCACCGCCCGGCGCTCCAGCGCCAAGGACGCCGGCTCCGGGGCCGCGATCAGGATCTTGCGCTGGATCTCCGCCTTGGCGACCTGCACGCCCTCCTCGCGCGCCCGCACCTCGCGCTTCCAGTGCGCCGGGCGATCCTGGCGCAGCCACTGCGACAGCCGCTGCACCTCGGCGTCCACCGCCGTCACGCTCGCCCCCGCGTCCTCCGCGAACCGCAGCAACGCCGCACGCACCGCGCGCAGCGCCCCGAGTGTCTGGACCTTCGCCGAGTCGCGCATGATCTACCGCTGCTGCAGGTATTCCTCGATCTTCTCCGCCTTGCGGAGCAGGAACGGGATGTGCTTGTCCGCGCTGTCCGTGAACCGGTGGAGCACCCGGATCGTCTGCTCGAACTCCTCCGCGAACTTCGTGTGCTCCTGGTCACGCCACGTCTGGCCCAGGTCATTCAGCCGGCTGTGCAAAACCGCCATCTGCGACAGCAGCCCCGCGTTGAACCGCTTGAGATCCTGCGCAAAGCGCCTCAGTTCCCCCGGATCCACCACGGCCTTGGACATGACGCCCCTCCCCGCGCCCCGCAGGACGCGTCGAGACACTGTACCGCGCCCACCCCGCCACGGATCCCACCCTCGCCCTGATTCTCAGACCGAGACTCTCAGACCGAGACTCTCAAATCGCGACTCTCACGCCGCCCGGCGAGCGCTCGGCGTGTGATCCTCGCGTCCGCCCTCCGCCGGGCCGACCCGACCGACCACCGCCCCGGGCTTGTCCCGCATGAGGAACCACACCCCGCAGAACGCAAGCACCAGCCCCCCCAGCGCCCACCACACCCACGCGATCGACTCCGTCTCCCGACGCCGCGCCGTGTTCTCGGGCTTCGCCGCCTCGCTCTTTTTCTTGATCGGGAGCGACTTTGAGTCCACGCTCTTGGTGAACGTCGTCTCCGGATCCTCGACGCGCTCGGCGGGCATCTCCAGACCCGTCCTCGTGACCTCCACAGGCTCCGAGGACGCGTCGGGCTCCATCCCCGCCGAGAGCGCCTTCGCCGGCTCAACCGCGCCGATCGTCGCGGGCACGTCCCTGATCTGCTCGGCCTCGTCCTGATGCTCTGACAGTTCCTCCGCCAGATCGCCCGTCAGATCCTCCGTCAGGCCCCCCGCGAGGCTGAGGATCCCCGGCGCTCCTTCCGCGCCCAAGTCTTTCACGCCCGCCCGCTCCAGCGCCTCGCGATAGATCGCCCGCTCCACGAGCTCGCCCTCGCGCGGGTGCGTGCCCAGGAACGAGACCACCCCCGTGTCCAGGTCGTACAGCGCCGCCTCGACGCGGAGTCGTTTCTCACGCACGCGGCGCGCCACACTCTTCCCGCCGGACAGCAGGTCCTCCGCCGCGCGCCACGCCAGCTCCTCGCTCAGCGCCATCGCGTACGACCGTCCCTCGCCCGAGGGCACCCGCAGGCGCGCCCGGTCGACCGTTTCAGCCACCGCCCGCCTCGTGCCCGACATCGCCTCGGGCATCGCGTCGAGCGCGCCCAGCACGTCGCACCGGGTGGGCGTGAGCACAAGCACCAGCGGGACGCCCAGCTCCCGGGCCGCGTAGTTCACGCCCCACAAGACCGCCTCGTCCACAACGACCACGGGCGTCCGCAGCACGTACACGTCGCCCACCCCGCGGTCGAACACGCGCTCCGCGGGCACGCGCGAGTCCGACGCCGTGAGCACCACCGCGAAGGGCGAGACCGACTCGCCCGCCATGGCCACGCGTGCGCGCTCGTCCCCGCCGCCGCCCTGCCCGCTCGCAAAGCGCGCGTTCCCGTCGCGGAGCAGCTGCATCGCCGCGTCGGAGCCCGTGTTCACCGGGACGCTCGCGCGCGCCGCCGCGCACGCCATGCCCACGCCCAACAGGGCGGCCAGGATCCGACCGGTGACCAGCGTGCGTGCGCGCATCTCCCCGCTATCGAACCTTTGACCTCGCCGCTCCACAGCCCGTCGGGAACGACGCCTGGACCCCGCACCGCCGTGCGGGTTATTCCGTCCCTCGTGGTTTGAGGACTTTTCCCCGGATGAAAACGCCACGCACGCCCTCTACGTTCCCGCCCGATACCGCCGGTTCACGCGCGGACCAGGAACAGCAGACGCCCACTTCCGGGGATGGGCCACGGGCGCCCGATTCCTGCCGCCACGGGCAACGCATGCGTGCTCTTTGGGGAACTGACCTCATGGTCCCCGCGAGCGTCCATGCCGACATTCAGGAGCACGCTTCAGCCATGGACGATCGATCGATGGACGCCTCGCCTGCACAGAACTCCAGCCCCGAGCTCCAGTCGCGTCTCGCCGCGGCGGTGGGGTCGCGCACCTGCCGCGAGATCGGCGAGATGACGGGCGTCCACGCCGAGTCCGTCCGTCGCTACCTCCAGGGGCGTTCCCCCAGCGCCGAGTTCCTGGTGGAGCTCTGCCGGTCCCTCAAACTCAACGGGCACTGGCTGCTCACGGGCGAAGGCCCCATGTTCGCGGGGGAGATCACCCCCAGAGCCCTGGATTCCGCCGAGCCCCCCGCTCTTCTCCAGTCCCTGGCGAACTCCATGTCCCGGTGGATGGACAAAACCACCGGCGTTCGGGCCGCGGCTCAGGACAAAGAGATCAAACTGGCCGATTCATCTCGCCCTCTTCACATCAATCGCGCCTCGAACTTCCCGGTTGGACGGTAAACTCCCCTCGGCCGTGCTGACGGTCGCGTGCCCCGACTTGGGGAGGCACCTTGGTGAGGGAGTTTCCTATGTCATTGCGGAACTGTTTGGCCCTTGCGGCTATGGGTGCGCTCGCGACGACCGCGTCCGCGGCGACGTACACGAGAGTTTGCGTGCTCACGGGCACGCAGGAATCGAGCCCCAACACCTCGCCCGGGATGGGGTGCGGGCGGTTTGTCATCGATACCTGCGCCAACACCCTGACCTACCGCATCGTGGTGGGCGGGCTCACCAGCGCCGAGACCGCGGCCCACATCCACGGCGCATCGGATCCGGGCGTGAGCTCGGGGATCGTTCATCCCCTCCCGGCCGGGCCGGTGAAGGTTGGCGTCTGGAACTACCCCGAGGCGATGGAGGCCGACATCCTCAACGGACGCATGTATGTCAACGTGCACACCGTCAACTTCGGGCCCGGAGAGGTCCGCGGGCAGATCGTGACCCACGTCGCGCTGCTCGATGGCGGGCAGGAGCAGGTCCCCGTCGCCAGCGCGGGGCGGGGCTTCGGGCTCTTCAACCTCGACTTTCCCAATCAGGGCGAGATGAAGTACTACATCTCCTACGGCGGGCTGACCGGCGCCGAGACCGCCGCCCACATCCACGGGCTCTCCCTCACCGCGATCTCCTCGGGCATCGTCCATCCGCTCCCCGCGGCCAGCCCCAAGGTCGGGGTGTGGACATACCCCGCGGCGATGCGCCAGGACATCGTCAACGGACGCACGTATGTCAACATCCACACGACCTTCGCCGGAGGAGGAGAGATCCGCGGGCAGATCGTGGCCTCCGTCAACCCGATGGACGGGACGCAGGAGCAGGCGGTGAACGCCTCCCCGACCATCGGGTGCGGGCTGTGCTCGATCGACACCGCCACGAACACGCTGGGCTTTGACGTGCAGCGCACGGCGCTGGGCACGGCGGAGACCGCGGCGCACATCCATGGCTACTCGCCCCAGAACGTGAGCTCGGGCATCGTCTTCGGGCTCGCCGCCACGCCCCGCAAGCTCGGGCAGTGGGCGTACGGGGCGGCGAACTCGGCCAACGTCCTCGCCGAACTCACGTACTTCAACATCCACTCCGTCGCCATCGGAGGCGGGGAGATCCGCGGGCAGATCCGCTGGCCCTTGCTCGCCGGCGTCACCTGCGTCGCGGACGTCGATGACGGGAGCGGAACGGGCACGCCCGACGGCGGGGTCACCATCGACGACCTCATCTACTACCTCGGGCTCTTCGAAGCCGGGGACTCCGGCGCGGACGTCGACGACGGCTCGGGCGGTGGCTGCACCGACGGCGGGGTCACCATCGACGACCTCATCTACTACCTCACCCGCTTCGAATCCGGCTGCTGAACAGTTCGGGCGGGAACTCCGAACAACGCCACACCCGCGGGGAACGCCGCGGGTTTTTTTTCTGCTCGCGGGGCCTCACGCGTGCGTGACCTGCGGGAGGAGCTTCTCGATGTGCTCGAGGGCGGCGTGGAGGTACTTGGGGTTGCCCTCGCGGTCGAGCATCGCCGGCGCCGCCGCCGCCGCGAGCACGCGACGGACATTGGCCAGCTCGGCGTAGTCGCCCTGGGCGTCGAGCCCGTGCTCGCGGCGAAGCCGCGCCAGCTCCGAGACGGGCTTGAGCCCGTGCAGGTATCCCGCGTGCCCCCAGAACTGGCGTTCGAGGTAGAGAGCGTCCTCGATCCAGTGCCCGGCGTGGACCATGGCCAGGTCGATCAGCACGCCGCGGTCCGTCGCCATCCCGGCGCGCCGCATCGCGTTGCCCGGGTGGACATCGCCGTGGCACCAGGTGTCGTGCCCGCGGCGGTGCCAGCGTGCGACGAGGGCGGGGAGCGCCTTGTGGACCCGGCGCAGCGCCTCGCCCCAGCGCTGGGGCTCGGGCGTGCTCCCGCTCCGGACGAGCTGGCGCCCGTGATCGACCAGCCATTCCCAGTTGGGCCCCACCGGGCAGGCGTCCACCGGCGCGACCCTCGCCGCCCGGGCGTGGAAGTCGAGCGTGGCGGCGAGGATGGCCCGGAGCCCGATCTCGTCGACGTGGGCCGCGAGAGGCGAGCCCTCGAAGCGCTCCATGACGATCCAGGCCAGGTCGTACCCGCCCAGCTCCTGCCCCGAAGCCACGACGCGGGGCGTGGAAAGCTCCCGGCGTTCGTCCCAGCGTTCGAGGGGGGTCTGCCCGAGGGCGAGCGTCCAGCGATACTCGCCCGGGGAGACGGGGAACTTCACCATGACGGGGATGGGCGGGGCGTGGGGTCGCGCCCACGCCGAGAACCCCGTCGCCGCTCCGCCGCGCTGCCACTGCGAGCGGAACCACTCGATGTCGGCGAGCACGCCCCCGCAGATCTCGCGGAGCACAGGGCCCAGCGCGTGCGCCAAGCCGTCGGCGTCGTGCAACTGAGCGGCGGGGAGCTCCGCGGCCATCGGGCTGAGCGTACCACGCCCGCCCCGGTTCTTCCAAGCAATCGTGCGCACCGAGCTAGCGATCGCGATTCTGGGACGATCCCACGCTCGCGAACAACCTCAGAACTTCGGGCACGCTCAGCGACTCGGCCCTGGCGAGCGGGGAGATCCCGGGCGGGAGCACGGCGTCCCTCCCCAGGACGGTCCCGAGCTGCTTGCGGCGCTTCTCGAAGAGGCGCTGCGCAAAGTCGAACAGCCCGCGCGGGTCGGGCGTCTTGGGCTCCTCGAGGCGGCGCACCGCGACCATCGCGCTGGTCACCTCGGGACGCGGCCAGAAACACTCGGGGGGGAGCACCGCGAGCGGCTCCACGCGTGCCGTCGCCGCGACGAGGATCGCCAGCGGGCCGTAGTCCTCGCCGCCCGCCCCCGCCGTCAGACGCTGGGCCACCTCGCGCTGGATGGTCACGAACATCCCCCGGCAGCGGGGGTACTGCGCGAGCAACACCGTCATCACGGGCGTGCCCGCGCCGTAGGGCAGATTCGAGACGAGCACGAACGGCTCACCCCCGAGGCGCGCGGTCAGCTCGGGGCTCAGCGCCCGCTTCCCGTCGAGGCAGTCGCCCTCGACAAGCTCGAAGCCCCCTTGGCCCGCCCCGAAACGCTCGCGCAGGAGCGCGCACAGCCCGTGATCGACCTCGGCAGCAACCACGCGGCAGCCGCGGGAGAGCAGCTCCTCGGTGAGCGTGCCCGTGCCCGGGCCGATCTCGAGCACCAGATCGCCCGCGCGCACCCCCGACGCGTCCACGAGCTTGCGGATGAGGTTGTGGTCGGCGAGAAAGTTCTGCCCGAACTGCTTGCGCGGCGCGAGCCCCCTCGCGGCCAGCAGCTCCTTGATCTGCGTGAGCGACTGCACACGCCAGCGTAGCGGGTGTCTTGGATGTCAAGCGGGCGTGCCCGCTCCCTACAGCACGAAGACGTCGATGAGCTTGTCCCCGATGCCCGTGAGCGCGGCCCCGGCGATGATCCCGGCGCAGATCGGCTCGAGCGAGCGCACCCACACCGTGTGCCCGAACGAGCCCTCGCGACGCTCGTAGGTCTTGTGCAGGAAGTGGAAGATCACCGCCCCGATGAACATGCACAGCGTCGCGTCCGGCGGGAGCACCACCCCCAGCCCGATGCTCACCGGGCTCAGCCAGAACTTGCCCTTGGTCTTGAGGCGCAGCAGCTCGAACACGATCGCGCACCCCGCGGCGATCCCCAGCGACCACAGGATCGACGGGCTCAGCCCCTTGAACCCGCGCTCGATGATGTCCGCCACGCCCTTCCACTGCACCGCCGAGGGCATCGAGAACTTCTCGGTCACCATCGCGTCCTGCACGCTCTGCCCCTCCTCGCGCTTGGAGAGGAACATCGCGTAGAACAGCGGCGTGCTGGCCAGCGCGCCCGCGATCACGCCGATCACGTGCCCCAGGGCCTGCTGGCGAGGCTTGCCCCCCAGCATGTACCCGGGCTTGATGTCGCTGAGAAGGTTGGCGGCGTTCCCGGCCACCGACGCGGTGATCCCCGCGGTCATCAGGTTCACGGCGGGGTTGGCCCGGTCGATCATCCCGAACGTGAACTGGGGGATCTTGGAGAGCGCGCCCGTGGGCGTCCAGCTCGTGAGCGCCATCGCGTTCGTGCAGATGAGCGAGAGCGCGAAGATGAGCGGGAGCGCCACGATCGTCATCCAGATCGGCACGCCGTACCACTCGTGCGCCATCCACGCGCACGCCACGCCCAGGATCGGGAGCCCGATGAACGAGACCTTGAGGGGCAGCTCGATGTGCGCGACCGGGTCGTGGGCGTTGGACTTCCCGCCGAACATCCCCCGGAACGCGTCGATGAGCACCTTGGGCTTGGCGAAGAGCGCCACCAGCGACCCCACCACCATGATCCCCACGCCCCACCAGATCGCCCACTG
>CAZTJZ010000096.1:0-10911 GCA_964614075.1 uncultured Phycisphaeraceae bacterium
GCTCCTCGAGGCCGCGGCGAGCTGCCCCGTCTTCGCCGTCCTCAAACGCCCCGACGAGAAGTGGGTCACCGAGAAGGCCTACGACAACCCCAAGTTCGTCGAGGACATCGTCCGCGACCTCGCCCTGGGGCTGGAACGCGACGACCGCGTGACGTGGTACTCCATCGACTCGGAAAACTTCGAGTCCATCCACAACCACAACGCCTACGCCCAGATCACCCGCGACAAACGCGCCTGACCGGCGCCGTCCCCGCGTACCATCCCCCGGCACGCGCCGTGCCGCACGGATGTCCGCACGCGCATGATCTCCGTCGAGCGATACCTCCCCAGCATGTTCCACAGGCGGCTGGTCCTCCTGCTGCTCCTGGGCGCGATCGCGCTCATGCTCCTCTTCGCCCAGCTCTTCCGCCTCACCGCCCTCCAGGGCCGATCCCTCCGCGCCGAGGCCGACCAACGCCTCGTCCGCCACCAGTGGCTCCCCACCTCCCGCGGCTCGATCCTGGACCGCAAGGGACGCATCCTCGCCCAGGACCGCCCCAGCTACAACATCGCCCTCCAGTACCGCGTCATCACCGGGGAGTGGGCCGGCGACACCGCGCTCCAGCTCGCCAAACGGACCCTGGGCCACCCCTGGCAAGACCTCTCGCCCGAGCAGCGCGAGGAACGCGTCGCGATGTTCCTCCCCGCGTGCAAGGCCCACCTCGAACGCGCCTGGGACCTCCTCGCCCAACAGGCCGGCGTCTCGCGCGAGGACCTCGACGCCAAGCGCGACGCCGTCATCCGAGACATCGAGACCAAGTTCGCCACCATCGCCGACCTCCGCCGCGCCCAGCTCGAGCAGGAATACAAGGACCGCGGCGAGACGATCTCCCCCAAGCAGCAGAACGCCATCAACGCCCGCGCCCGGCGCCCCGTCGCCGAGCAGCAGGCGCCCCACGTGCTGATCCGCAAGGTCCCCGACGAGGCCGCCTTCGCCTGCATGGTGATCGCCGCCGACGAGGTGGACCTCGCCGTCGAGGGCCTCGACGGCGCGAGCGCGCGGGTCGAGCGAATCCCGGGCGTGAGCGTCGTGGACTCGGGCGACCGCGAGTACCCCATCGAGTCGGCGGACGTGGACATCGATCTCGCCACGCTCCCCGGCCCGCTCAAGGCCGACCGCACCCAGACCATCCGCGTCGACGGGCTCGCCTGCCACCTGCTCGGGAAGGTGCGTGACAAGGTCTACGCCGACGACGCCCCCGCCCGCGACGCTTTCCTCGCCTCGAACCCCTCGCTCCAGGCCGCCGCCTTTTCCAGCGTCGGCAAAGTCCGGGTCGACCGCGGGGGCTATCGCGAGGGCGACCGCGTGGGCGACACAGGGCTCGAGCACTCACAAGAGCACGCCCTCCGCGGGCTCCGGGGCCTGCGCACCACCCAGCTCGATACCGGCGCCGTCACGCCCATCCCCAGCCAGCCCGGGCGCGACGCGCGTCTCACCCTCGACATCCAGCTCCAGGCCCGCGTCCAGGCCGTCATGAGCCCCGCCCTGGGTCTGGCCGTCGTCCAACCCTGGCACCACACCCCGCGGGTCACCGCCGACGGCACGCCCATCCCCGGAGCCCCCGCCGAGGGCTCGCCGCTCTTCGGCTCGGCGGTCGTGCTCGACATCGACACCGCCGAGATCCTCGCGATGGTCTCCACGCCCACCTTCACCCGCCGTCAGCTCCGCGAGGAGCCCGAGTCCATCTTCGCCGACACTCCCGAGCTTCGCCTCTCCACGCCCACGCTCAATCGCGCCATCGCCAAGGCCTATCAGCCTGGATCCATCGTGAAGGCCTTCCTCCTCGCCGAGGCCATCTCCCGCGGCAACCTCCCCATCGCCCAACGCCTGCCCTGCACCGGGCACCTCCTCCCCGACCGGCCCACCATGTACCGCTGCTGGATCTACAAGCAGCAGAACGCCACGCACAACGACGTGTACGGCCACGACCTCGACGGCGCCGAAGCTGTCGCCGGGTCCTGCAACATCTTCTTCTTCACGCTCGGGCGACGACTGGGCCCCGAGTCCATCGTCCGCGCCTACCGCGACTTCGGCGTGTGCGAGCCCCTGCGCCTCGGCGCGGGGATCGAATACCAGGGCGAGCTGGGCCCGCCCCGCAAAGACCCCAACGACCCCGCGCGCACCATCCTCAGCGACGGGAGCAACGTCTCCATCGGCGACGCGATCCAGATGGGCATCGGCCAGGGCCCCGTCGCGTGGACCCCCGTCCACGCCGCCGACGCCTACGCCGCCCTCGCCCGAGGCGGGATCTTCGTCAAGTCCCGCCTCCTCCAGGACGAGCCCGCGTCGCCCCCGCGCGACCTCGCCCTCGACCCCGATTCCATCAACCTCGCCCTCAAGGGGCTCTCCCTCTCCGTCAACGACCCCAAGGGCACCGGGAACCACATCAAGTTCGACGGCATCGACGAACCCATCTTCAACGCCCCGGGCGTCAAGGTCTGGGGCAAGACCGGCACCGCCGCCGCCAGCCCCGTCGTCGGCGATCCCGACGGCGAGGGCCCCGACCCCAAGCAGGTCCTCCGCTCGGGCGACCACTCCTGGTTCGTCATCATGGTCGGACGCGACCGCCCCCGCTACGTCATCTCCGTCGTCATCGATTTCGGCGGGAGCGGCGGAAAAGTCTCCGGGCCCATCGCCAACCAGATCGTCCACGCCCTCCTCGCCGAGGGATACCTCGAGCACAAGGAGCCCACGCCCTGAAGTGGGCCTCCTCCGACACCTCGCCCCCCCTCGTCCGCCCCATGCTCCGCCGGGCCCTCTCGGTCCTGGCCGACGGCGGGGTCGCGTGGCTCGTCGTGCTCGCCTCGCTCGCGCTGTGCACGCTCAGCATCGTCGCCATCGACCTCGCCACGCCGCCCTCGCCCGGGCTGGCGCTCCCCCCCGTGGCCCTCAAGCAGGCCGTCTTCGCCGGCGCGGGACTCACCGCGGCCATTCTCGCCGCCCTCCCCCACTACCGCACGCTGGGCTACCTCAGCAACCTCTTGATGGGCGTGGTGATCGCGCTCCTGATCTTCCTCCTGATCCCCTTCGTCCCCACGTGGCTCGTCAAGCCGCGCAACGGCGCCCGCGGGTGGATCGACCTGGGCCCCATCGACTTCCAGCCCGCCGAGCTCGCCAAGATCGCCTACGTCGTCACCCTTGCCTGGTACATGCGCTACCGCGACACCCACCGCACGTTCTCCGGGCTGCTGCCCCCCGCGCTCATCGCGGGCGTCCCCATGGCCCTCATCATCCTCCAGCCCGACCTGGGCACCGCCATGCTCTTTGTCCCCGTCCTCTTCGCCGTCCTGGTCGCCGCCGGCGCCAAGCTCCAGCACCTGGCCATCGTCGTCTGCTTCGCGATGCTCTGCGCCCCGGCCGTCTACCCCATCCTCAAGCCCCACCAGAAGGCCCGCATTGTCGGGCTCCTCCAGCAGGTCCGCGGCGACACCAGCGCCGACCTCGACATCAACATGCAGTCCGCCACCGCCAAACGCCTCATCGGCGCCGGGCAGATCGCCGGCGCGGGCGAGCACCAGTCCCGCGTCCTCGTCAACTTCTCCGCCCTTCCCGAGCGACACAACGACATGATCTTCGCCGTCATCATCAACCGCTACGGGCTGATGGGCGGCGTGCTCCTCTTCCTCCTCTACGCCGCCTGGATCGGCGGCGCCTTCCTCCTCGCCGGGTCCATCCGCGAGCCCTTCGCCCGCCTCGTCGTCGTCGGGCTCGCCACCTTCATCACCGCCCAGGTCTTCATCAACGTCGGGATGAACCTGGGCCTGCTCCCCATCATCGGGATCACCCTCCCCTTCGTCTCCTACGGCGGGTCCAGCATGCTCTCCAGCTGGATCATGACCGGGATCATCCTCGGGATCGCCATCCGCCGCCCCTCCATGCCCCTCCGCCGTTCCTTCGAATACGCTGACCGTGATGAAGACGCCTAAGCGAACGTCCCAGAAACCTCCTGCTCCTCGTGGCACAGGCGTCCCGCCGGTGTCTACTTCTCCTTCCCTTCCTCTTCCTCGTGGCTCTCAACCACACTCAACCCCCCACCCGACCCCCACCCCGGTGAAGCCCGCGCCGACGCTGCGCGTCCCCCACGCCCCGCTTCTCCCGCCCCCGGAGTTCCTCGCCGACGCCCGATCGCTCTCGATCGAGTTCGAGGACCGCGACCTCGCCGCGCTGGGGCTGTACCTCGCCGCGCTCCTCGAGTTCAACACCACGACCAATCTCACCGCGATCACCGATCCCCCGCAGGCCTGGCGCCGCCACATCCTCGACTCGCTCACGCTCCTCCCGTTCCTCGCCGACCTCCCCGAGCACGCCCGCGTCATCGATGTCGGCTCGGGGGGCGGCCTGCCCGGCATCCCCCTCGCCATCACCCTCCCCCACCTCCGCTTCACCCTCCTCGAGGCCACGGCGAAGAAGGCCGAGTTTCTCAGGGCCGTCGTGGGGTTCCTGCGCCTCTCCAACACCGAGGTCCTCGCGCAGCGCGCTGAGAAGGCCGCCCACGACCGGGGCGCCAAGCACGCCGGCACCCGCACCAACGCCCGGCGTGAGAACTACGACGCCGTCGTCGCCCGCGCCGTCGGACGACTCGCCACCCTCGCCGAGCTGACCGTCCCCTTCGCGAAGATCGGCGGGCGCGTTCTGCTCATCAAGGGCCAGCAGGCCGACGAGGAGCTCGCCGAGGCCCGCAACGCCCTCCACACCCTCAAGGCCGTCCACGTCCAGACCCACGACACGCCCACCGGACGCCTCGTGGTGCTCGAGAAGAACTCGGCCACGCCAAAGACCTACCCGCGCGCCGACGGCGAACCCAAGCGGGCGCCGCTGAGCAACCCGCAGGAACGCGGGGGCGCGAACAACAAACCACCGAAGTGACACGCCCCCGGTCGCGCGTGCTCGCGACCGCGGCCCACGCTCGCGCTCACACTTCCACCACCATCGCCACCGCGTTGCCCCCGCCCAGGCACAACGCCGCGCACCCGCGCTTCCCGCCCGTGCGGTGCAGCTGGTGGATTAACGTCGTGAGCACGCGCGCGCCCGAGCACCCGATGGGGTGCCCCAGCGCGATCGCCCCGCCCGACACGTTAACCTTCTCCTCGGGGATCCCGCCCTCGGTCATGTTCTGCAGCACCTGCGCCGCGAACGCCTCGTTGAGCTCGAACAGGTCCACGTCCTTCACGCTCAACTTCGCCTTCGCCAGGACCGCGGGCACGGCCAGCGCGGGGGCCCGGAAAATATCCTTGGGCGACACCCCGCTCGTGTGGTACGCCACGATCTTCGCCAGGGGTTTGATCCCCAGCTCCTCCGCCTTTTTCATCGACGCCACGGCGAGCGCCGCCCCGCCATCGCTGATCTGGCTCGCGTTCCCCGCCGTCACGCTCCCGTCCTTGTCGAACACCGCCCGCAGCTTCGAGAGCGCCTCCGCGGTGGACTCGGCCCGGATTCCCTCGTCTGCCGAGACGCCCGGGCTCTTCTTGTCCAGGCACTGCTCGCCGCTAAGCGCCACGATCTCGTTCTTGAAGTGCCCGGCCTTGGTCGCCTCCGCCGCCCGCTGGTGGCTGCGGGCGCTGAAGCGGTCCTGCTCGGCGCGGCTCACGCTGTACTTCTTCGCGATGTGGTCCGCCGCATTGCCCATCGCCCAGCACTCAAAGGCGCAGCGCAGCCCGTCGAACTGCATGTGGTCCTCGAACGTCACCGGGCCGAACTTGGGCGCCCCCGCCCCGTCGCGGATGCTCGCGAAGTACGGCGCCCGCGTCATGCTCTCGAACCCGCCCGCGATCACCAGGTGGTTGTCCCCGCTCTTGATGCTCATCGCCGCCTGCATCACCGCCTGCAGCCCGCTCCCGCACACCTTGTTCACCGTCACCGCGCTCTGCGTCTCCGGGCACCCCGCCTTGAGCGCCGCCTGGCGCGCCGGGTTCTGCCCCAGCCCCGCCTGCAGGACGCACCCCATGATCACCTCGTCCACCCGCCCCGCCTCGGCCTCGCTCTTGAGCTTGGGCTGCTCCGCGAACAGCCCCTGGATCGCGTACGACCCCAGCACGGGCGAAGGGACCTTGCTCAGCCCGCCGAAGAACTTCCCCACCGCCGTCCTCTTCGCCCCGAGGATCACCGCCATATTGCCCGACATCGCACGCCTCCACGTCTTTGTTCGCGGCACGGGCGATGTGCCCGTGCTCCCGCCGCGTACGAGCATAGAAACCTCGCCCGCCCCCCGCCGGTATGCCGCTGCAATTGCCGACCCCCAAACCCCAATCACCGGGCATGTCCACGCTCACCCGCCACGCGGGGATGGGTCGCGCCCCGGATTGGCCCTACGTCCCGGAACACGCCCCGCCCCGCGACGCCACACCGAACACCTTCCATCCCGACGCGGCCGGCGGTTCCCGCGCTCGCCGGGGCCTGCTGACCTTTGAGTACGCCGCCCTGTTCTTCGTGCTCCCCGCGCTCGCCGCGACCGAGATCATCGACCTGCCGGTGATCGCGCTGGTCTGGTCGGCCGGGCTGGTCTGCCTGCTCTGGCTCTTGTTCGACAAGTCCTTCGACCGCGCGCAGTTCTGGGCGCCGGGCCCGATCCGCCCGCAACTCTGGCGGTCGCTCCCGCTCTGGCTCGCCGCCACGCTGGGCCTGGGGCTGCTCGTGTATTTCTTCCGCCCCCACGAGTTCCTCTACGTGCCGCGGGAGTATCCCGTGCGCTGGGCCCTCGCGATGGTCCTCTACCCCATCCTCTCGGTCTATCCCCAGTCGATCGTCTACCGCGGCTTCATCTTCCACCGCTACCGATCCCTCTTCACCAACGAATGGTCCATGATCTGGGCCTCCGCGAGCGCCTTCGCCTTCGCCCACGTCATCTTCCACAACGGGATCGCCCTGGGGCTCACCATGATCGGCGGGCTGGTCTTCGCCCACGCCTACGCCCGGTCACGCTCCATGCTTCTCTCGGCGATCCTCCACGCGATCTACGGCTGCACCGTCTTCACGATCGGCCTGGGCTGGGCGATCTACAAGCCCTGACCGCGCGCCCTTCGTTCTTCTCGTGGCACAGGCGTCCCGCCTGTGTCT
Source organism: uncultured Phycisphaeraceae bacterium (assembly GCA_964614075.1). Classification (GTDB taxonomy): domain Bacteria; phylum Planctomycetota; class Phycisphaerae; order Phycisphaerales; family UBA1924. The sequence goes on from CAZTJZ010000096.1 coordinate 7,094, forward strand.
ACCTGCGTTCATCCTCACCGCGCCGGCGCCATCAACCCTTCCGGGCTCTGCAAGAGCTCCACCACCCGCGCCAGCGCCAGCGCCGCCGTCGCGGCGTCCACCACCCGGTGATCGCACGCCAGGCTCAGCGGGAGCAGCATCCCCACGCGGAAGGCGCCCTTCTGCACCACCACGCTCTCGCGCGCCCGCCCCACCGCCAGGATCCCCACCTCCGGATAGTTGATGATGGGCGTCGCGAACCGACCCGCGTGGCTCCCCACGTTGCTGATCGTGAACGTGCTCCCCATGAGCTGCTCGCGCGGGATCGAGCGGCTCCGCGCCATCTCCGCCGTCATCGCGATCGACCGAGAGATCTCCAGCACCCCCAGCCGGTCCGCGTCGCGGATCACCGGCACCATCAGCCCGTTGTCCGTGTCCGTCGCGATCCCGACGTGGATCCCCCGGTGCTGCAGGATGAACCCGTCCCCCTCGCCCGACTCGTCCACCGTCGCGTTCAAGGAGCGGAAGGCCTGCTCCCCCAGCACCCGGCACACCGCCGACACCACGAACGGGAGGAACGACACCTTCTCCCCCGACGCCCCCGCGAGCTTTCGGCGGAGCGTGTCCAGCGTCGAGACGTCGGCCTCGTCCATCACGGTGAAGTGCACCGCGCGGTCCACGCTCTCGCGCAGGCGGTTGGCGATGGTCCGGCGAACGCCCCGGAACGGGATCCGTGTGACCTCTTCGCCGCCCTCGCCACGCCGGGGAGCTTCGCCCCGGGTCACCTCGGGCCTGGGCTCGGACTTGACTTCGGGACGTGGCGCCGGTCGTGCCACCTCCGCGCGACCGACCTCGGGGCGAGCCGAACCACGCGGCGTGGCGCGAGAGCCCGCGCCGGCGTCGCGCACGTCCTTCTCGAGTACGCGCCCGCCGATCCCGCTCCCGTGCAGGCGATCGATGTCGACGCCCAGGTCGCGTGCCAGCCGGCGCACCGCCGGCGTCGCCAGCGCCTTGCCGGGCGACGCCGACACGCCGCCCAGATCGTTCGACATGCTCCCCACCACCGTGCCCGCGTCCTCGCGCTCCTCGTGTTCGGGCCCGGGCTCGGGCTTGGCGTGGGGCTTGGGGTCGTGACGCGGTTCTTGACGATGCTCTTGGCGCGGCTCGGGCTTGGCCTCGACCCGGGCCGACGCCTTCCCGCCCGCGTAGGTCACCAGCGGGTTCCCGACCTTGAGGATCTCCCCCTCGCTCCCGTGCAGCTCCTGCACCACGCCGGCGCGGGGGCTGGGCACCTCGACCAGCGCCTTGTCGGTCTCCATCTCGGCGAGGATGTCGTGCTCCGCCACGGCCTGGCCGGGCTTCACGCGCCACTTGATCAGCTCCGCCTCGTGCACGCCCTCGCCCAGGTCGGGAAGGATGAACACGTTGGGATCACTCGACTGTCCGTGGGCCATGACACACTCCGAGGGAACAACCGCCCCGGGGTGATCGCGCTTCACCCCCACCGGTCGCGGGGAGCATTATTGGTCGGTCGGGCGACGCCGGGCGCGGCCGAATCATGCGCGGGTGACCCCGACAAAAAACGCGACATGCGCCACGATCCCGCCGGGGGCGTGCGGCGGGGCTAACCGCACCCGCGGGTCGGCTCCGCGACCGACGGCCCAGAAGGGCGATAAGGCCCGCCGGTGGGTTGTCGGTCCGGACGGAACTTCCCGCGCAGCGGCTCAGACAACTCAGTAGCTCAGGCACTGCGTCACCGCCTCCGCCACGCGCTCCGCGTTGGGGAGGTAGTCGAGCTCGAGCTTGTAGTACGGCATGATGACGTCGAAGCCCGTCACCCGCTGCACCGGGGCCTTGAGGTGCAGGAAGCACTTCTCCTGGATGATCGTCGCGAGCTCGGCGCCGAACCCGCAGGTCTTGGCCGCCTCGTGCACGATCACCACGCGCCCGGTCTTCTGCACGCTCTGCACGATCGTGTCGGTGTCGACCGGGGAGATGGTCCTGAGGTCGATCAGCTCCACGCTCACGTCCTCGGGCAGCCCGTCGAGGGCCTTCAGGCACTCGAAGACCATCGAGCCCCACGACAGCACGGTGAGGTCGGTGCCCTCGGTGACGATCTTCGCCTTCCCGAGGGGGATCTCGTAGGGCTCCTCGGGGACGTGCTCCCGGAAGCTGCGGTAGACGCGCTTGGGCTCGAAGAAGACCACCGGGTCGGGGTCACGGATGGCGGAGATCAGGAGCCCCTTGGCGTCGCTGGGCGTGCACGCGCACACGACCTTGAGCCCGGGGGAGTGGGCATAGATCGTCTCGGGCGAATCGCTGTGCAACTCGGGAGCATGGATCCCGCCGCCCCACGGCACGCGGACGGTGAGCGGGACCGTGATCGCGCCGCGGGTGCGTGTGCGGAATCGAGCGGCGTGATTGACGAGCTGGTCGTAGGCGGGTCCGAGGAAGCCCTCGAACTGGATCTCGGGGACGGGGCGCATGCCGGCCATGGCCAGGCCGATAGCGGTGCCCATGATGCCCGACTCGGCGAGGGGCGTGTCGATGACGCGCTCCGGGCCGAACTGCTTCTGGAGCCCCTCGGTGACGCGGAAGACCCCGCCGTTGAGCCCGACGTCCTCGCCCAGGCACACGACGCGGTCGTCGGCCTCCATCTCCTGGGCGAGGGCCTCGTTGATGGCGTCGACGAGGGTGAGGCCTTTTTGCTTCATCTGTTCGGTGCGTGGCATGGTTGCTCCGTCGTTAGTCGGCCTTGGAATCCTCGAAGTTGTACACCACCCATCGATCAACGCCGACGCCGCACCCCCTTGAGCGGCAGTGCCGGACAAACATCTCCTGGGCCAATCGTGCCTCCTCGCCCTCGACCGGGCGGGATTCCTCTGTTTCCGCGATGGCATCTCCCCACGAGCCGCGGATGCGATCACCGACAAGGGCCAGCTGAGCCCAGCGGTTCCATGACAGGGTGGCCTTCGTGTCGCGGGCCCATGGAAAGACGGCGCTGACAAGGATGGCGTCGGGCTCGGTGGGCGAGGGGGCGGCCGAGATGGTGACGGCCCGCATCGTCGTTCGAGTGCGGATGAGACGCATCCATCCACGGCCTGGGATCAGATCGTACGAGTAGTCGGAATCGCTGAGGTCACCGGAAAATCGGCCCGGCGCCGTCTCGAACCATTCGAGCGAGTTCGATCGGCTGAGACGGCACGCCACCTCGGCCGCCATCTGGAGCGGCGATCGGCCCCCGACCTCGGCGGGCGTGAAGTGTGCCTCCATCGGCGTCGCGAAGACTTCGTACGACGACGGGCGCGAGACCGTGCATCCGGCCGCGAGCATGAGGGAGCACGCGAGGACGCCGCACGCGATCACGCCATCGACCCGCCGCGAGCGTGGGGACGCGGCGCCGCCGCCGATCGGTGCGTGGCCGGCCTGAACCGAACTCGTTGTGGCCTGTGTGGTGAGCATGGCGTCGCGCGCAGGGTCGGGGGTCTTAGTGGCGGACCGATTGACCGATCTGCTCGGCCCCGACGCCCTGGCCCAGCGAGTGCGTCCGCAGAGTGCGGCGCTGCACGTCCAGCTCCGGGGGGAGCGTGGCGTACATGCTGTCGAAGATCTCCGTCACCTTGGGTTTCTCGATGGTTTCCGCGGCCTTGATGACCTCGACGACCATCGCCTTGGCGATCTCGTCCAGCTCCGCCTGCTTCGCGTCGCTCCAGAGCTTCTTCGCGTCGATGTACTTGCGCAGACGGATGAGCGGGTCCTTCCCGGCCCAGGCCTGGACCTCCTCGGGGTCGCGGTAGCGGCGGGCGTCGTCGGCGGTGGTGTGGTCGGCGAGGCGGTAG
>CAZTJZ010000097.1:0-10883 GCA_964614075.1 uncultured Phycisphaeraceae bacterium
CCGGTGCCGCTGCCGTCGTCCACGTCGGCGACGCAGGCGGGCGGGTCGGGGACGAGGTTGATGTTGAAGATCCCGCTGCCCTGGGTGCCGTTGTACCCGCCGATGCGGATGAGGTACGGCACGCCGAGGTCCACGTGGGCCGAGACCAGGCTCTGGCGGATGTTGCAGTTATCGTCGCTGCAGGCCAGGACCGTTCCGGAGACGCTCGGGCACGAGTAGCCGTAGTAGAGCGCGAGCTCGGTGTCGAAGCCGGTGGGGCAGGTGTCGATGGTGACCGTGCCGCTGGCGCTGGGGGAATAGCTGAACCAGACGTCGCTGTGGACGTTGGGCTCGCCGAAGAAGTTGCACGACGCGGGCTCGCTCGGGCCGTCGGTCGTGGCGCCGCAGTTGGAGAAGAAGAACGAGCCCTCGTAGGCCGCCTCGGGGCTGGTGCAGTCGTTGTTGAGGGGCGTGGGTCCGCCGATGTGGAAGGCGTAGTTCCCGCTGGCGCTCTGGTAGCCCGCGACGCAGATGTAGTACGTGGTTCCGCCGGTGAGGACGGCGCTGGCCCACGAGTCGCGGATGCTGCCCGAGCAGTGGGCGTTGAAGTCGTCGTCGTTGCAGACGACCTCGTTCGCGGTGCTGTTGGGGCAGGCGCTGTGGACGCTGAGCACGGTGTCGAAGCCCGACCCGCAGGTGTCGAAGGTGTAGGTGTCGGTGCAGGCGGGCGTGAAGGCGAACCAGACGTCCTTCCCGTTGGCGCTGCCGCAGCTCTGCGTGTTGTTGGTGGCGGCGGTGGCGTTGTTCCCGAAGAAGCTGCTGTTGGCGGTCATCGAGATCGCCGTGCCGCAGGTGTCGTTGCTGGGCGGCGCGGGGAGCACGGTGATCTGCTGGCAGTCCCAGGTGTTGGTCTGGTTGTTGCTCCCGTCCACGTCGCCCGGGGCGGAGACGGTGCACCCGATGAAGTAGGTCCCGGGGGGCGTGGAGGACGGGATGAAGGAGGCGGGGACGTTGAAGTTCACGCCCTGCATCGCGGCGAAGTCCACGTTGTAGAACCACGTCGCGAGCAGCGTATCGCCCGAGCTGATCTGGTTGTTGGTGGAGAGGTAGACGTTGACGGTGTAGGTCTGGCTCCCGGGATCGCCGTTGGTCGCGTTGAGCATGAGCACGTTCGCGGGCACGCCGCTGGTTCCCGCCTGCACGCTCGTCCCGGTCGTCCGGAAGCGGAGCGACTCGATGTCGAGCCCGAACCCGCGGGTGTTGGTCTTGAAGGTCTCAAGGTCGTTGACCCAGGTCTCCCAGAGCTTGCAGTAGTTCCCGTTGAACGCGCGGTCGGAGTTGGAGCACACGGCGTGGGCCTGCAGCGCCCCGCCGTTGTTCCAGTACAGGTTGCTCCCGCTCTGCCCACCCCAGATCGCGGTCGTGCATCCGGGGCTGGTGTTGAAGCCCATCTGGTTCCCGAAGCAGTAGTCCATGAACCCCGAGAGGAAGTACATGGTGTTCCCGGTGTGCAGCCCCCCGCCGCAGCCCTCCGCGGGGTAGCTGTAGTTGAAGTACGGGTGCCCCTGCGCCCAGGCGCAGTCAAAGCCCCACGTCCAGCCCAGCCAGCCCGTGAGCGACCCGACCGAGCGGTCGGTGACGCGCACCGCGCCGGCGTCGGAGTTGAAGTCCCCCGAGTTGATGTAGTTCGTCCCCGCCATGAACGTGTAGCCCTTGGCGTACCCGAAGTTGTTGAACACCTCGTCGAGCGTGGTGTTCCCCAGCCCGTCCCAGCCCGGGTACACCCAGATCTCGCTGGCCCAGTTGAAGATGTTGATCCCGTTGGGGTTCCGCGCGTACACGCAGTGGGCCGCGGTCTGCACCACGCCCGGATCGTGCATCGCGCCCGAGCACACGAAGTAGCGGTTGATCGCGGACTGGTCCACGAACCGCATGACCAGCTTGACGTTCGGGGCCGCGGGCCAGGCGTTGAGACCGCCCGCTACGCCCATGCTCCCGAAGGTCCGCGGCGTGAACCCGCCCGCCTGCTCGTTGGACCCTTCCATCCAATCCACGCCTCGGTAGGCATCACCGCCAGATCCCCCGGGCAGGCCGCTGGGCGCCCGATCGGGCATCTCGATAGTCTCGCCCGTGAGCGCGTTGTGCCAGGTCGTCCCGCGCTTGCCGACCTGAGGCTCCAGGAACTTCACGTCCTTGGGGCTGGGCATCGGCATCGCGGGGATCATCTCGAACGGCGGATGGCTCGGCCCGGGGATCGCCTGGTCCGTGTCCGGATGCCAGTTCTGATTCGCGGGGCCGCCCTTGAACGGGTCGCTCCGCCCGGTCGCGGGGACTGCGGCGTTGGCCACGGCACCAAACGCCGTGCAAACAGCCGCGGCCCGCAGCAGCCACACTGTGCGTGTCTTTTTCATACCAAACTCCCATTCGTGCGTCGGGGTGGAATCGCCTCCAAAGCGATGCTGCCCCGCGCTGTGCCCCAAACCCTGAAACTGACGTAGTCCAGCCGCCGACCCGGCCCGCCGCGAGAAGGAGGCACAGCGGCGTCGGGCCGGGTCGGCGCTGTCCTCAGCGATGAATGCGCCAAACCGCGACACTTTGGACAAGGTCGCCGCCATTTTGTGCACGCCGTCCTGCCTCCGGGGCCCCTGCAGCGCGAAGCGGCACGTACGATGAGCTCATGCGTGCCCCGGGTGGAACGGGCGTGGTGGTGTTAGCCTTCGCGCAACTCGCGATGGCCCAGGACGTTGAGTTCCGTGTCAACGCGGGCGATCCGGCCGCGTTCGGGCCCTCCGCCAGCTTTGTGGACGCGTCGCTGGCCGAGCTCCCGGGCGGGGATCTTCTCTTCACCTTCACCGGCACGGGGCTGAGCGTGCCGGGCTCGCCGTGTGTTCCCCAGGACGGCACCTGCGATGGCGTGGCGGTCGGGGTGGGGCCCGGGAGTTCCGGGCTGTTCCCGATCCTGGTGCGATCTCGGCGCATGACCGTCACTGGGGGGGCGATCGACGCGCTGGAGATCCCGGTGGACACGCCGGCGTTCCCGTGCCTGGGGTACCGGCGGTTTCCGTCGACCGACGCCTCGCCCTCGGGGCGGGTGGTGCAGGCGTGGTCGATGGAGTATGCCCCGGGCGCGAGCTGCCTGCCCTGCGGCCCGATCGTGTGCCCGGACTATCGCGTGGCGCTCACGACCAACGAATGGCCGGGCGGGGCGCCGATCCCGGAGTCCGCGACGTCGCCCGAGCTCTGCCGGGCGACGGACGCTTCGGTGTCGGTGGGGGCGCGGAGCGTGATCGCGTACGTGGATCGCTCGACAGGGTGCGCGCGGGTGATGCTGAGGCTCGACGCCGGGCCGGCGATTGTGCTCCGCGATCACCAGCCCCTCGCGGACTATTCCGGGGTGTGCGTGACGGGTCGCGGGCTAGACCGGTTCGCGGTGGCGTGGACGGAATCCGCGCTCGACGCGTCGTTCCCGGCGCGGCTGTACGTGGTGCGCGTGGACAACGGGGGCGTGGGCACGCCGGTCTTTGTGACCCAGGGTGTGGGTGTGGATGCGGGCGCGGGCGGCGTGGCGATGTTCGACGATGGCTCCTTGGTGATGAGCTTCCTGCACGACGGCACGGGCGGGTTCTCGCCGGGCATCAAGGCGCAGCTCCTGGGCCCGGGCGAGCCGCCCATGCCCGTGGGGCCGCCGATCTATCTTGGCGCCGGCGCGGGCACGTCGCGTCACACGGTCGCGGCGCGCGGCGTTTCGATGCTCGACCCGCTCGCCCGGTGCGCGGTGGTGTTCCAGGACTCCTCGAACATCCCGCGCGTGCGGGCGATGGAGGTCCGCCCGGCGACACGGCGCGTCGGCCACGCGGGCGATGTCCCGCTCTCGGGCGCGTCGCTCCAGCCTCGGGTGGGGACACCCGGGCAGCACGGCGTGAGGTATGTTCAGGACGGTCGTCTCGCGGCGGTGTGGCACGCCTCGGACCGCCACGTCTACGCGACGGTCCGCGCGCTCCCGTTCACGCCCTTCTGCCGGGGCGACTGCGCGGCCGACACCGACGACGGGAGCGGGACGGGCGTGCCCGACGGCGGGCTCACCATCGACGACCTGCTCCACTATCTCGCGATGTTCGAGCAGGGCGATCTGTGCGCCGACGTGGACGACGGGTCGGGCGCGGGAGTCTCTGACGGCGGGGTCACGATCGACGATCTGCTGCACTACCTGGCCATGTTCGAGGCGGGCTGCGCGTGACAAATCCGTGGAAGAACGCCCAAACTCTTGTTCCGAGAATGCCGAGTTGGTACCGTAACGCTCTTTCCGGAGAGGTGATGATGCTGCGCGCGATGACGTTCGGAGTCGGTCTGGCGATCGCGGGGGTGTGCGCGGCGAACTCGCCGCCGGCGGCGCCGGCGATCGGCGAGCCCGTGACCGAGGGGCTGATCGTGAACCCGTCGGACGTTCACATGGAGGCCGGGCCGTTCTCGGACCCGGACGTGGGCGATCAGCACCTGTGCACGGACTGGGAGATCTGGACGATCACGCCGCTGGAGCGGGTGTGGTTCACGTCGTGCATCGGGGGCGTGGAGCGGGTGCACACGCACCTGGGAGACGGGGCGTTCGAGAACTCCCACGCCGGGCGGACGCAGCTTCTGCACAGCACGGACTACAAGGTGCGGGTGCGGTTCCGCGACGACAGCGCCGACCCGCCCACGGAGTGGGGGGCGTACTCGGAGCGGGGGTTCACGACCGCCGCGCCCGAGGCGATCCTGCCCATGCAGCTCGACGACGTGCGGACGAGCCCCGTGGCGACGTGGCGTCAGGAGAACGGGTCGTTCGTGATCCTGCCCAACGGCGTGGCGATGACGGTCGAGAACAAGCTGGGGGAGGATCTGCTGGCGTACACGGGGACGCTGGGCGGGAACTCGGTGAGCAACCCGGGGGAGCTGAACCTGCTCCATCCCGTGCGGGTGGTGGTGACCTCGCCCGGGGCGTACACGCTGGGCGAGTCGACGATCCGGTTCGCGGACGGCGCGGGGGCGGCGCGGGCGATCTACATGCCCGCGATCACGCACGCGTCGGCGGGGACGACGGTGGTGTGGGTGAGCGCGGTGGGCGCGACCTACGCGGGGTCGCTGGCGCAGAGCGAGCCGGACTTCACGACGATCCTGCGCACGGGGCCCGTGCCGTGGCTCGTCCCGCCGGGGTACGTGGTGGACGTGTTCGCGGGCGGGTTCACGCTTCCGGTGTCGATCGCGTTCGTGCCCAACCCCGGGCCCAACCCGGGCGATGTGCTGTTCTACGTGGGCGAGCTGTACGGACAGATCAAGGTGGTGCGGCGCAACGGTCAGGTGAGCACGTACGCCTCGGGACTGCTCAACTTCAATCCCACGGGCGTGTTCCCGGGCTCGGGCGAGCAGGGGCTGGGGAGCGTGTGCGTGGACCCGACCAACGGCGACCTCTACGCGACGATCGTGTACTCGTCGGACCCGGACAACGAGCCGGCGGATCACTACAGCCACGTGAAGAAGTTCACGAGCGTCGACGGGGGGTACACCGCCGCCACGCAGACGGTCATCCTCGACATGCCCTTCGAGCGCATGGGCCAGTCGCACTTCATCTCGAACATCTCCTTCGGCCCCGACGACAAGCTCTATGTGCACGTGGGAGACGGGTTCGACAACTCGGCGGGTGTGGACATCAACTCGTTCCGCGGGAAGATCCTCCGCATCAACCGCGACGGAACGCCCCTCCCGGACAATCCGCTGTACAACCTCGCCAACGGGTTCAACTCGCAGGAGTACATCTGGGTCTACGGGCATCGCAATCCCTTCGGCGGGGCGTGGCGCGCCAGCAACAACGGGCACTACAGCGTGGAGAACGGGCCCACGCGGGATCGCTTCTCGCGCGGGATCGCCGGGCGGAACTTCGGGTACGACGGCACCAACGCGAGCATGAACAACTTCGCGATCTGGAACTGGGAGCCCGCGCACGCCCCGATCAACATCGTGTTCATCCAGCCGCAGACCTTCGGCGGGAGCGGGTTCCCGTCGAGCCTGTTCGATCAGGCGTTTGTGACCGAGTCCGGTCCGACGTACGGCACGGGCCCGCAGTCGCTGGGCAAGCGGATCACGAGGTTCATCCTCGACAACAACGAGACGCGGATCGCCGGGCCCATCGACTTCGCGGTGTACGCCGGGAGCGGGCAGGCGACGTGCGCGGCGTTGGCGGCGGGGCCCGACGGGCTGTACTTCTCGACGCTGTACAAGGACTTCGGCGCGCTCTACCCCACCGACCCGGGGGCGGAGATCCTGCGCATCCGCTACGTCGGCGCCACCGCGTTCGATGACTGCAACAGCAACAGCGTCCCGGACTCGCAGGACATCGCCTCGGCGACGAGCCAGGACTGCAACCAGAACGGCGTGCCGGACGAGTGCGACGTGGCGGCGATGACGGCGCGCGACTGCAACAACAACGCCGTCCCGGACGAGTGCGAGGTCGTGACGGCGGACCTCACTCACTTCGACTTCGCGAACGCGGGGGAGTTCTACTTCGCGGGCTCCGCCGAGCCGCTGTTCAGCTTCTGCCAGCTCTCGCGCCTGCCGGGCGCGACGGGCTCGGTCGTGCGTCCACCCTTCAACGGCCAGCCCGTGCAGCGGTTTACGGCGTCGTTCGATTTCCGCCTCATCCAGGGCGTCGGGGGCAACGGGTTCTGCTTCGCCATGCTCGACGCCGGGGTCTATCCCAACGTCACGCTCTTCAACCAGAACGGTCCGGGCGCGAGCTCGCTGGTCGTGAGCTTCCCCACCAGCGACGGCACGCCCGACGTGGTCAAGGTGATCCACAACGGCGTGGAGATCGCGAGTTATCAATCGACGTTCGACTACAGCGACCAGCTCATCCACCACGTCTATATCTCATTTGCGCAGAAGCGGCTGACGGTTCGGATGACCCAGCCCGGCGGGGCGTACGAGACCGCGTTCGACGAGCTGCTGATCCCCGCGTACACGCCGTTCGTCGCGCGGTGGGGGTTCGGCGGGTCGTCCGCCGCGGTGGATCCCGTGCGAAACGACATCGACAACGTGACGTACTACCTGCCCAACGCGCTCGACCTCAACGGGAACGGGCTGCTGGACTCCTGCGGGTGCGTCGCGGACGTGGACGACGGCTCGGGCACGGGCCAGTTCGACGGCGGGGTCACGATCGACGACCTCATCTACTTCCTCGCGCTCTTCGAGACGGGCGACCCGAGGGCCGACCTGGACAACGGGTCGGGCCAGGGCATCGAGGACTCGGGTGTGACCATCGACGACCTGCTCTACTTCCTCACGGAGTTCGAGTCGGGGTGCTGACGCACGCCCGGTAACCGCGGCGCCCGCACGGGCCGACGAGTTTCTCGCGCGGATGCGGCGTGAGGGTGGCGGGGACGCGGATTGTGATTACGCTTGGGGTGCGGGTCGTGGTGCGCGTCCGCGTGCGTCCGAGAAAAAAGAGGTGGCCCATGGTGCGATCGTCGGACTGGCTCGGGGTGGCGGCGCTGGGCGCGGGGTTGTGCGCCGGGCTGGGCGGGGCGTCGGTCGCGTGCGCGCAGCCCGCGGCGACGGATCTGGGAACCCTCGGGATCGGCGACGTGGCCCAGATGGGCACGACGCTCGCGTCGGGGCAGGTCACGTGGTTTCGGTTCGAGCTCACCGCGCCGGTTTCGGCATCGGGGTTGACCTGGCTCGACAGCGACGCCGCGGAGTCGCTGGTCACGGGCGACGACACGATCATCGCGCTGTATTCAGGCGGGGGCGTGCTGGTGGCGAGCGATGACAACGACGGGCCGGGGAGTGCCGGGGCGCTCTCGTTCGGGTTGGGCAGCGGCGAAAGCCTGGGCGCGGACTCGCTGCTCAGCGACGGGCGCGACGGGGCCTCGCTGAGCGTGGGCGTGTATTACCTCGCGGTGACGGCGCCGCCCGCGAGCTTCTCGGGAGCGTGGGGGGTGACCACCACGCACACGGCGAGCGGGAACGTCGAGGCGCGGGTGGAGCTGGGGACCTGGGCCGCGGGGAGCGAGGAGTGGTCGGAGCTGGCGGCGTCGCCCGACGCGGGCGAGCTGGTCTCCACAGCGCAGTCGGCGTCGGGCACCGGGGTTCTCTCGAAGATCCACGGCGTGCTCACGTCGGGGACGGACGTGGACGTGTACAAGATCCGCGTGTGCGACGCGGCGGAGTTCGGCGTGTCGCTGGTCGCGCCCGTGCCGGGCATCGGCGCGCGGTTCGACACCCAGCTCTGGCTGTTTGATTCCAGCGGGCGCGGGCTGGCGCACGACGACAACACGCCCATCTCGAGCGGCGCGGTGCTGAGCAACGCGTTCGTGGCGTCCAACGGCGAGTACTACCTCGCGGTCTCGGGATGGAACCGCGACGCGATGAGCACGGGCGGGCAGGCGATGTGGAACGACGAGCCGGTGAACGTGGAGCGTGCGCCCGACGGCCCGGGCGCGAGCGGGACGCTGGGCTCGTGGGCAGGCGTGGGGCAGTTCGGCGGGTACCGCATGCTGCTGAGCGGCGCGTGCTTCGTCGAGGACGTGCCGCCCGGGTGTCCCGCTGACCTGGACGACGGGACGTTCACGGGCACGCCCGACGGCGGGGTGACGATCGACGATCTGGTGTACTTCCTCGACGCGTTCGCCGCCGGGAGCGAAGAGGCGGACCTGGACGACGACGGGATGGACCCGGGCACGCCCGACGGCGGGGTGACGATCGACGATCTGCTGTATTTTCTGGAGCACTTTACGCTGGGGTGCTGAGGAAAGTCACTCTTCGGTTTCCGGGCTCACCACAGTCCAGATTCGCTGCAGCGGCAGCTCGGCGCGAATCTCTTCGGGAAGCCGCTCATACTAGCCGAGCAGCGCGTCGACCACGTCCTGCGCTTCCCACAGGCGGACTTTGAAGAACTTGCTCGCCACTTCACGATCCACGGACTGCTTGAATCCAGCCCACGAAACGAGCAACCCATGCTCGGCACCAAAGTTCTGCATCGCGCCGATGAGCTGATCCAGCGTTGGTCGATCCACCGCGGAGTCACCGGACTTGACCTGAACACACAGTCGTGGACTCCCAAAGCCAAGAACACCGGGCGCCGCGAGAATGTCAACCCCTTTGTCCGGCCCGGGTGGGCTGGAGTGGATCGTGTATCCCTGGGCGCCGAGAATCGCGGCGACCAAGTCTGCAAGCGCATGCCCCTTGAACTTCCGTCCGACGTGCGTCGTAATCTGGTCGCGTGCGAGTGTCGCAAAGTCCCGCTCGGCGTCATCGTCTACCGAGGGCTCGATCTCATGAGAGGGCTCGAGCCCGGCCTTTCCTGGTCTTCTCCAGTTGTTCCGGATGAGATCTCGAACTCGCGCTTCTGCATTGTTCCGGCTGACCTCGCATATCGTCATGAACGCACCGAGCGAGTACAGGATGTCTTGGTCAAACAATGATCGCGGAACCTCAAGGTTGAGCCACTTGACTCACCTCGACACTTGGTACGGACTCGGCGCCTTGGCGTCATACTCGGGCGAACCAGCGATCTCGCCGAACGCGATGACCGCGCGGTGTTTTCTGGGCGTGGCCACGACATCTCCTGGCTGCATTCCGTGCAAGAACGCGGACCACTGGCCCGCCGCATGGCTCACTTGTGCGCGAGAACGCAAAGGAAAATGCCTGGCTACTTCACCTCTGAGGCTCTCCGGACGAACCGGAGTTGGGTCCGTCTTCTCGAACGCGTCGCCCCAGGTGAGATAGATCCGCTCGCTGACGAAGAAACGAGACTCGTGCTCCCCGTTCCGTCCGGCACGTACCAGCCATAGTGCCATGGCCCTTGCTCCTCCACCCACGAACGCTCTACCGATCCAGCTCCGCCGCGACGACGTTGATGCTGCCGATGATGGCGACGATGTCGCTGAGGAGGTGTCCCTCGGTGATCTTGCTCATGATGGAGTAGTTGATGAAGCAGGGCGGGCGGACCTTGACGCGCCAGGCGCGCGGACCGCCATCGCTGACGAGGAAGTACCCCAGCTCGCCGTTGGCGGTCTCCTGGGCGGCGTAGCACTCGGCGATGGGGGGCCTCCACCCGCGGTTGGTCATGATGAGCTCGAAGTGCTGGATGAGCCCCTCGATCGAGCCGTAGACGTCCTTCTTGGGGGGCTTGACCATCTTGGAGTCGGTGAAGGCGTCGACGCTTCCGGCGGGGATGCGGTCGATGAGTTGCTCGACGATGGCGAGGCTCTGCTTGATCTCCTCGACGCGGACGAGGTAGCGGGCGTACGCGTCGCCCTCGTGGGCGATGGGGACCTTGAACTCCACGCCCTTGGCGCCCTGGCCGTCCCAGTTGTCGGCGTAGCAGAGGTAGGGCTCGTCCTTGCGGAGGTCGCGTCGCACGCCGCTCGCGCGGGCCATGGGCCCCGTGAGCGACCAGTCGATGGCGTCCTTGGCCGAGATGACCCCGATGCCGCGGGTGCGGTCCATGAAGATGCGGTTGCGGTTGAGGAGGTTCTCGAGGTCGCGGACCGCGCCGGGGATTTCCTCGCGGATGAGCTTCTTCACGAGTGTCTTGAACATGTCCTCGTCGGGGAGGTCCTGCATGAGCCCGCCCACGCGGGTCCAGTCCGGGTGGAAGCGCTGCCCGGAGACGAAGTCGCACAGGTCGTAGATCTTCTCGCGCACGTTGAAGCAGTAGATGAACCCCGTGAAGGCGTTGAGGTCCAGCCCCGCGGCCCCCACGCACAGCAGGTGGTTCTGGATGCGGGCGATCTCGGCCATGATCGTGCGGAGCACCTTGCACCGCGGCGTGATCTCGATCCCGAAGAGCGTCTCCACCGCGCCGTGCCAGGCGATGTCGTTCGCGATCGGGGAGAGATAGTCCATCCGCGACGCGATCGTCACGTACTGGT
>CAZTJZ010000098.1:0-10834 GCA_964614075.1 uncultured Phycisphaeraceae bacterium
CATCGAGGTGCTGATCCCGGACTTTGAGGGAAACTGGCCCGCGCTGCAGATGGTGATCGACGCGGGGCCTCACATCATCAACCACAACCTGGAGACGGTCCGGCGGATGTACCCCGCGGTGCGTCCCAGCGCCAAGTTCGACCGCTCGCTGGAGCTGCTGCGTCGCGTGAAGGAGCAGGGGGGCGTCGCCAAGACCGGGATCATGGTGGGGATCGGCGAGAAGGACGAGGAAGTGCTGGAGCTGATGCGCGACGTGCAGGAGAAAACCGGTGGCCCCTCGGGGTGCGACATCCTGACGATCGGGCAGTATCTCCAGCCCACGCGGAATCACCTGCCGATCGACCGGTGGGTGACCCCCGAGCAGTTCGCGGCGTTCAAGGAGGCCGGGCTGTCGGCGGGGTTCAAGGTCGTGGAGAGCGGGCCCTTGGTGCGGAGCAGCTACCACGCGGACCACCAGGCGGACGTGCTGACGGACGTGCGCCGGGGGTAGGCCGCGAGAACGGAGGACCATCATGAGGACCCTGGGTGCGTCGTGGATGATCGCGGCGGCGGTGTGGCTCGGTGTGGCGTGCGGATGCTCGCCCCAGTCCCTCTCGCCGATCGTGAGCGCGAAGGACGCGATCGCGGACGACCGGGTGGTGGGGCGTTGGCGGACCGAGGGCACTAAGCCCGAGGACGACGCGTACGCGTGGACGATCCGGAGAGCGGAGGGCAGCACCTACGAGCTGACGTGCCCCTCGCGCCCCGACGCCGCGACGGGCGAGACCAAGCCGCCCCTGGTGCTGTCGGTGCGGCTCACGAAGATCGGGACGCACGTGTTCGCGGATCTGTCGACGCCGGTGTCGGTGCAGGCGAAGGCGGAGGAGGTGACCGGGCTGGTGCTGAGCGCGCCGGTGCATTGTTTCGGTCGGGCGCAGATCGAGGAGGGCTCGATCCGGTGGCGCGACGTCTCCCCGAAGTGGCTCGACGGCGTGCTCCGCCGGGACGATCACGCCCTGGCGCACGCGCACCTCGAGAACAAGCAGACGATCATCACGGCGACGACGGAGGAGCTTCGGGCGTTCCTGCTCAAGCACGCCGACGACGCGGCGTACGAGCGCGAGGTGGTGCTGAAGCGGGTGGTGGAGGGGTCGGAGGGGAAGTAGTCAGGAGTCTGAGAGCGCCTCGATCGCCGAGCGGATGTTGGGCGGCACCGCCATCACGCTCAGGCGCGACTGCTTGACGAGCGCAAACGCCGCGAAGCGCGGGTCGCTCTTGATCTGCGCGAGGGTCACGGGCGTCTTGAACCTGCGCACCGGGGCCAGATCGATCACGGCGAACCTGGGCTCGCCCTTCTCGGTTGTGCCGGGCTGTTTGGGGTCGGCGTAGGGGTTCGAAACGGCGCGGGCGAAGCCCACGATCTGTTTTTCATCGGCGGTGTGGTAGATGAAGATCTCGTCCCCCTTGCGGATCGTGCGCAGGGCGGCCAGGGCGGCGGGGTTCTTGACGCCGGTCCACGTGGTCTTCTTGTCGCGGGCGAGGTCGTGGTAGGAGTATTCGCCCGGCTCGGTCTTCACGAGGAAGGTGGGCATGGCGGAGGGTATCGGCATGTAAAGAGGAGAGAAGCATGAAGACACAGGCGGGACGCCTGTGCCACAAGAAAGAAGAGGAAAAGGCAAGGAGAAAGAGAAAAGGAGAAGACGGAAGCACACGTCGCCGGCGCGGTTGTTCGCGAGCGCCGGGTCGATCGTTACTCGGTGACGTCGATGAAGCCCTGCTGCGTGCCGCGGATGACGCCCAGGCGCACCCCGCGGGCGTAGTCGGCCTGGTCGGTGAGCTTCTGGAGGGTTTCGGCGGACTCGACGTTGAGGGCTCGGCGGGCGCCGATGGGGTGGCGGACCTGGAGGATGATGTCGCCGATCTGGAGTCCGGCGTCGGCGCCGCGTCCCTGGGGGTCGACCTGGACGATCACGGCCCCGGAGAACTTCTGCCCGAACTTCTCCTGGGCCTCGCTCTCGGGGAAGGAGCGCGCGAGGGCGCCCAGGCCCTCGAGGCGGGTGACGCCCAGGAGCGTGGTCTGATCGCCGATGACCACGCGGAGGGTCTGGGTCGTGCCCTCGCGGAGGACCTCGAGGGGGACTTCGGTGCCCGGGGCGGTGAGGGAGATGGCGGTGCGAAGCCGCGGCTCGGAGAGCTGGCGTCCGTCGAAGCGGGTGATGACGTCGCCCGCGCGGAGCCCGGCTCGCTGCGCGGGGCCGTCCTCCACGACGCTCATCACGGCGACGCCCCGCGCGTCGCTGGTGGCCTCGGCGAAGGACACGCCCAGGGCCCCGCGGATGACGCGGCCGTTCTTGATGATGTTGTCCATCACGGTCTTGGCCATGTTGGCGGGGATCGCGAAGGAGAGCCCGTGGAAGCCGCGCGTGGGCCCGGCGATGGCGGTGTTGATGCCCACGAGCTTGGCGTCGAGGTTGAGGAGCGGCCCGCCGGAGTTCCCGGGGTTGATGGCGGCGTCGGTCTGGATGAAGTCCTGGTACGCGGTCCCGTTCTCCGAGGGAGCAAGGGAGCGCCCCTTGGCGCTCACGATCCCCGCGGTGACCGTGTTGTCGAACCCGAAGGGGCTGCCGATGGCGACGACCCACTCGCCGACCTCAACGGCGTCGGCGTCGGCGAAGGCGGGGGGGACGCAGTTGGACGGGATCGCCCCGGGGTCGATCTTGAGCACGGCGATGTCGGTGAGGGGATCGCGACCCACGAGCCGAGCCTCGAACTCCTTCCCGTCGTAGAGCTTGACCTTGAGCGTTTCCGAACCGGCGGCGACGTGGTTGTTCGTGAGGATGTAGCCCTCGCGCGAGACGATAACGCCCGAGCCCAGCCCGGTCTGCATGAGCTGCCCGTTCCCGCGCTCCAGGGGAAACCCGAAGAAGTCGCGCTTGATCACGCGGCTGAACTGGGTGATGTGGACCACGGCGGGCTCGACACGCCGCGCCACGGATTGGAAGGCGCGGGAAAGGGAGCGCGCGGTGGCGACGTCACGCTCGGCATCGTCACCCAGGGCGAGGGGCGAGAAGACAAGCACGGCGAAGAGCGCGCACGCGAGCGCGCGCGTCGCCACAGAGGAGAACCGGAGCGATGAGTTGGTCATGGTGTGAAACCCCGCGGCGTGCCGGGAAAGGCTGTTCGGTGCCGCCGAACATGAGAGATGCGCGAACCCGGCCGCTCCGTCGCATCGTACGAGGAGGGAGGGCGAGGGCAACAGGTCGGGCCGGGCTTAGAACTAGTTCTATTCCTGAAGAGCGGACGCTTGGCCCGCACGGGTTGTCGTGGCCCTGGCGGGCTGGAAGCCCGCCCCACCAGAGACGCTCTGCTTCGACGGAACTCGCTCGAGCCGGGCATGTATGGGCGGCTCACGTCCCGCGCCGATTGCCGAAGAGTTCGATGTGCAGCCGCGGGGCGTAGCGCCAAGCGCGCTCGAGGCACGCGCGGACGATCCAGTCCCGGCGCTGGGGCGTGGGGCTCGTGATCCCTTCGGGCATGAGCAGCACGTCGTCATCCTTCCAGCCCGTGAGGCGGGAGAGCAGCGCCTCGATCTCGGCGAGGTCCCCCGGCTCGCGCACGACGAACTTGAGCTGGCGCTGCGGGTGCTCGTCGAGGAGGCGCTGCAGCACGCCCGGGTCGATCCGGCGCGACTCGTGGCGAGCCGTCCACGCGCCGGAGGGGTCACGCGGGTCGTTCGTGGGCGTGGAGTTTGCGAGCTTTGGACTCAGGCTCAGGAGATCGCACGTGACGGGCACGCCGGGGGTCGTGGTGCCGGCGGTCTCGATGGTGACGTGCAGCCCGCGCTCGCGGAGCCCCCTGCAGAGCGGAACGACGCCCGCGAACAGCATGGGCTCACCCCCGGTGACGACCGCGTGTCGAACCTTCGAGCGGGCGGCCTCGTCGAGCAGATCGCGGATCGGGCGCGGCCCGCCCTCGGGCGACCAGCTCGCGTACGGCGTGTCGCACCACGAGCAACGCAGGTTGCACCCGCTCACGCGCACGAAGTACGACGCGACGCCCGCGAGCTTCCCCTCGCCCTGGATCGAGACAAAGGTCTCGGCGATGGGCAGGTGTTCCTGCGGGATGGCGCGTGTCTGCGAGAGCTCCATCACGCGCGCTCCGCGTAGGGCGTGGGGTCGGGAACGCCGGCCCGGGCGAAGCCCTCGCGACGGATCTGGCAGGAGTCGCAGCGTCCGCAGGCGAGCCCGGCGGGCGTGGGGTCGTAGCAGCTCCGCGTGAGCGCGTAGTCCACGCCCAGGGAGACACCCAAGCGGATGATCTGCGCCTTGGAGAAGCCCGAGAGGGGCGCGTGGACCTTGAACCGCCCGCCCTCGCTGCCCGCGCGCGTCGCGAGGCACGCCGTGCGCTCGAAGGACTCGACAAACTCCGGACGACAGTCGGGGTATCCCGAGAAGTCCACGGCGTTGACGCCCAGGAAGAGGTCGCTCGCGCCGCGGGCCTCGGCGAAGGCGACCGCGAGGGAGAGAAAGACCAGGTTGCGCGCGGGGACGTAGGTCACGGGGATCCCGCGGGCCAGCTCCGGCGCGGGGCGATCCTTGGGCACGGCGATGTCCGCGGTGAGCGCCGATCCCCCGATGGTCTTGAGGTCGAGAGCGAGCACGTCGTGAGAGAACGCGCCCAGCGCGCGGGCGACCACCCGGGCCGAGTCGAGCTCTCCGCGGTGACGCTGCCCGTAGTCGAAGGAGAGCGCGAGGGCGCGGTAGCCGTCGCGCCGGGCGACGGCGAGGCAGGTGGCGCTGTCGAGCCCGCCCGAGAGCAGGACGACGGCAAGAGTTTCGGGCGGCGCGGTCACGCGGGGAGCGTAGCTCACGCCGCGCGTCGCTCGGCGGGCGTGGCGTGGGCACGCCCCTTGGCGATCCAGGCGGCGCAGACCTCCAGGAACCGCTGCTTCTCGACGGGCTTGGTGAGGTGCTCCTCGCAGCCCGCGTCGAGGCATTTCTCGCGGTCGCCCGCGAGGGCGTGGGCGGTGAGAGCGACGATGGGGCCCATATACCCCACCTCGCGGAGGGCCCGTGTCGCCTCGTACCCGTCCATCTCGGGCATCTGCATGTCCATGAGGATGAGGTCGTACGGGGCGCCGCGCGAGAGCTCGGCGCCGACCTTCGAGAGCGCGAGCTTCCCATCGCCCGCGAACTCGACCAGGGCGCCGGCCTTGCGGAGGTAGTGGCTGATGAGACGCTGGTTGTCCACGCCGTCCTCGGCGAGAAGGATGCGCGCGTCGGTTAGTGGGCTCTGGGGCGTGGGCACGACGGACTCTCCCGCCGGGGCGAGAAGGCCCATCACGACGACCCCCGGGTCGAGTTCCAGGGTGAAGGTACTGCCGCGTCCCGGGCGGCTCTGGACGGAGATGTCCCCGTTCATGAGGCGGGCGAGTCGGCGGGCGATGGTGAGCCCCAGCCCGACCCCGCCGTGCGCCCGGGTCGCGCTCTCGTCGCCCTGGGTGAAGGCCTCGAAGAGGGTGGCGAGCCTCTCGGGCTCGATGCCGCGGCCGGTGTCGGTGACGTGGTAGCGCAGGAGCCGCGGCTCGCTCTGGTACGAGACGCTCAGCTCCACCGAGCCGCTGGAGGTGAACTTGATCGCGTTGCCCGCGAGGATCCCCAGGATCTGGCGTACGCGGAGCGCGTCGATCTTCACGAGCTCGGGGAGCGTCCCCTCGCGGCGAAGACGCAGGGCCAGCCCGCGCGAGGACGCCCGCATGGACATCGCCCGGAAGGTGTCTTCGAGGGGCTTGGCGGGGGCGCCGGGCACGGGCTCCAGGTGCAGCTCGCTCCGGTCGAGCTTGGAGAAGTCGAGGATGTCGTTGATGATGGAGAGGAGCGACTCGCCGTTGCGCTTGATGGTCTGGACGTACTGCGCCCGGGCCGCGGTCGAGCACGAGGGGTCCAGCAGGAGGTCCGCGTACCCGATGATCGCGGTCATGGGCGTGCGGATCTCGTGGCTCATGTTCGCGAGGAAGTAGTCCTTGGTGCGGTTGGCGGCGAGGGCCTGCTCGGCGGCGTGCCGCGAGCGCTCCTCGCTCTCCCGCAGCTCCTCGGTGCGTGCCGCGACCAGACCCTCGAGGCTCGTCGCTCTCTCGCGCATCACGCAGGCGCTGCGGTTGGCCGCCCGGACCAGGAGCCCCGCCCAGACCAGGAAGAGAACGCCCAGCACGCCGGTCAGGAGCGCGTGGACGCGTGCGGGCGCGATGGCGCCCCACACCGCCAGGGCCGACCCCAGCACGCCCAGCGCCACGCCCAGCCCTATCACCCCTCGGCACATCGTTGCGACCACTCCGCGCGTACCCCGAGCGACGTCCGACGCCGGACGCACCGTTGTATGTTTCATCGTCCGATTCACCCACTCATTTCAGTGGTCAGGACCGAGAACCCGGGTCTCTCCCAAGATCCAGGCGTTGCAGCGTGCAGGCGTGCGGCTTCTTCTCGCCCACGCACATCTTCCTCTCGTAGTTGGTGCCCAGGAGTTCGCCCTCCTCGGCCCACTGGGGCGCCTGGAACTCCCGCATCGCAAAGCGGGCGTTCCCGGGGGCGGTCACCCTCGCGAAGTGCTCCAGATCCCACGCCCAGAGCTCGTCGTGGTCGGTCGCGACCCGCAGCTCGCCCCCCACCGCCAGCACGCGGTGGACTTCGCTCAGGAAGCGGTCCTGAACGACGCGGTTCTTGTGGTGCTTTCTCTTGGGCCAGGGATCGGAGAAGTAGAGGTGGACGGCACGGACCACGCCGTCGGGGCAGCGCCAGCGGAGGAACTCGGTCGCGTCGGCGCGGAGCAGCCGCACGTTGGTGAGCCCGCGCCGTCGCACACGGTCCGCGGCGTAGTAGTAGATCTCAGGCTCCCACTCGATCCCGAGAAAGTTGACGCCCGGCTCGGCCTGGGCCTGCTGCACGAGGAACGACCCGCGCCCCGGGCCGATCTCGATGTCGAAGGGGCGGGACGGGTCGCGGAACCACCGGCGTGGGTCGGCGCGGCCCGCCTCGGGGTTGGTGAGGGCCTCGTCGGGCAGGACGGGGAGTTCGTCGCGCGTGACGCCCACGACGCCCGGCGCGTCGTCGAGCCGTCCCGGGGTTTTCGGGTTGGGGTTGCCCACGCCCGAGTTTACGCGGAGCGGCGTGCCCGCTCGCGGCGCGCCCACTTTTCGCACGTGGCGTAGAGCTTGGCCGCGTCGATGGGCTTGCTCAGGTAGTCGTCGCAGCCGGCCTTGAGGCAGCGGTCCTTGTCCCCCTCCATCGCGTGGGCGGTGAAGGCGATGATGGGCGTGGTGACGCCCTGACGGCGCAGCTCCGCCACCGCCTCGTACCCGGTCATCTCGGGCATCTGCATGTCGC
The DNA here is from genome assembly GCA_964614075.1 of uncultured Phycisphaeraceae bacterium. Classification (GTDB taxonomy): domain Bacteria; phylum Planctomycetota; class Phycisphaerae; order Phycisphaerales; family UBA1924. Next base: position 7,359 of record CAZTJZ010000098.1, read on the forward strand.
AGAGGATGATGTCAAAGGGCGTGCCGCGCCGGATGGCGTCGAGGGCCTTATCGACGGCCTGGCGGCCGTTGTCCACCTGCTCGACGCTCGCGCCGGCGCGCTTGAGCAGGAAGCACGCGAGCCGCTGGTTGTCCGGGTTGTCCTCCGCGAGCAGCACGCGCGCCTCGACGCGGTGGGCCGCCGGCAGCAGCACCGCCGGCGCGGGGGCGGGCGTGGCGTCGGCGAGGGGGAGGGTGAGCGTGAAGGTGCTCCCGGCGCCGGGCATGCTCCGGACGGAAATGTCCCCGCCCAAGAGCCGCGCGAAGCGCTGCGAGATCGCCAGGCCCAGCCCCACCCCGCCGTAGCGCCTCGTCAGGGTCTCGTCGGCCTGGGAGAAGGGCTTGAACAGCCGGCTCTGCTGGGCCGGGCTCATCCCGATCCCGCTGTCGCAGACGTCGATCTTGAGGCATCCTCCGTGGATCGACGCGAAGACCCGCACGTCGCCGTGCTCGGTGAACTTGATCGCGTTCCCGACCAGGTTGATGAGGATCTGCCGCACGCGCTGGGCGTCGGTGCGGAAGCGCCCGGGGAGATCCTCCGCGAGCGAGACGCTCAGCGAGAGCCCCTTCTGCGTCGCCGGGACGCGCATGATGGAGTCCACCTCCATGAGCAGCGTGCGGAGCTCGACGGGTCCGGGCTCGACGCGCATCGTCCCGGCCTCGATCCGCGAGATGTCGAGGATGTCGTTGACGATCCGGAGCAGGTGCTCGCCGTTACGCCGGATCGTCGCCACCATCGAGGCCCGCTCCGACGCGGGCGCTTCGTCGAGCACCTCGGCGTAGCCCATGATGACGGTCATGGGCGTGCGGATCTCGTGGCTCATGTTCGCGAGAAAGTCGCTCTTGGCGTTGCTGGCCTTCTCCGCCGCCTCCCGGGCGGCCTCGAGCTCTTTCGTTCGCTCGCGCACTTGCTGATCGAGCGTGGCGTTGGCCACCGCGAGCTTCTCGTGCAGCGCCCGCATCTCCGCGGTCGAGATCTCCATCGAGCGCTCGATGAACTCTCGGTCGGCGTCGCCCTGGCGGTACGCCCGGTCCACGCCCGCCAGCAGCGCCGACCACGCGCCCTGGTCCGTGGGCAGCGCCCCGGGCGAGAGCCCGGACCGGCGCAGATGCCGCTCCAGCATGGGGTGCAGTCGGTCCACGCTAGGCCTCGCCGATCAGGGTGATGGTCATGGATTGATTCTGGAGGTCGCACCGAACCCCGGCGCGCCGCGGCGAGATCTCGCCGTAGCTGTAGAAGCCCACGAGCGCATCGCCCGGGCGGATGGTGTGGCGCACGGCGTCGATCTCCTCCTCGGTCCGCTCGCCCAGCACGAGCCGGCGTCCCACGCAGCTGATCGCCACGCAAAGCGCGGGCCCCTCGGGACGCGCGATCCCCGAAGCGCCCTCCGCCGAGCACCCGGCCGCGGTCACGAGACGGTCGAAGTTCGTCCGCATGAGCTGGGCGTGCCAGCCCTCGGGAACGTCGCCGGCAAAGGTCATCGACTGGCGTGATTCGTCCACGCTCAGCACCGTGCGGACGATCGGCGACGCCTCGTTCTTGTTCTGGCGGATCGCGAGGGGAAAGAGCAGTGCCGAGGCCGGCAGCTCCCGGGCCCGCTCGCCCAGGTACTTCTTGTACACCTCGAGCGCCGGCCCGCCGTCGAGCTCGAAGAGCTCGTGGCTCGACGAGCGCGTGATGAGTCGCTCGGGGCCGAACGTGTCCCACCCGCCCACGCACCCGTGCCCGAAGCGCAGGTGCTCGCCGCAGAACCCCACGCCCGTCGCGACCCCCTCGCTCACGTTGCCCGCGTGGATCACCCAGGTCTTCTCGAAGTGCGTGGCGTCGCCCGCGAGCCCGCCCGTGACGGCGATGCTGTCTCCCAGGACGCTGTTCACGCCGCGGACAAACTCCGACCCGTTCACGCCGTGCCCGGGCAGCATCACCATGACGGCCCGCAGCCCCGGGCCCCGGAGCTGCTCGCCCATCAGCGCCCCCGCGGCGAAGGAGTCCTCGGGCCCGCGCACCGGGACCGCCGCGCGCCGGAGCGTCGTCCTGGGCAGGCGGATCACGCCCACGCTCAGAGAATCGTCGTGGAGCGCATCGCCGAAGATCTCCCCGGAGGTGGAGCAGCCCAGGATCGCGGAATCGGGGAAGGACGCGGTGAGCTCACGCACGGCGCCGCGCACACGCTCGTGGCGCGACGACCCGAACGCGAGGACGAGCGTGCGCGTGGAGTTGAGGGACGCCGGGAGCGGCGCCGACCAGCCCTTGTCCGCCCGGAACTGAACGGCCGCGAGAGAGGTCGTGGCGGGAGTGTTCTGGGGGGTCGAGGTCCGGGGCATGGGCGAGGCTCCAGGTCCGTTCGCCGAACGGTTTGGACTTCGGCGGCGACTTCGCGCGTCGCGGGTTCTCATCGGGCGGATCCCGTGACGGGTGAAGGCCGCACGCCCGTTCCCTCGGCAAAGCACCCCAGCACGCGGGTCGATCCGACGGGCATTCTCGGACGTACAGACAGAAGGCGGCACAGAGGCGTCGGCTTCACGGAAGCGGGCGCCTCTCCCGCGATGCACGCCCCGGTCGGGCCGATAGCAGGATGACGCACGAGAGGGCACCAGACATGAGCCAGCACGCCAACGCCGGGAAGGACCTCCTCCACGCCATCGAGAACCGCCTGGACCGTCGGCGATTCCAGGATCAGCACTGGTCGGGCACGTTCTTTGAGTACCTCGACCTGTGCGCGCAGAACCCGGAGATCGCGCGCAACGCCTATCAGCGTCTCTACGACGCGATCGTGAGCTTCGGGAGCGAGAAGTACCGCGTCTTCAAGAAAGACTGCGTGCGGTATCACTTCTTCTCCGACCCCTTCGACCACGGCGCCGACGGGATCTTCGGGCTGGACTTCGCGCTCATGCAGCTCGTGGACTTCCTGCGTTCGGCGGCGGAGGGCTACGGGACGGACAAGCGCATTCTGCTGCTCCACGGCCCGGTGGGCTCGAGCAAGTCGACGATCGCGCGACTCCTCAAGAAGGGGCTCGAGCACTACTCGCGCACCAAGGAGGGCGCGCTGTACAGCTTCTCGTGGCTGCTCGACGAGCACTGCGAGGTCGCGCCCGCCGGCCCCGGGGCCAGGGAGGCCGCCCGCACCCACGAGTTCCGCTGCCCGATGCACGAGGAGCCCCTGGTCCTCATCCCCAAGGAGGCCCGCGAGGACGTGCTGGCCCGGCTCAACGCCCAGTACAAGCCCAAGACCCACGGCGGGAAGCTGCGCGTGACGGGCGACCCCGACCCCTTCTGCCGCAAGATCCTCGAAGACCTCATGGCGTTCTACGAGGGCGACTGGCGGAAGGTCATGGACCACGTGCGGGTGCGGCGGATCGTCCTCTCCGAGAAGGACCGCGTGGGCATCGGCACCTTCCAGCCCAAGGACGAGAAGAACCAGGACTCCACCGAGCTCA
>CAZTJZ010000099.1:0-10623 GCA_964614075.1 uncultured Phycisphaeraceae bacterium
TTGGGGATCTAGGATTCGAACCTAGACTAAGTGAGTCAGAGTCACTCGTGCTACCGTTACACCAATCCCCAAAGCGGCGGGCGGATAATACGCCTCGATGACCGGGCGGGCACGGCGTGGGCGGTGTCGTGCGGCACGTCTTCGGGCGGCTCGGCCGGGGGTGGTGTGGCGCGGGGGTTGGTGCTGGGATGCGCCGGGCCCGGGCGTGTTGCGGGAAGTCGGCTCGGCTATTGTTGCGGATTCCGATGCCCGGAGGCTCGGGAACGCCGCACGCTCACTCCACGGACGGAAGAACTATGGAATCCCGCTTGCTTGTGTCGCGTCTGCTGGCCGGGCTGATCTGCACGTTTGTGCTGGCGCCCGTGGGGTTGTCGGCGGCGCAGGAGCCGCGCGGGGCGGAGAATCTCGCGCCTGATATCCGGGTGATGATCTCCGCCGCCCGGGACCGGGTGTTCCCGGCGCTGGTCAATATCCAGGTGGTGACGGTGAACTACTGGGGCGGGAAGGAGACCAAGGGCTCGGCGATCGGCTCGGGGACGATCATCAGCGCCGACGGGCTGGTGCTGACCAACCAGCACGTGGTGGACAACGGGCGGACGTTCAAGGTGACGCTGTCGGACAAGCAGGAGATCAACGCGACGCTGGTGGGGGAGGACCCGCTGACGGACCTGGCGGTGCTGCGCTTGGCGATGGGCGAGTACAAGGGCGCGGGGGCGCTGCCCTCGGCGACGTTCGACACCCAGGACGACGTGCGGACGGGGGACTACGTGCTGGCGATGGGCTCGCCGTTCGGGCTGTCGCGGAGCGTGACGCTGGGGATCGTGTCGAACACGGAGCGGGTGTTCACGGGCGCGGCGGGGGACGACATCGCGGACCAGGAGTTCGACTTCGATCAGTCGAGCGACATCTTCACGAGGTGGATCCAGCACGACGCGCTCATCAACCCGGGCAACTCGGGGGGGCCTTTGGTGAACCTGCGGGGCGAGGTGGTGGGCGTGAACACCCGGGGCGGGGCGGGGATGAGCTTCGCGGTGCCGGCGGTGATCGCGCGGGACATCGCGCGGAAGATCACGGAGCACGGCGAGGTGATCCGCTCGACGATCGGGGTGTCGCTCAAGAGCGTGAAGCGGTCGGGGTATAGCGAGGGGATCCTGGTCAACAGCGTGAACGAGGACGGCCCGGCGGGGAAGGCGGGGGTCAAGGCGGGGGACGCGATCCTCGAGATCAACGGGAAGAAGGTCTCGGCCCGGTTCCCGGAGGAGATCCCGCTGGTGGCGAGGACCATCGCCGACATGCCCGTGGGCTCGACGGTGACGCTCGTGACGCGGCGTGGGGGGGAGCGTTCGGAGGGGACGCAGACGGCGACGTTGACCACGGAGAAGATGGATCGGGAGAAGCCCGAGGAGGCGGCGATCCGTGTGTGGGGGCTGACGGTGCGGCAGATCACCGACCGGATGGCGCGGTCGCGCAAGCTCGAGAGCACGAAGGGGGCGATGGTGTTCGGTGTGCGGGGCGGCGGGCCGGCGCAGATCGCCGAGCCGGCGATTGGCTCGGGGGACATCATCCGGGGCGTGGACGGGAAGGCGGTGGACTCGATCGCGGACATGGTGTCGGTATACCGGGAGATCATGAAGCGTGAGCCTTTGCCGGAGTTTGTGACGATCGAGTTCGAGCGGAACGGGAAGAACCAGCTGACGCTGATCAAGCCCAAGCCGCAGAAGCCCGAGGACCCGCCGCGCGAGGTGCCCAAGGGGTGGATCGGGGTGGCGACGCAGCCGGTGCTGCGCGACCTGGCGAAGCAGATCGGTCTGGAGGGTCAGCTGGGGTTCCGGGTGACGCGGGTGTACCCCAAGACGCTGGCGGACAGGGCGGGACTGAAGGTGGGGGACATCATCACGCAGATCAACGGGGAGAAGCTCCAGCCGCGGGGGATGCAGGACGCGGGGATGCTGACGCGGATGGTGCGCAAGCTCTCTATCGGGGAGTCGGCGAAGGTGACGCTGCTGCGGGAGAAGCAGTCGCAGGAGTTGAGCGTCGAGCTGGAGCGGACGCGGATCACGCCGGACGAGGCGCTGCGCGACACGAACAAGGACTTTGAGCTGACGGTGCGTGAGCTGACGTTCTTTGACCGCGACGACGCGAGGTGGGACGAATCGGTGCAGGGGGTGATCGTGGTGGACGTGGAGGACGCGGGGTGGGCGAGCTTCGCGGGGGTGTTCCCGGGGGACCTCATCCAGCGGATCAACGACGCGGCGATCTCGGACATCGCGACCTACCGCCGGGCGATGGAGGAGATCGCCAAGCAGCAGCCCGCGCGGGTGACGTTCGTGGTGCTGCGCGGCCAGCGGACGCAGTTCAAGTTCGCCGAGCCCGACTGGAAGCCCACGACGAAAGAAGAGGCGGAAAAGCAGACCAAGCCCGGGGAGTAGCCGCGGCGGATGTTCCGACGCGGGATCGCAGAGTCTTGACCGAGTTTGCCACGGCACGTTCATCACGAAAGAGGAGAGTCCATGAAGACCCGAACCGTCCGCGCTCTTGTGCTCGCGTGCCTGCTGGGCGCTGGGCTGGCCGTGATCCCGAGCCGCACGCTCGCCGTGGACGCCCCGGCGAATGGGTATCAGCAGCTCCTGTCGGACAAGGCCTCGGCGATCGTGAGCATCAAGTACATCCTGAAGTCCGAGGGCGGGGGGATGATGGGGGGCGGGGGCGATCAGGAGATGGAGATCCACGGCGTGATGATCGAGGCGGGCGGGCTGGTGCTCGTCTCGGCGACGGACCTTCTGGGCTTTGGCGCGCGGTTCGGGCAGCCCGGGAAGCCCACGGAGATGAAGGTGCTCGTGGGCGAGGACACGCAGGGCGTGGAGGCGAAGTTCCTGGCGCGGGACAGCGAGCTGGACCTGGCGTGGCTGAAGATCGAGAAGGCGCCGGAGAAGCCCTACGCGTTCGTGGATCTGTCGGCGTCGGCGGTGCCTGGAGTCGGAGACCCGCTGTTTGCGCTCCACCGCCTGGGGAAGTTCTACGACCGGGCGATCCATGTGGTCGAGGGGAAGCTGGGCGGGGTGACCAAGAAACCCCGGCATCTTCTGCTGGGCTCCTTGGGGATGTTCGGCTCGTTCGGGATTCCCGTGTTTGACAAGGGCGGGAAGTGCGTGGGGGTCACGAGCCTCATCCTGCCCGAGGCCGACGAGATGGAAGGGATGGGCGGCGGGGGGATGTTCGGCGGGATGGGCGACGCGATGACGACGCCCATGATTCTTCCCGCCGCGGACGTGCTGGCGGCGACCAGTCGGGCCAAGGAGTCGGCGGCGACAGCGCCCGCCGAGGCTCCCAAGCCGGCGGCGGTCGAGGCCCCCAAGGCCGCGAGCCCGGAGACGCCCAAGACGGACAAGTAGCTCTGTTGGCGGGCGGAAGGGGGCGGGCATGCGGAGCGGACGAGGGATCGTGGGCTCTGGCCTGGCGTGCGCGGCGTGGGGCGTGCTGTTCGTGGTTGTGCTGGCCGGGATCGTGTCGTGCGGGGAGCGCGGGTCGGCGGCGGTGGTCCGTCATTACACGTTCCGCGGGAAGATCGTGAACCTGCCCGGGGCGGGCGGGGATCGCTACCTGCGCATTCATCACGAGGCGGTGAAGGACTACCACAACAAGTTCGGCGAGAACGTGGGGATGCGGGAGATGATCATGGAGTTCCCGTGGCTCTCGCCGGGGCTCACGCTCGACGGGTTCCGCGGCGGGGAGAGCGTGGAGTTCGAGCTCGACGTGGACTATTCCAAGAGCGAGAGCTACGTCGTGACGGCGATCCGCCCGCTCCCGGCGGGGGTGAATCTGAAGCTGGAGATGCCGTAGCGAGCTGGAGATGCCGTAGCGGGCGTTACTCGCGGGCCCAGCGTTCGAGAATGGCGGCGAGTTCCTCGGAGATCTCGGCGAGGGCCGGGCTGGGCACGTGCGCGAGCGGGTGGTCGATGATCGCGAGGCGCCGGCGGGCGAAGGCGGGGATGGCGGGCGAGGCGGCGGAGGAAAGGAGCTTCTCCGCGTCGGCCTGCGCGCGGGGTTGGGGCGGGGTGCGGGGCGGGCGCGGGAGCCAGAGGATGATCGCGTCGGGCGCGAGGCGCAGCAGGTCCTCACGGTCGAGCGTGATGTACTCGCGTCCCACGGCGATGGCGGGCGTGGCGCCCAGGCGTTCGAGCAGCTGCTGATGGAACGAGCCCGGGCCCAGGGCGCCCAGGGGTTCGACCGAGGCGAGCATCAGAACCCGGCCGGCCTTGGCGAGCCCCTCTCGCTTCGACCACGCGCGCGTCATCGTCTGGGTGAGCTCCTTGGCCCGGGAGGCGTGGGCGTTGCCGAGGGCCGACTCGATCTCGACGACGCTGGTGGGGATGTCGTCCAGGGTCAAGAGGCGGAAGTCTCGGAGGATCCAGGAGTGCTGCCTGGCGAGGTCGACGAGGCGCGGGGGGAGCTCGCGGGCGCCCCACTGCGTGAAGACGTGAGTGGGGCGGGAGGCGAGGAGCGCTTCGTAGTCGATGCCGAGCTGATCGCCCGCGCTGGGGAGCGAGTTGTCGAGGACCATCTCGTAGGCGCTGCGGGCGACGACCTCGCGCTCGCGCCCGAGGTCTTTCAGGATGACGCCCACGGCCGGGGAGAGCGCGGCGATGCGGGGCGCGGCGGCGGGCGGGGGCGCGGGGGTCTTCTTCTCGCACGACGCGGCGAGGACGAGCACGGAAATGAAGGCCACAAGAGGAGCGGGGGGCTTCACGTGCGGCCTCCGATGTGCTGGGCGATCTGGTGTTGCATCGCGTGGAGCGTGGCGGGGTCGAGGAACGGGAAGGCCCAGGTGCGGTCCTCCCTGATGTGCTCCTCGCGGGCGTGGGCGGCGAGCGACCGTGCCGAGGCTTCGAGCGCGGCGAGGCGGTCGTGCCGAGCCCCGCGGACCGACGCGAGGAGCGTGTGCAGGCGCGCATAAAGCTCGCGGCGGCGGGGGGGCTGGGCGTTGGCGATCTCTTCGACCAGGGCGAGCTTCTCCGCCGCGGCGGCCGGGTCGCCCAGGAGTGCCGGGTCGTGGCGGGCGTGGTGGGCTTCCCACGCGGCCCGCGCCGGAGAAGGCCCGGTGGACTTCCCGAGGTCCAAGCGGCAGGTCGCGGTGACGCTCGCCGAGGGCGCGAGCGGGAGATCATCGCCCAGCCACGCGTGGGCCCAGTCTTCCATGACGCGGTCGTAGCCGTCGCGTGCGTCGCCCCCGCCCGTGCCGTGGATGAACAGGTCGCAGGCGTGGCGGCGCATGAGGAGCGTGGTGAGGAGGGCCCTGGGCGCGAGGAACCCGGGCTTGTCCGGTTCATCCGCGAAAACAGGCTCCCGCCCGGCGCCGACGGACAATCGCCAGAGGGGCAGCTCAAGCCGGGCGGGATGGAGCGGGCGGATCCTGGCGTTGGGGTGGCGTGCCGCGGCGGCGTTGTACGCGCCGATGCACGCGGGCGCCTCGCGGCGCAGGCGTTCGACCATCTCGGCGAACGTCTGGGTCGAGGCGAGCGTGCTCGCGAACACCAGCGCGGGGGGCGGCGCACTCAGGGCGAGCCCGGCCATGTCGCGCACGGCGTGGGCAGTCTGCGCGGCGGCGTGGGGTTGGGTGCGGTGATGCGTGAGCGCGAGGGCGATCGCTCGCAGCGCGCAGGCCACGCGCGTCGGAGCGCCCTCGGCGCTCCCCGCCTGGGGCGAGGACAACGCCGGGACCAGGCACGCGGGGAGCTCATCTTGGGCGCGGGGGGGGCGGGCGCCGAACTGCTCGGTGCGGACGGCGAGCCCGGCGGGGGTGAGCGCGGGCCAGCGCACGTCGAACGGCGCGACGCGGTCCTGATCCACCACAAGCCATGCCGCGCTCGCGTGATGCAGACGGGCGGCGTGGGTCATGGCGGCCCACTTGGCGAGGATCCCCGCGTGCCAGATCGTCGGTTGGTGCCCGGACATGACGACGGGGCGATCCGGGTCGAGCCCGAGCTGCTCGCGGAATCGGCGAGAGGCCGCCGGGAGGGGGCGGGGGCGGAGCGCGTCGCGCCACGCGGGCGCGTCGAGGGAGACGCTGACGCTCTGGAAGAGACCGCTCACGGGGTACAGGTTAGTCGCCGGGCGTGCGGATCTTGGCTGCGGGGGGCGCGAGCGCTACGGGCACAGGCGCGTGCCCAGGCCGAGCATGGCCCGCGCGGGGAGGCGTCCCTGCTGGCGCCTGATCTCGCGGTGGAGGATCTCGCGGTAGTGGGCGAGTCGGGCGGTGGGGTTATCGAGATTCCCGCCGAAGGTCCGCGAGGCGTCCTTGTAGATGCGTCGGACGGGCAGCTCGGCGACGCGCAGCCCGGCGGCGGCGCACTGGGTCCAGAACTGGGCCGGGAACGCGTAGCCGTTCACCGTCGGGCGGAGCTTGCGGAGGGATTCGACGCGGTGGGCCTTGAACCCGCAGAAGGCGTCGGTGATGGTGATGCCGAGGCGGTCGCCCAGGCGGCAGTTGACCTCGGCGGTGATGGCGGTGTTGATCTCGCGCCGGTCGGAGGGGGCGTCGTCGTCGCCCGCGAAGACGCGGAGGTAGCGCGAGCCGCTGATCACGTCGGCGTCGGTGGATCGGGCCATGCGCAGGAACTCGGGGATGAACTCGGGCTCGTGCTGCTCGTCGCAGTCCATGGTGACGAGCCAGTCGTAGCGCTCGAGGATGGCCCAGCGGAAAGAGTCACGGATCGAGCGCCCGTAGCCGCGGTTCTCGGCGCGGCGGATGACCTCAACGGGGAAGCGGGCGAGGATGCGGGGCGTCGCGTCGGTGGACCCGTCGTCCACGAAGAGGATGTGGGGGGCGTAGGGGCGGACTTTCTCGATGACGCGTTCGACGTAGCGTTCTTCGTTGTAGACGGGGATCGCGATCAGGGCCTTCATGGCGGTCTCCCTTGCCAGCCGCAGTTGGTCAGGTCTTTTCGCCGTCGGGGAGGCTCCGGATTCATGGGCCAGAACCCGATCAGGCCCCGCCCGGGCAGTCCCACGGGTCCTATTCGCCCAGGTCCGGCGCGGAGATGGGGGAGACGACGGGCGCGGGCTCGCTGGAGCGGGCGAGGGAGCGGAAGGCGGCGAACCCGAAGGGCTGATCGGGGTCTTCGCTCTCGCTCGTGGCCGCCTCGATCTGCTTCATGAGCTCCGGGGTGAGAGAGTGGAACGAGCGGATCTCGTGCACGGGCATGGTGAAGATCTCGCCGGCGGGCGTGCTGATCTCGAAGACGGAGCACTCGACGGCGTTGGAGAGCCAGTGCCCGCCGGGCGTCTTCACGCCGCACCCGAAGACGGGCTTGATGTCCCCGATGGGGATGCGTGTGCCGAGGGAAGTGATAAGGGCGAGCCGACCGTCGAAGAGGTTGGCCGGGTCCTGTCCGATGGCGTGGAGCGCGGCCTCGCCGTCATCGCCCAGGACCGTCTTGGCCTCGGCGGCGGGCTTCTTGGGCGCGTTGGAGGAGATCATCGCGAGGGACATGAGGATCTCGCGCAGGAGATTCTGCCAGAAGACCTCGCGCGCGACGGCGACGCGGTCGAGCCCGTGCTCGCTGAGCGTGGGCTCGGGGCGAACCCCCAGTTCGGCGCGGCGAGGCGGTGAGGGCTTGGCGCCGGTCTTGTTGGGGGTATTCTTGCGGGGAGCGGGCTTGCGGAGTTTCTTGCTCATGGCGTGGCGGGGTGGTGCAGGAGCGTGAGGTTGCGCCCGAACTCTCCGGGCTCGAAGAAGTGGCAGCGGTTGGTGTCGGCGTCGAAGGGCGCCACGTCGCCGGGCTTGAGGTGTGAGTTCGACGAGACGCGCGCCACGAGCGTCCGCCCGCCCGAGGTCTGGCCCTGCACGTCCATCGCGTCGCCCAGGGGCTCAACCACGTGGACCCGCAGGCGGAACGCGTCGGGCTTGTCCGACTCGTGGAGCTGCTGCGGGCGGACGCCCATGACCAGAGGCCCGTCGGCGAAGGGCGCCAGCCGCTCGCGGAAGTGATCGGGGATGTGGACGCTCAGGAGGGGCGCGAACCCGGCCTGGCCGTCCTCGATGAAACGCAGGCGATCGCCCTCGCGCCGGAGCGTGCCCTGGATGAAGTTCATGGGGGGCGTGCCCACGAACCCCGCCACGAACCGGTTCACGGGATGGCGATAGACCTCCAGCGGCGCGTCGGCCTGCTGGATCACCCCGCCGGCCATCACCACGATCCGGTCGCCCAAGGTCATCGCCTCTTCCTGGTCGTGCGTGACGTAGATCGTCGTCGTCTTGAGGCGCTGGTGCAGGCTCTTGAGCTCGGCCCGCGTCGTGACGCGGAGCTTGGCGTCGAGGTTGGAGAGCGGTTCGTCGAAGAGGAACGCCCGCGGCTCGCGCACGATCGCCCGTCCCACCGCCACCCGCTGACGCTGGCCCCCCGAGAGCTGCTTGGGCTTGCGGTCCAGCAGCTCCTCGATCCCGAGCATGCGGGCGGCGTCGTGGACGCGCCGGTCGATCTCGGGCCGGGCCACGCCGCGGAGCTTGAGCGCAAAGGCCATGTTTTTGTAGACGCTCATGTGGGGGTAGAGGGCGTAGTTCTGGAAGACCATGGCGATGTCGCGGTCCTTGGGGTGGACGGCGTTGACGACGCGTTCGCCGATCTGGATCGTGCCGTCGGTCACGTCCTCGAGCCCGGCGACCATCCGCAGGGTCGTGCTCTTCCCGCAGCCCGAGGGGCCCACGAGCACCACGAACTCGCCGTCTTTGATGGACAGATCGAAGCCCTTGACGGCCTCGTGCCCGTTGGGATAGGTCTTGCGGACGCGGGAGAGAGTGACCTCGGCCATGCGTCGATGGTACGGATGTTCTCCAGACGGCACAGACGGCATGCCCCGGCGGGGTTTGTGGGCTGTGGGCGTGCCCCGGGGCAAGTCCAGGAATCCCGGGGCCGATACGCCTGCACGTCCGCTAGGGAGGCAGGCACATGGGACCGTCCGAGAAGACTTTCAACCAAGTCAAGGCGATTCTGGGCAAGCTGGATCGGAACATCGATCAGCTGCGTGAGCGTCGCAACACCAAGCCGATCGCCCAGCCCGAGCCGCCGCGAGCCCCGGCCCGCCTCCCCGAGCCCCTGCCCACGCCCACGCCGCGCCCGGGGAGCCAGTACGGCCGCGCCACGCCCATCCCGCCCTCGCCGTCGTTCGGATGAATCAGCACCCGGCCTCGAAGCGGGTCATGTCAGGGCCATCAAGTCGAGTAGTCGTGGATCGTGACACCCTAGCTGGGCGTGCGGGTGGCATGGACGCGGGTCAACGCGACAGCTCTGATCACAGGTGAGCTCACGATCGGGGCGGCACACATAGCCGTGGCACGTGCGTCCTCCTCTTGGTGCAAACGAACCCGACGAGAACCACAACGGCACCCACGCCCGGCGAGGGCACCGCGCTGGCCAGCCGCACGCCGGCACGAAAAAACGCGGTGTCGCCCTGGAGCAACGAACCAAGCTCATCGGAGAACTCGTAATCCAGCTGGCGACGCCGAGAGCCGAGGACTGCAATCCCTCTGCGATCTCCGCTCAAGTCGCTGCTTGCCCATTCCCATTGTCCGCCGCTCGTGTCGAGTAATCCCCACGGGCTTGCCGACCCTGGAAAGGATCCTACGGGAAGGTACAGGTCTGCTGGAAATGAAAAGCCCGCATCGGTCTGTCCGCCGGACTGCGGCGTCGCGCTGACCAGCGGCTCGATGCTTCGCGACGGAAAAGGCCAGTAGCCTTCTCGCCCAATGCCGTGGCGATTTGGGTCAAAGTATGTTGCCTTGGTCCACTCGTCGCGAGTCGGGATCCAGAACCGAGCGCCGGGAAGGTGCTCGATGCGATCGCTGAGCGTGCCGTCGGGATTGGTCGTGAACGTCGAGGCGTCGTAGGCGCCACTCTCGAACGCCCACGACTCGCCAAGCTTTCCGTTGTGGAGCCAGTTCGCGTAACGTGCGGCGAACCGCCAGCTCACGTCGACCGGGCGATCGAGCGCGAACGGTGAAGCGAAGTACACCCCGCTGTCGTAGTCGATCCATTGGCCCCGGATCCCGCCGTCCGCCGGCGTAGGATTGAACGGAAGGTACGCCCGTGCAAACTCGAGCCACTGAGCGACGGTGATCTCTGTACGGGCGACCCGGAACGGGTAGGGGACGGCGCCGATTCGAAGATCACGGCGAGCGGGGTCTAACTCTTCGGGCGATGTCGGCCTGTTCCCCGGGCTCCCCACCGTCACAAAGTCATGCCCGTAGTCCGGCGGGGCCTGCCCCACGGCGGCGGAAGCAAGGAGCGACGTGGCGATCGCGAGAGGCGTCCAGATGCCGAATCGTGCCGTGTGCTTCATCACCCTCTAGTGTGCCACAGGCTCCGAGAAAAACCAGGAAAGCGGCGGAATACCTGCGGTTTCTGGGCCCGGGCGGCCCATCCGTCGGGTCTGCCTGCCCGTGTTTCTGCGTCTTTGTTCCGTCCCTACCATCTCCGCCTATGCCGAGCATCACGATCAACGGCGTGAAGGCCGAGTTCACGCCCGGGCAGATGATTCTTCAGGTGGCCAACGCGATCCGCGCGCGGGGCGAGGGCGTGGAGATCCCGCAGTACTGCTACCACGACGGGCTGTCGATCGTGGCCTCGT
>CAZTJZ010000100.1:0-10540 GCA_964614075.1 uncultured Phycisphaeraceae bacterium
CGGGGCGACATCGGGATGCACAAGTACGCGATCCAGATGACAGTCGCCGATTCGCGCGACGGCGCGCTCTCGGGCTCCACCCTCAGGGAGGCCTGCAGCTGGGGCAAGGTCGATGTGGTCCACGAGCAGATGGTCTTCGGCGAACTCTCGGCCCTATTCCCGATCCTGGCCAGCGACGCCTACCACCGCGGCGAATGGAAGAAACGCAAGGGCTTCCGCTTCGCCGACCTCTTCGAGAAGGGCGAGGGCGCGCCGGAGTTCTCTGGGGGCGCGAAGAAGAAGGCCGCGAGCCGCTGAATGCATGAACGACGCGGGACGACGCGCCAACGACCACACACCACCCCCTGGGGTTCCCTCCGGGGGTTTTTCTTGGAGTTCGACGGCTACTTCTTGCGTGGCTCGCCCGCGGGCGGCGGCAGGCCGAGCTGGCGGCGGATCTTTGGCGCGAGCCGGTGATCCGGGTCGATCTCCAGCACCTCTTTGAGTAGCTTCTCCGCCTCCGCCTCGTCCCCCTTCTTGTGCAGCAGCAAAGCGAGGTCCAGGCGCAGCCTCGACGACCGCGGGCAGTTCTCGACGCCCACGCGCAGCGCCGCCTCGTGGTCCTGGGCTCTCCCGAGCTCTTCGAGCAGGTCGGCGAGCGCGACGTGGAGGCGCTCCCGCTCGGGGTCCTCCGCGCAGGCCGCGCGGAGGGTCGCCACCGCGTCGTCGTGACGCCCGACACTCTTCTGGAGCAGGGCCAGGTTTTCGACATGGCTCGCGTCGCCCGGGTTGAGCTCGACGCTCTTCTTCACGAACTCGATCGCGTCGACGGAACGCCCGAGCTCGTGGAGCGCCACGCCCTTCATGCCCCAGGGCCTGTCGTACTCCGGGTTGTGCTCGATGGCGCGGTCGAACCAGGCAACCGACTCGCCCGCCCGCCCGTTCTTGAGGTGCACGAGCCCGAGGCTGTAGGCCGACTCGGCGAAATGCGTTGCGAGCTCGCAGGCTTTCGCGAGCGAATCGATCGATTCGTCGGCGCGCCCCAGGACGTCGAGACACACCCCCAGCCGCCACCGCGCGTGCCAGAGGCGCGGCTCTAGATCGAGCGCCCGGCGCAGGAACTTCTCATCCTCGGCGTTCTCCGCATCGCCGCCACGACCCGCGAGACGCCGCGCCCGAATCAGCACCGAGGGCGTGCGTGCGGAGAACTCGGCGAGCGGGATCGATGGGCCCGGTTTGATCTCCAGCCCATCCACCGGGATGAACAGGCTCGAGCTTCTCCCGTTGGCGTACATCTGGATCCCGCCGACATTGCCCTCCTGGTCGAGCAGCACCCCGCCCCCGATGGACCCGACGTGCTGGACACCGGCCGTGAGCATGCGGCCCTCGATAGGCCAGTCGTCGCCCCGGACCACGGACGCATCCACCAGGAGGACCCCGCCCCCCTTGAAGCCTGCGACCGTGACCTTGACCCGCTCGCCCGGCTCGATGCGGCCCGCGCGCAGGGCGAGCTTCCGGGACTGCGGGGATTTTTCCTCGAGGCGGACCAGCACCAGCCCCTGGGGCTCGAACTCCTGCACAACCCCCGACACACTCACGCGCCCGCAGCAGGTGAAATCCATCGCCGCCGACACGGCCCGGTCGATCGCGAAGAGCTTCGTGAGCACAAGGTCATCTCCAACCAGCACCGCGACCGCGTGGACGGGGTCCTCATGGTCCGGGATCGTGCACTCCATCACCCCGACCGCATGGGCGAGGTCGCCCTGCTGCATGCCGCTGGAGATCCCCTTCTTGCGGAGCGACTCCATCATCGCCTCGCCCTCGCTGGGCGAGGGAAGCTCCGGCGGCGCCGACGCAGCCGCGGTCGTTTCGGCGGTTGGGCCCACACGCGGGGGCGAGGCCGACGACGCCGAGCACAGGATCACGGAGAAAAGCACGCACGTCAGGGGCGATTTCATGCCGGGCTCCACGAGATGCACTCCGGTACGCGGCGGACCGCGAAGGTGTTGCGGCGAGGTCGGGGGTCGCGGGCGATGCCGAAACACGGTATCCTCATGCCCGCATGAACTCACCAAAGCCCCGGGATCCGTCGCGTCTGACGCCCACGCAACTCAAGGCTCTGTTCGCCGCGTTCCTGGGATGGCTCTTCGACGGGCTCGACGGGTATCTCTATGTGCTCGTCGCGGCACGCTTCGTCGGGCAGCTCCTGAACAAGAGCCCCAAGGACCCCGAGACACTGCACACGATGACGATCATCCAGTGCGTCTTCCTGGTGGGGTGGGCTCTGGGCGGGGCGGTGTTCGGGCGGATCGGCGACCGCGTGGGCCGCGCCCGCACGCTGACGCTCACCGTCCTCACCTACGCCGTCTTCACCGGCGCCTCCTTCTTCGCCACAGAGTGGTGGCACCTCATGATCTTCCGGTTCATCGCGGCGCTGGGGATCGGGGGGGAGTGGGCGGCGGGGTCGGCCCTGGTCGCCGAGACCCTTCACGGAAAGCACCGCGCCTGGGCCAGCGCCTTTCTCCAGAGCGGGTACATGGCCGGGTGCATGCTCGCCAGCGTGACCACGGGCGTCATGAAGGACCTCGACCCCAAGTGGGTCTTCCTCGTGGGCGTGCTTCCCGCGATCCTCACCGTCTTTATCCGCGCTGCGGTGCCCGAACCCGAGAACTGGAAGCAGGAGGCGGCGTCGCGCGAGATGCCCAAGGTCACCTCGCTCTTCGCCCCCGCACTTGCCCGGACCACGATCCTGGTCAGCGCCTTCACCTCCATCGCCCTGGTCGTCGCCTGGGCGTTCCTGTTCTTTGTCCCCGACCTCGTCCGCGGGCTGCCCGAGGCCCAGGGCATGGACGAAGCGCAGATCGCGGCCCTCAAGACCAGGGTCACGCTCGTCTTTTTCAGCTTCAACATCGCCGCCAACTTCTTCGCCACTTACCTCGCCAAATACCTGGGCTATCGCCGGGCGTTCTTCCTGATGCTCCTCGCGGCCGCGGTGGCGTTCTGGTTCGGCTTCCGCCACCCCCCCACCCTCGCCAACATCTACTGGACGACCTCCATCGCCGTCTTCTTCGGGCTGGGGTTCTTCGGGATGTTCCCGCTCTACATCCCGCCCCTCTTCCCCACCCTCGTCCGCACGCTCGGCGCCGGGTTCACGTACAACATCGGGCGTCTGGTCTCCGCCGCGGGTGTGTTCTTCATCGGGCAACTCTCGAACACCTATGGCCCGTCCAGGGCCGTCCAGTGGCTCGCGTTCCTGTTCATCCCGGGGATGGTGATCGCCCTCCTGCTCCCCGAGCCCCCCAAGGAACGCGAGCAGAGCATCGGCCCGCCCGTGGAATGACCCGCACTACCGTCCCGCCATGAGGCTCACGCTCGCGGACGGTGTGGAGATCGAGTGCCGCGTCTCCGGCCCCGCGCGGGGCACTCCCGTCCTCTTCGTGCACGGCTTTCCGCTCAACGGCGAGATGTGGCGGGACGCCGCCCTCGCGCTGAGCGATCGCGCGCTCTGCATCGTCCCGGATCTCCGCGGGTTTGGGATGAGCCGCACGGGCTCCGCCCGGGGCGTCACGATCGCCACCTACGCCGACGACTGCGTGGGCGTGCTCGACGCGCTGGGCCAGACGCGCCCCGCGGTCTTCGTCGGGCTCTCGATGGGCGGGATCATCCTGTTCGAGCTGTACCGGCGTCACGCGCCTCGCGTGCGGGCGCTCGTCCTCTGCAACACGCGGGCGAACGCCGAGAGCGAGGAAGGCAAGCGTGCGCGCGAGGACCGGGCCCGGCTCGCCGAGGACAAGGGCGACGAGGGCGTCCGGGCCACGGCCGACGCCATGCTCCCCCAGGTGCTCGCGCCCGAGGCCTCCGCCAAAGTGCGCGAGCGCGTCCTCACGATGATGCGGCGCACCCCACCGGCCGGGCTCGCCGCCGGGGCGCGGGCGCTCGCATCCCGCGCGGACTCGTGGCCCACGCTGGAGTCGATCCGCGTCCCCACCCTCTACGTGGCCGGGGACCGCGATCAGATCACGCCACCGGACCTGCTCCGCCAGATGCACGAGAAAACACCCGGCTCACGCCTGCGCGTGATCGCCGGAGCGGGCCATCTCCCGCCCGTGGAAACGCCCGCGGTGTTCGCGGAAACCCTGCGTGAGTTTCTCGACGCGCTCGCCTGAACAACGCGGCCCTACGCCGCGTCCTTGGAGCCGTCCTGCTGAGCGGCCCGGGCGCGGATGTCGGCGATCGATGGAGTCTTGGGCTGCGCCGGGGGCTCGGCCGCGGTCGCCCAGAACGTGGTCCCGTACGCGGGCTTCTCGGGCGCCTCGCCCGACGCCATCGGCTTTGTTTTCACGGGCGCCGGCGCCTTGGCCTGACCCGCCGTCGCGCCGGGGCTTAGGACGGGCTCGCCCGCGACCTCGCCCAGCGGCTGCTCGCCCCGCGCGGACGCGAAGCGGAACGCCGCCGTTGCCGAGAACCCAAGCCACAGCAGATCCCAGAGCCCGAAGCTCCCGAGAAAGGCGATGATGGTCGCCACGACGCCCACGTCCTTCACGTTCGCCCGGACCATCGCCTCGCGCTCGCGCTTGAAGCCCTCGCGCGTGGGCTCGTCCATCTTGCTCCATTCGGCGTCGGCCTGCGCCCACACCTCGGGCGGGAAGCCGTGGGACCCCGAGGACGGCGCGGACATCGACCGCCCGGTATTCTCGAAGTGCTCGAGGACGTCGCCCGCGAGCCAGTCCATCGCGTCGGCGTCGGTCATCTTCTCGCTGCTCTGGCCCGTGATGAAGTCCTGCACCATGAAGTGCGCGACCGCGAACTTCCCGCCGAACACCGCCGCGATCGCGATGAGCGCCGCCACGACGCCCGAGACCGCCCCGCCGCGCTTCGATGAACAGAGCGCCCAGCCCAGGCCCACGCACGCGCCCAGCAGCACGGCCATCCATCCGATCTCGTAGTGCGTGAAGTAAGTCACCGCGGCCCAGATCGCCGCGCCGACCACGCCGCCCACCACACCGCCGAGAAAGCCAAGCACAAACTTCACGCCGCACCTCGCTGTCGTTGGAACCGCGCCGCCCGGCGCCCGCGCGCAAGGCCAGCCCCAGAACATCGGCGCTCCGCCCGCCGTCGATTCGGCCGATCGGCGGAATTGCCCCCTCCGTCACGTTCTCGAAACCGTCCGGTAATGTCTCCCTCGGCAGCCCCTCGACCTGTGCCCGCTCGCCCCGGGCACGCCAGTCCGGTGCGCCATTCCGGGTGCGCCATTCCGGTGTGGGCGGTGGACACGCCGCCGGCAGATGGGTAACCTCTTGGTTACCTATGCGTCGCGACGGGGTCGATCGTGTCTTCGAAGGGCTCGCGCACCCCACGCGTCGCCGGATCCTCGACCTGCTCTTCGCCCGCCCCGGGCGGAACGTGCGCGAGCTGGCCGGGGAGTTCAGCGTCTCGCGCATCGCGGTGCTCAAGCACCTGCGCGTGCTCGAATCGTGCGGGCTGGTGCATTCGGAGAGGGTGGGGCGTGACCGGCGCCTGTACATGAATCTCGCGCCCATCCAGCTCGTGTACGACCGCTGGACCGATCGGTACGGCGGGTTCTGGGCGCAGCGTGTGGCGGACCTCAAGGACCGGCTCGAGTCCCGGGCCGAACGAAAGGCGGTGGACCGTGCCGGATGATCGCAAGCGGGTGTTCAAGGTGACCATCAACGCGCCCATCCACGACGTATGGAAGGAGATCACGCGGACCGACGCGCCCATCGCGTGCTTCTTCAACTCGAGGATGCACACCCCCGCGCTGCAGGCGGGGTCGAAGCTCGCCATGCGCACCCCCAGCGGCCGCTACACGGGCGTGGTGGGCACGATCCTGGAGTGCGTCCCGCCCACCCGCTTCAGCCACACCTTTCGCTTCACCAACTTCGACGACCCGGAGTGCACGGTCACGTACGAGCTCAAGGACGCCGCCGGCAAGACCGAGTTCACCCTCGTGATCGACGAGCTGCCCCCGGGCACCAAGACGGCCAAGCAGATGACGCAGGGCGGCACCATGATCGTGAACACGCTCAAGCGCGTGATGGAAACGGGCAAGCCCTCGCCGGGCATCCGCCTGCTGTACACCCTGTTCAGAGCCCTCGAGCCCACGACGCCCGCGCGGTGCAAGAGCGAGCGCTGGCCGGTCTAGCCCTGCCCCCGGCACGCCCGCACGCCCGCGCCTTCCGTGCTACCTTGTGCGAATGCAGGGCAAGCGGGTTGTCATCGCCGGCGGCAGCGGGTTTCTCGGGGTGTCGCTCGCGCACCACCTCACCGGTCTGGGGTGCCAGGTCGCGATCCTCTCGCGCCACGCCCCCAAAGCCCCCGGCTCGTGGACCCACGTTCCCTGGGACGCACGCACGCTCGGCCCGTGGACGAGCGCCCTGGACGGCGCCGCCGGGCTTGTGAATCTCGTCGGACGCACCGTCGATTGCGTCAAGACCCCCGATCACTGCGATGAGATCCTGCGCTCGAGGGTCGAGGCCACGCGCGTGCTCGGCACGGCCATGGCCCGAGTCTCCAGCCCGCCCCGCGCCTGGGTGCAGATGTCCACCGCGCACATCTACGGCGATCCTCCGAGCCTCCGCTGTGACGAGGACAGCCCGACGGGCCTCGGGCTCGCCCCCATCGTGGGACGCGCGTGGGAAGAGGCGTTCCGGGAGTCGCTCCCCGCGGGCGTCCGAGGCGTGGTGCTCCGCACCAGCTTCGTCGTCGGGCGCGACCGCGGCGCGGGCGCCGGGGCGCTCGCCAAGCTCGTCCCGCTCGCACGGGCCGGGCTGGGCGGACGCGTCGCCTCCGGACGCCAGGGCATGTCGTGGATCCACGAGCTCGACATGAACCGCCTCTTCGAGCGCGGCCTCCGCGACGAATCCATGGACGGCACGTACGTGGCCTCGTCCCCAAACCCCGTGACGCAGATCGATTTCATGCGCGAGCTGCGCCGCGTCGCGGGCGGGCTCGGAGCCCTGGGCCTCGCGCTCCCCGCCTTCGAGTGGATGGTGCGGATCGGCGCCCCGCTCGTCCTGCGCACGGACCCCGAACTGGCGATCTACGGACGCTTCGTCGTCTCACGCCGCCTGCGCGAGGAGGGCTTCGAGTTCCGTTTTCCCGAACTCCGCCCCGCGCTGGTGGACGTCGTGCGCGGAGTTCGGAACTGATCATCACCCGAACGCTCGAGCGCCTCGCCTATGTCGAGCAGCTTCTGCACGATGTTCCAGTTCCGACACGTGCCCGCGACACCAGCCGACTTCTCGATCACAGCCATGGAGAGTTTCGCGCGTCCCACCCCGAAGGGGAAGTGGAGATACAACACTTGCTTCGCCGGTCGAATCTCTTCCGGACCCGGGTGCCTCGCGCGCAGAGAGTCGATCACCCGAGCCGCCGTGGGCTCGAGAGGCCGTTCGAGGAACATTGCCAGTAGCCGGGCCGGTTCGATCTTGTGCCCCGCGAACGGATTGCCGTCGACCACACGACGCCACTCCGCGAGCGAGCGCACGATCACGCTCGGACGAAACCCGAGCCGGGACTCGATGGCGCCCTGGAGCGCCGGCGCGATCTTCCCGAGCCCGCCCGGGGCATGAAAGGCCATGTTCCCGCTCTGGATCAGCGTGGTGACACGGCGCAAACCGATCGATTCGCCCAACTCGCGGAGCAGGGACATAGAAAGTAGGTTGCGCCCGCCCACATTGACGCCACGAAGAAGTAAGATGCCAACGCTCATGCCCTGAGCATAGGAAACCCGCTCGCGTAGCGGTATGGGGGAACTCCTCGTGACGCTCCAACTCCACCACATCGAGGAGATCCTCACCCGCACGCCCGCCACACTCCGCTCACTTCTGAGCGGCGTCTCGGACTTCTGGCTCCACGCGACCTACGGCAGCGACACCTTCAGCCCCTTCGACGTTGTGGGCCATCTCATCGAGGGCGAGAAGACCGACTGGATGGTCCGCGCCCGCCTCATCCTCGAGCACGCCGATTCAAGACCCTTCGAGAAGTACGACCGCTACGCGCAGTTCGAAGCCAGCCGAGGGAAGACCATCGACAACCTCCTGGACGAGTTTGCCGAGCTTCGCACGGGCAATCTCCAGTCGCTCCGCGCGCTCCGCCTCAGCCCCGCCGACCTCGATCGGCGAGGGCTGCACCAGGCGCTGGGCTCGGTGACGCTCGGTCAGCTGCTCGCCACCTGGGCCACGCACGACCTCAACCACCTCGCACAGATCGCCAAGGCCATGGCCACCCAGTACCAGACCGAGATCGGCCCGTGGCGCGAGTACCTCGGCATCCTGAAGTCCCCGATCACAAGGATGGACGAGGAAGGTGCCGTGAGACGCCGCAAAGCCCAGGACGACCGCTGAGTCTCCGGGGATCGACGCCTCTAGAATGAACCACGCTTCGGGGCGCGGCACGGAATTGACCCTAGCCGCCGAGACGCACCCTTTGAACCCGATCCGGTTCGCACCATCGGAGGAACCTCTCGTGAAGCATGCCCGAGCAGCGTGCGGCCTCATCGTCGCCGTCGCGGCAATCTGCACATCGATCACCGGGTGTGCGAGCCCGTGCGGCGACAGAATCGACGTGGTCCGTCGCTTCAACGAGTCGCGCGATCGCGGTGATCTCGATTCCGCGAAGGCCATGATCACGCCCGGGGCGCGGGTCTGGTACGAGAACCCAACCGGACAGGGCTCGCCCTGGCGCCCCGGGGAGGGGGCCTGGGCAGGGTGGGACGCCTTCTTCCGCGGAACCAAGCGGATCGTCGGCGACTATCAGTGCGATGGCGATGCGGTCTGGGCCGTCGTCGACGAAACCAACGACTATTACCGGCTGACGGAACGAACTTGGTCCCGCACCATGCTCACGTGGTACGTGACAGATGACGCCCGCATCCGCGGGTTCTTCGTCGCGGGCGTCGGCCAGTCCGCAAGCCGTGCGGGGGAGTTCGAGGCGTGGGTCAAAGAGCATCACCCCGCCGAGTATGCGTACCTGTATCCGGGCGGTCGGCTGGATCCTTCGGGTGATCGTCCGCAGCGCATCAGATCGCTCCTGATCTCCTGGCGCGCGAGCGTCGGACTGGTGCCGATCGACCTGGGCCCCGGGCCGCCAGCGACGAGCCCGTGACCTAGCCCGGTCTCCGATCCGCACGCCGCTCCATGTGCTAACATCGTGTACGCTCGGGGCGCGGCCCGTGGTCACCTTGCACCGGTCCGAAGATCGGTGCCACCACAGCCGCTGAGACGCACCCGTTGAACCTGATCCGGTTCGCACCGGCGGAGGGAAAGCGACATGGCTCCAGCGACGCCCCTCACGGGCGACGGCCTCGACATCCTCCTGCATCACGACCGATGGGCCACCGCCCGCGTCCTGGACTTCTGCGGCGAGCTCGCGCCCGACGCCCTCCACGACCTGCACCCCGTCGGGCTGGGCACGCTCCACGACACTCTTACCCACATCATCGGCGCCGGACGCCGCTGGGGCGACCGCATCGACGGACGCACCCTCCGCCCCAGCATCGAGATCCCCGAAGGTTCCTCGTGGTCCTACTTCGCGCCCGTCGGCCCCAAGCCCGAGATGCCCCGCCGAACCCTGACCCAGCTCCGCACGCTGCACCGCGAAGCCGCGGATGAGCTGGCGCAGGTCGCGCGGCGCTGCCGAGACCGCGGCCTCGACACACCCTTCCGCGTCACCATGGGCCCCGACACC
Organism: uncultured Phycisphaeraceae bacterium; assembly: GCA_964614075.1. Taxonomy (GTDB): domain Bacteria; phylum Planctomycetota; class Phycisphaerae; order Phycisphaerales; family UBA1924. Next base: position 9,688 of record CAZTJZ010000100.1, read on the forward strand.
TACACGTTCTCGCTCGGGGCGGCCCTCGCGCACGTCGCCACCCACGCCGTCCACCACCGCGCCCAGTGCCTGTTCATGCTCAAACGGGCCAACGCGCCCTGCTTCCGCAACGCCACGCCCGAGATCGGCGTCGCCGACTGGCAGGCCGAATGCGAAACACACGAGCTCACGCCTTATCGCCCGAGCGCCGCGCCCGGGCAGGAGACCCGACCATGACCGCCGCTGCCTCTCGCACCGCACTCCCCCTCCACGGCGCCCGCAACCCCGGCTCCGCGCCCAATGTCACCACCCCGGGCTCCTTCGCGCTCCCGCCCGATGTCGGCGGGGCCCGCTCCTTCGCCAGCCCCGACACCCCGGGCATGCCCGCGCCCAGCCTCAAGACCGCGTGGGACTTTCTCCCCGAGGGCTGGAGCGCCGTCGATCTTGGCGTGTTGCCCCACGCGCCCTGGAGCGGCGACGTACAGAGCGCCAACCCCTTTGTCCCCGACGCCTCCTCGCGATCGCTCCCGCGTGTCGTCTCCCGCTCCGGGGGCGAGGTCTGCACCAACTGCCTGGGCGACTCGCGCGAGTTCGTCGAGTTCTCCAGCGCCAGAGGCCTCCGCCGCCGCGTCATCTACCCCAAGGGCTTCCGCCCGCTCACGCAGCTCGAGTTCGCGCGCCTCGGGATCATCACGCCGCAGATGAAGCGCGTGGCGGAGCGCGAACCGCACTTCGACACGCTCTTCCCCGGGCGCGGCCCCGAGGCCGTGCGCGACGAGGTCGCCGCGGGGCGGTTGGTCATCCCCGCCAACATCAACCCCCTCGCGCACAACCTCGACCCCATGGCCATCGGGCGCGCGAGCAAGACCAAGGT
>CAZTJZ010000101.1:0-10369 GCA_964614075.1 uncultured Phycisphaeraceae bacterium
GGTGCGCGGCGTGCTGCGGCGGCGTCCGCGCCTCCGCGAGGCGCTGGACTCGTGGGTGAAGTCGCACAAGGGCCCGAGGGAGGGTGGGCTGCGTGGGGCGGCGTTGGGGGCGATCGCGGCCGAGCGGCTGCTCCTCCCGCCCCGGGTGTTCGTGATGCCGTAGGAGGGAGGGCTCATGGCGAAGAAGAGCAAGGCGCCGGCGCGGGAGGAGGTGGACGTGTCTCGTCCGCCCGCGAACCGCGAGGAGCTGTCGGCGTGGGTGAAGGCGCACGTGGGGGTGGAGATTCCGGGGGCGGCGCTGATCGTGGGGCACGAGCCGCCGCTGGACTATCTCGCGCACACGTTCTTCGAGGGTCGGCGTTCTCTGGGCGGGGAGCGTGCCGGGGCGACGGACGCGGTGGTGTGGGCGAGCCGCGGGGGCGGGAAGACGTTTCTGGGCGCGGTGGCGACGCTGCTGGACATGATCTTCAAGCCGGGGATCGAGATCCGCGTGCTGGGCGGGAGCTACGAGCAGTCGCGCCGGATGCACGTGCACCTGACGAGGCTGCTGGATTCGCCGCGGCGTCCGGAGCTCGCGGCGCTGGTGAAGGGGCGGATCACCGAGCGTCGCGTGCGGCTGATCAACGGGTCGGAGGTGGAGCTGTTGGCGCAGTCCCAGACCTCGGTGCGTGGCACGCGGGTGCAGAAGCTCCGCTGCGACGAGGTGGAGCTGTTCGACCGCGAGGTGTGGCGGGCGGCGCAGCTCGTCACGCGGAGCGGGACGTTCGGCGCGTTCGAGGTTCCGGGGAGCGTCGAGTGCCTGAGCACGATGCACCTCCCGCACGGGCTCATGCACGAGCTGGTGGAGGAGTGCCGGGCGGGGAAGCGGCGGCTGCTGCGCTGGGGCGTGGTGGACGTGCTGGGGGCGTGCGGCCCGGAGCGTGCGTGCGAGACCTGCGCGCTCCATCCCGAGTGCGCGGGGAAGGCCAAGGCGCGCGGGGGTGCCGCGGGGCACGTCGCGGTGGAGGACGCGCTGGGGATGAAAGGGCGTGTGAGCGTGGCGACGTGGCGGAGCGAGATGCTCTGCGAACGCCCCACGCGCAGCGACGCGGTGCTCCCCGAGTTCGACCCGGCGGTGCATGTGTTCCGCGGGGACGCGCCCGCGGGCGAGCGGCTGTGGATCGCGGGGATGGACTTTGGATTCCGGGCGCCGACGGTGGTGGTCTACGCGTGCGTGGACGAGGCGGGGGCGGTGTGGGTGACCGACGAGCGCAGCGAGCGCGAGACGCTGCTCGCGGAGCACATCGCGGCGATCCGCGAGGGGCGCGGGCGGCGTGAGGAGCGCTGGCCGGCGCCGGTGTGGATCGGGGTGGACCCGGCGGGGCGGGCGCGCAACGAGCAGACGGGCAAGAGCCACATCGACCTCATGAAGCAGGCGGGATTGAGCGTGCGCCAGCGGGCGATGCCGATCCAGGCGGGGCTGGAGCTGCTGCGGGCGCGGCTGCGCCCGGCGGGGACGCGGGCGAGGCTGTTCGTGCACGAGCGATGCCGGGTGCTCATCGAGAGCCTGGAGCGGTACCGCTACCCGGCGGAGGCGCCCGAGAGCCTGGTGCCGGTGAAGGGCGAGGGGTTCGATCACGCGGTGGACGCGCTGCGTTACATGATCCAGAACCTGGACCACCCGGTGCGTCTGAGCGTGGGGAACTACCTCAAGAAGTAGCCGTCTGAGGCGATGATCGTCCGAAGAAGCGGTCGCGGGGGGCTTACTTGGGCGCGATGAGCGGGACGATGTGCTGGACGAAGATGTAGGAGGCGGCGCCCAGGGCGATCATGGCCAGGACGATCTGCGCGGTCATGGTGAGGGCGTGGCGCGGGAGGAGCTTGATGTCGGGGATGCGCACGGCCTTGTACGCGACGGAGACGCCCAGCGCGAGGGGGAACAGGAACAGGTACCAGTACTGGTGGATGTTGATGGGATCGATGAAGGGGGTGTAGAGGAGGGTCATGCCTTGGCCTTGGCGCGGGAGGTGGGGGCGGCGATGTCGATGATGGCGATGAGGTTGAGCATGCCGGCGATGGTGGCAAAGAGCGTGCCAAGCTCGTTGACCTTGGCGATGGATTTTTCGTTGGGGGGTGTGCCGGGGATCTGAAGGGTGCCGTCGGGCTTGCGTCCCTCGCCGGGGTCGGCGGAGCGGACGGTGTAGCCCCGACCGCGGGGCTGATCGGAGCGGATTTTGAAATGGTTCTGGTGGGCGTAGTCCACGGCGAAGGCGACGGGCCCGACGAGGGCCTGGCCGACGAACCAGATGCGGTCCTCCTTGGAATCGACGGCGTCGATGCCGCCGATGAGGAGTCCGCCGAAGAACAGGCCCAGGACACCCGAGGCGACCCAGAGCCCGCGGGCGCGTTCGCCGGCAACGACGTGCCCGGCGCCCGGAAGGAGGATGGCGGCGAGGAGGGCGGCGGGGCTGAAGGAGGGTGAGTGTGATTCGGGCATGGGGTGTGGAAAACTCTCGCGGTTGACTGGATGGGAGAGGGCTGTACTGTACGGGCGCGCCGGGGGGTGGGTGGGCTTGACCGGCGCGGCGTGGGCACAACAATGGGCCGATTGCGCGGGCGGGGGTGTGGTGGTCGAGAGACCGGCCTGGAGTTTCTGAGGCCTGGAGTTTCTGAGTACAGGACGTTCTGAAGTTTGGTGGATGAAGGAACCGGATCGAGAGGCCTGTCGGAGAAGCGGGTGAGGGTGGGTCGGGCTGAGTCGAGCGAGGGAGTGTGGAGCATGGACATGGCGCAGGACAACCGGGAACTCGGGATGGCGTTGGCGGGGGTGGTGGGAATCGAGGAGGCCCGGGTTGTGGATTGGGACGGCGCGTGGCGTGAGATGCCCCAGGCGCCCGCTCCTCGCCCGGAGCTGTCCAGCGAGGAAGAAGAGGACGATGACGACGAGGACGTCTTTGGGGATGATGAGGACGGTGACGAGGATGCCGACTTTGAGGAGGAGGACGAGGACTTCCTCGAGGACGACGAGGATGAGTTCGACGACTCCGAGGGCGTGGACGATGATGAAGAGGAAGGCGAGTCGGACGACGACGAAGATTTCTAGTTCCACGCCGTGAACTTTGGGCTTGGGGCCCCCCGGCGGCGGAACGGGGGGCACGTCCATGAAGAACGGCAAGAAGCGGTCGAGCGGCGCGGCACAGAACTCAGGCCAGAACTCAAACCAGAAATCAGGCCAGAAGGCGGGTCAGGCCTCGTCGGGGGCGGACTCGGCGGGTGCTCCTGAGGGTGGCCGCACGCCGGTCAAGCCCGACAAGACGCTGTGGGGGACGGTGGCGGATCGGCGGGTGTTCCCGGACCGTCGGGGGATGAACGTCGAGGGTCAGCTGCTCAACGCCCAGGGCGAGGCGGTGGACGAGGACTCGGACAGCGGGTTCGAGCGTCGGCGTGGGCCGGGGCGTCGCCTGAGCGATTTCACGCGGAGCGCCGAGGAAGGCGGGATGACCAAGGAGCAGTTCCTGTTCCTGGTGGCGATCGACGAGTTCAAGAAGGCGAACGGTCGGCCCTACCCGACGTGGACGGACGTGCTGGAGGTGATCCGGCTGCTGGGGTACCGCAAGACCTGCGCGAGCGAGATCAGCCTGCGGCGTGCGGAGGACTGGCGCGAGGCGGGTGATGCGAAGAGCAACGTGAGGCCGCCGCGCTGGGCCGAGCACGGGAAGAAGACCGCGGCCTGAAGGCGTGGGGTGGAGGCCGCGGATCACGCCGGCGCCCGTGGGGGCGTCGGCGTTTTTCGTTGGGGGGAGGAAAGTGGCAAGAAATGCCTGGTTTGGTCGAAGATATCGGGCTGGAGCGCGGGCGTGGCGGGGCATTTCGGGATGCGTTGAGCGGGAAGAGGCTTATGAGCGTGAAGGACAGTGCGGCGGTGTCGCTGGCGCCTCTGTTTCTGCGGGTGGCGCTCGGGGTGACGTTTCTGTGGGCGGGGCTGGGCAAGGTGGTGGAGGAGTTTGAGGTCAAGGGTGCCGAGGCGGCGACGCTGGCGAACCTTGGAGTTCTGGAGCGTCGGGGCGTGCCGACAACGCCGAGCGAAGTGAAGCCCGAGGTAAAGCCGGAGACGAAGCCGGAGACGAAGCCAGAAACGAAGCCAGAAGTTCGGCCCGAGCCACGTCCCGAGCTGAAGCCTGAGTCCAAGCCGGCACCCGCGGAGAAGCCGGTGGCGCCGAAGGTGCCCGAGCCGAAGGTGGAGGAGAAGAAGCCGCCCAAGTGGCCGGACCCGACGGGGCCGTTGTCGAGCGGCGGGTTCGAGGTGGTGCTGGCGCGGGGTGCGGGGGCGACGGCGGGGGACTATCCCGAGGGGGTGAAGGTGCGTCGGGTGTACGGGCTGACGCTGCTGCTGGTCCGTGCGTCGGGGGAGGAGGGGTTGTGGCCCAGGGCGTTGGCGCAGGATCACTGGCCCGTGACGCTGGCGTGGGCGGCGGCGGTGACGGAGATCGCGTGCGGCGCGTTCGTGCTGGTGGGGTTGTTCACGCGGTTCTCGGCGTTCTGGCTCGGGGCGTTGATCACGGCGGCGGCGTGGCTGACGCAGATCGGGCCGTCGCTGCGGGGGGGCGGGGGCCTGGGCGCGATGTGGGAGATGGACAGCGCGGGGAACTACGCGTACGCGACGCTGCTGTGGCAGGGCGCGCTCGCGATGATGTCGATGAGCCTGGTGTTCTTGGGGAGCGGGGCGCTGGGGTTTGACCGGGCGTTGTTCCCGCCGCCGCCACCGGGCAAGCCGGCGGGGGGCGCGGAGAAGAAGGTGTAGAAGCGCGGGCGGGAGGCCTGTGGCGCGAGGAGGAGTAGGACACAGGCGGGACGACTGTGCCACGAGAGGAAACGTAGAAGTACGAGTCGGATCTATGCGGCGGTTCTGGCTTGTCCGAGGGACTGGGCCAGGAGGCGGGCGGCGGTGATGGCGGAGGCGTCGTGGTCGAGGGGGCCCGGGGCGCAGCCCGCGCCGGCGAGGAAGAGATTGGTCGCGGCGGGCGTGGTGTGGGGCGCGTGGAAGAGCCCGCGGAGGTGGTGGGTTGCGAACGTCGCGGTGGCGCCCTGCTCGCGTTGGTGGGCGAGCTCGGCGGGCGTGATCGCGTGCTCGGCGGCGATGTGGCGAGAGAGGTTGGTGAGCCCGCGGCGTTCGAGGGTGTCGAGGATGAGCCTGCGGCAGGCCTGGAGCATGGGGCCCGGGAGGGTTGGGTCTGAGAGTGTGGCGTCGCGCCAGCGGTGGTGGCGGGCGAGGGGCGGGACGCGCATGACCACGCGGAGCGAATCGTGCCCGGGCGGGGCGCACGACTCGGCGAGGGGCGAGGCGGCGAGGACCTCGAGGGTGGGGTCCTGGGGGATCGCGTCGTCGTGGAAGATCTCGCGGTCCTCGCGCGATCGATCCTCGGACAGGAAGACGTTCGTGTGGGCGAGCTGCTCGTAGCGGCGGGTGAGCCCCAGGCAGAGGACGAAGGCGCTCGACGAGGGGGCGTGGCGCGCGGAGAGCTCTGCGAGGTCTTCCCGGGCCTGCGGCGTGGCGATGAGGTCGCGGAGGGTCGTGTGCGGGCCCAGGGTGGAGAGGACAGCGTCGGCGACGACGAGCCGACCGTCGGCCAGCTCGGCGGCGGTGAGGCGTGTGGCGTCGATGGCGAGCCGCGTTACGGGGAGGCCCGTCAAAATCTCGACGCCCAGGTCGCGGGCGAGGGATTCCATGGCGTCCAGCAGCGTGCTCGGCGAGGCGGCGAAGCGCGGGTGATCGAACGCGCGAGACATGTGTCGGAGCGCGGGCGACGGGGTCAGGGAGAGCGAGGACGCGAGCGGGTCGAGCAGGTGCGCGAGGATTTTCGCGGCCCGCGGATCGGGGAAGAACGCGGCGAGCGTGCGGGCGGCGGAGGCGTGAGCGCGCGAGGCGAGGAGCTCGCGGGCCAGCGTCGCGTCGGCGCAGGCGTGGCGGAGGAGATCGAGGGGAGAATCGGGCGCGGCGTGCTTGAGAGAGCCCTCGGCGAGGGCGTGCATGCGCCGGGCGTAGGCGAGGAGGCGGTCGAAGCCGTTGCCGCTGCCCGGAAAGACGCGGTCGAGCTCGGCTCGGGCGGCGTTAGCGTCGGCGGGGAGATCAAAGGGCGATTGGTCAGGGACGAAGGCGCGGAGGATAGTGCCGGGGCGGGAGAGGGCGACGGAGTCGTTCAGGAAGCGGCCGGCGTGGACGAAGAGTGAGCGCAGGTGCGGGCTGATGGAGCGTGGCGCGAGGCTCGTGTCGAAGCGGTAGGTTCCGCGGGGGGTCGCGAGGGTGAGGTCGCGGGGGGCGGCGAGGGTGGGGCGTTGCTCGATGAGGGTGGCGCGCAGGCCCAGAGAGGCGAGCTCGATGGCGGCGGCGAGTCCGGTGAATCCTCCGCCGAGGACGATGGCGTGGCGTGGGCGCGGTGGTGTCATGCGGGAAACCCCGGGGGTGTTATCGGCTTGAAGAGGTCGCGGCTGAAGGGGGTGTGGGAGCGCAGGATGGAGAAGGTGGAGGAGACAGGTGGGACATCTGTGCCACGAGGAGGGGGAGTGCCGCGGCGTTGGTGGCGCGAGAACGGGTTACGGGTTGTTGAGGACGAAGGAGCGTTCGTTCCAGAGTTTCTCGAAGCGGTCGGGGAGGCGAGCGGACTCGGGCAGGTGCGTGCCGCAGGCGATGAGGAGATCGACCAGCCCCTCGAAATCGGCGAGGGCGATGAACTCGGGAGCGATGGCGGGGGAGTCGAGGGCCTTGGCTTCGAGCTCGGCGAGCTGGCCCATGTTGTGGTAGTTGCCCAGGGGGAGGCAGACGCAGGTGGCGTCGTAGCCGGCGTGGCAGAAGACGGAGGCCTCGCAGGCGCCGCCGGCCATGAGCTTGCGCTGCCAGGGCCAGACGCGGTCGGCTTTCTTCTCCTGGGCGGCGAGCTCCTCGGCGCGTTTGGCGACGGAGGCGGTGAGCGCCGGGGTGAAGATGCTCAGGCGGTCCCCGACGCGGACGATGGGCCCGCCCCCGATGGGCGAATCGGGGAAGCTGCGGCTGTTCTCGAGGGCGAGGACGCGGGCGTCCAGGGGCATCGTCGCGGGGCGGCCTGGGCGGCAGGCGCCGAGCGCTCCGACAAAGCCGATTTCCTCGGCGAGAGTGAAGAGCAGGCGCACGTCCTCGCCCGGGGCGTGGCGGAGGGTGTCGAACGCGGCGAGCGCGGCGGCGGCGGCGGCGAGGTCGTCGCACGCGGGCGTGTACACCAGCCCGCGCTCGATCCGGGCGGGCGGGAGCGCCCAGACGCCCACATCGCCCACGGCGAGGGAGTCGGCGCCGGGGCTGTTGGGCGCGTCGAGCTCGCAGAGATAGTGGTCGAAGATCGTCGAGGCTTCTTTCGCGCGGAGCGTGCCCTCGAAGGGGAGGTCCAGTGCGGAGTGGATGCGGACGCGTGCGTTGTGGAAGTAGGCGGCGTTGACCCCGCCTCGGAAGGAGAGCAGGAGCATGCCCGGCGCGACGAGCCGCTCGACGACAAAGGCGGGGTGGTCGAGGTGGGCGGTGAAGTAGACGGGGCGGCGTGCGGTCGGGGCGTTCTTGAGGGCGAGGTGGAGGTTGCCGGAGGAGTCCTTGGTGAGCGTGATCTCGGGGCGCTCCCGGGCCCAGCGTTCGATCCACCGGACGACGCGGAACTCTCGCCCGGAGGCGGTGGGGATCTGGGTGAGTTCGAGGAGCCAGCGCTGGTGGAGGGCGCGGTCGAGCATGGGCGATGCTAGCCGCGGATCGCGGGCGTGCGCTGCGAGCGGTGGTCAGCACCCGGCTTGGAAGCGAGTGAGGAAATAGACCAGATCGTCGATGGTGACGCCTTGGTCGGGTGTGCCGGTGGCGCTGCCGTCGTCGAGGTCGGCGAAGATGCTGCCGGTCTCGAAGAGCTCGAGGAAGTAGAGGAGATCGTCGATGGTGACCCCGCCGTCGGGGATGCCCGAGCCCGTGCCGTCGTCGACGTCGGCGGGGCAGGCGCCGGCGGCGTAGTTGTGCCCGCTGCAGGCGGTGATGGTGACGCGGGGGTCGAGGCTCTCGATGATGAAGCGGGCGCGGGTGTTGACCGAGCAGCTCACGGGGACCTGCGGGGTGTTGGGGGTCTGGACGAAGGGCGAGCTGGCGCCGGCGACGCTCCAGTGGAATGTGAGGAGCTGCACGGTGCCGCCGACGGTCGCGGTGTCCACGGTCTGGTCCGAGACGCCGGGCTCGTCCAGCGTGACGAAGGTCGCGTTGAAGGTGGGATGGAACTCGAGCCTGGTGCGCATCGAGCAGAAGGGCGTGCCGGGCTGGACGCTCGAGCAGGTGCCGACCATTTCCACGCGGATGCGGATGGGGACGCGCGTGCCCGCGGGGAGCGTGGTCGAGGAGATCTGCAGGAGATCCTGGGTGCGGGCGCCGGTGCCCTGCACGTAGATCGTGGCGTCGCTTGTGAGACAGTTGACGCCCGTGCCGCTCCCCGACATGGAGGCCCACCCGTACTGGCTGTCCACGCGCGAGTCGGACTGGGATCCGCAACCGTTCCCGCTGGAGCCGCCGCCCGAGGCGTAGGCCGTCGTCGGTCCCGGCGCGTTGCCCGAATCTTGGGTCTGGTTGTACGCCTGCCCGCCCCAGCCATAGACATGCGCGTTGGCTCCGGTGTAGCACGTCGGGGGCTGCGCGAGGGCGCCCCGGGCCGCACACGACACCCCGATCAGCAACGCGACGCTTCGAATCGACATCGTTCGGCCTCCCGGCGGGGGTGAGCGCGAAAGCGCCGCCCCCCGAGAAAGGCGATCGCGCCGGAAAACCGCGACACGAATTCCGCGGTGTCGGATTCGTTCACCCGCATCGGGGCGCCGAAGCTGCGAGACCTGCTCGGCGATGAAGGGCTCCCGGACCTGAACCGACGTTCGGGTGTTGCTCGCCCCCTGGGGCCTCAGCACCCGGCTTCGAAGCGTCCGAGGTAGTAGATGAGGTCGTCGATGGTGACGCCGCCGTCGCGGGCGCCGGTGCCCGAGCCGTCGTCGACGTCGGCGGCGAAGTGGCCGGCCTGGAAGGCATCGACGAAGAACAGGAGATCGTCGAGGGTGACTCCGCCGTCGGGCGTGCCGCCGTTGGTGAAGACGCCGTCGGAGTCGAGGTCGGCGGGGCATCGGCAGGGTGAGCCGTAGGTGGCGAAATAGGCCGAGACGCGCCCGCCGGCGGTGAAAAACGATCCGCCCGCGACCAGATCGCCATTGGGGAGCGCCGCGAGCGCGTTCACGGTGTTGTCGAGCCCCGTTCCGAGGGCGGACCACTGTGTGCCGTCCCATCGGGCGATGCGGTTGGCGGGGACTCCCCCGGCGGCGGTGAACCATCCACCGGCCACAAGATCGCCGTTGCGGAGCGCGGCGAGCGAGTTGACTCTGCTGTCCGCGCCCGATCCGAGCGCGGACCATCGTGTGCCGTCCCAGCGTGCGATGTTGTTGCTTCCGTCCACCCCCGCGACTAGGAACAGTCCTCCGGCCACGAGGTCGCCATTGGGAAGCAGCGCGAGGGCGTACGCCGTGGAACCGAGGCCCGACCCCATCGCGGACCAGGCTGCGCCGTTCCATCGCGCGACGCCGAAGGCGGAGACACCCCCGGCACTCAAGAACCACCCGCCCGCCACGAGGTCGCCGTTGGGGAGCACCGCGAGCGCGAACACGGACCTGTCCGTGCCCGACCCCAGCGCGGACCACGACGTGCCGTTCCAACGCGCGATATTGCGAGCGGGAACGTCCCCGGCGGTCGTGAAGAGCCCGCCGGCCACGAGGTCGCCATTGGGGAGCACCGCGAGCGCGAACACCGGTCCGTCCAAGCCCGACCCCAGCGTGGACCAGGACGTGCCGTTCCAGCGGGCGATGCGATTGGCGGGCACTCCACCGGCGGTTGTGAAGTCGCCGGCGGCCACGATGTCGCCGCTCGGGAGCACCGCGAGCGAGGTTACCCTTGCGTTCATGCCCGATCCCAGGGGGGACCAGGACCTGCCGTTCCACCGGGCGATGCGCAGTGCGGTAGCGTCCCCGGCGTGGAGGAAGCTGCCGCCCGCCACGACATCACGGTTGGGCAGCACCGCGAGCGCATTGACGGCACCGTTGAAGCCTGCGCCGAACGCGGACCATGACGTTCCATTCCAGCGAGCGGCACCCATAGCCGTGACACCTCCGATGGAGGAGATGCTTCCGCCCGCGACGAGGTCGCCGCCGGGGAGGACCGCGAGCGAGAAGATCGAGCCACCCCCGCTGCTTCCCAACCTTGACCAGGATGTGCCGTCCCAGCGCGCGATGCCGGGGGCGGGGATACCCCCGGCGGTAACGAACGACCCACCCGCCACGATGTCACCGTTGGGGAGCGCCGTGACGGCGT
>CAZTJZ010000102.1:0-10313 GCA_964614075.1 uncultured Phycisphaeraceae bacterium
CGCTCGATAAGAAGACGCCCCTGCTCCGCTCGATGGACGCCCTCTCCGAGCAGGCCATCCGCGTGCTGAAGTTCTTCGGGTCGGCGGAGGGCGTCACGCGGGTCATGGCCACCGCGGGGTGCGAGCAGGAGTACTTCCTGATCGACCGGGCGCACTATCTCCGGCGTCCGGACCTGGTTGCGGGCGAGCGGACGGTGTTCGGCGCCCGCCCGCCCAAGGGGCAGCAGCTCGAGGACCACTACTTCGGGTCGATCCCGACGCGTGTGCTCGCGTTCATGGCCGAGGCCGAGCGTGAGCTCTACGCGCTGGGCGTCCCGGTGAAGACACGCCACAACGAGGTGGCGCCGAGCCAGTTCGAGCTCGCGCCGCTGTTCGAGACGGCGAACATCGCGTGCGATCACCAGATGCTGGTGATGGAGACGCTGCGTCGGGTGGCGCCGCGCTTCGGGATGGCGTGCATCCTCCACGAGAAGCCCTTCGCGGGGATCAACGGGAGCGGGAAGCACCTCAACTGGTCGATGTCCACCAACACGGGCGTGAACCTGCTCGACCCGCGCGACGACACCCACTCCAACATGCAGTTCCTCGTCTTCCTCTGCGCCGTCATCCGGGCGGTGGACCTCCACGCGGACCTGCTGCGGTCGTCGGTGGCGTCGGCGGCGAACGACCACCGCCTGGGGGCCAACGAGGCCCCTCCGGCGATCATGTCCATCTTCCTCGGGGACATGCTCACCGACATCATCGACCAGCTCGAGGCGGGGGCCGCCAAGAGCACCATGAAGGGCGGGAACCTGGACCTGGGCGCCAAGACACTCCCGCAGCTCCCGCGTCACACGGGCGACCGCAACCGCACCAGCCCCTTCGCGTTCACGGGCAACAAGTTTGAGTTCCGGGCCGTCGGCTCGTCGCAGTCCGTCGCCTGGCCCGCGACGGTGCTCAACACCATCGTCGCCGAGTCGCTCGACGCGGTCTGCGCCGAGCTCGAAGCGTCGGCGGGCAAGAACCCCAACGCGGCCAAGATCCAGCAGGCGGTGCGCACGGTCCTGCAGCGGATCGTCAAGAAACACCGGCGCGTGCTGTTCGACGGCGACGGGTACACCAAGGAGTGGCACAAGGAAGCCGAGAAGCGCGGGCTGCCCAACTACCGGGAGTCCGTGAGCGCGCTCGCGGTGCTCTCCTCCAAGAAGAACGTGGAGGTCTTGCGGAAGTACGGCGTGCTGAGCAAGGTGGAGACCGAGAGCCGCGAGCACATCTTTCTCGAGAAGTACGTGAAGCAGGTGCTTATCGAGGCGGAGACGGCGGCGTCCATGGCGCGCACGCAGGTGATCCCCGCGGCGGTGCGGCACCTGGCGATGCTCGCCGAGGCCGTCGCCGCGAGCGAGGCGGCGGACGTCGAGGTCGCGCCGCTCCGCGAGCAGCTGGAGTCGTTCGCCGAGCTGGCGGGCGAGTGCCAGACGGCGGTGCAGAAGCTGGAGGACGCGCTGGCCAAGCACGACGCCGACGCCGCCAAGCACGCGGCGCACATCCGCGACAAGGTGCGCCCCGCGCTGGGCGACCTGCGGGGCGCCGTGGATCAGCTGGAGTTGCTCGTCGCCTCGGACCTCTGGCCCTTCCCGACGTACCGCGACATGCTCCCGATCAAGGAATGACGGGCTCCCGTCACGCGGACCAGCTCAAGCACGCTCAAGACCCCGCCCCGGCGCGGGGTCTTTTTCTTGAGGCGCGTCAACTCTCCCGGCGTACGCTTGCGACGGGGCCCGTAGCTCAGCGGTAGAGCAGCGAACTCATAATTCGTCTGGTCGCTGGTTCGAATCCAGCCGGGCCCACGTGCCGCCTACGCCAGTTCCGCCAGCACACGCCGGATCGCCTCCGGGTACGCCCGGCACTCTTCCTCGAAGACCCGGGCCGCGAGCGTCTCGGGCGTGTCGCCCGGGAGCACGGGGCAGCGCCGCCGCAGCACGACCGCCCCGGTGTCGTAGCGCGCGTCGCAGAAGTGCACGGTGCAGCCGCTCTCCTTTTCGCGGGCGGCGAGCACCGCCTCGTGCACATGGCGCCCGTACATCCCCGGGCCGCCGAACTTGGGCAGGAGCGCGGGATGGATGTTCAGCACTCGACCCTCGTATCCCGGCGGGATCTCGAGGAGCTTCAGATACCCCGCGAGGCACACCAGATCGACGCGGTGCTCGCGCAGCAGCGCCCCCAGCGTCGCGCCCGGGATGCGCCCCGGAATCACGCGGACATTCAGCCCCGCCTCGCGGGCCCGGGCCGCCCCGGCGCACTCGGTCGACGCGATGACCAGCACGATCGACGCGTCCAGGCGTCCCGCGATGGCTTCGCGCTGCAGGTTGAGGAGTGTGCGCCCGCCCCCCGAGAGGAGCACGCCCAGGCGCGCTGACGTCCGCATGCGTTACTGTACCGCGCTCTTCGCCTGCGCGAGGTCGGGCTTGATCGTGAACATCCGGTGGAGGTTCGTGAGCTTGAACAGCCCCATGATCTCCTCGCTCACGCCGCAGATCGCCAGCTTCCCCTTCGCCCCGTCGCACTCGCGCTTGAGCTGGATGAGCATGCCCAGCCCGGCGGAGGAGATAAGCGTGACCTCCGCGAGATCGACGACCAGGCGCCCCGCGTGGGCCGCCAGGGCGGGCTTGAGGTCGGCGAGGATCCCGGGCGACTCAAAGTCACTGACCTTGGGGCAGCGGATCCGGGCGACGAGAGTTCCCTGCTCGGTGCGGGCGGCGACGTTGGTGGTGTCAATCGAGGGCATGGTGCCAGTGTAATCGAAAAAGGACGCCCCGGGCTTGAGGCTAAACCGTCGCGGGCGTGCGGAAAGCGATGGGGTTCCCGGAAGCGTCCACCGAGACGAGCGTCAGCGTGGCCGTCGTCACGGGCACCGACTTTCCGGACGCATAGCGCTCCGCCTCGACCTCGACGGCGACGGTGACGCTCTTGGTTCCCAGGCGCGAGACGCTGGTGAAGAAGTTGACGGTGTCGCCCAGCCCGATGGGGGCCTTGAAGTCGACGCGGTCGAGGGAGGCGGTGACCCAGCGGTGCACGCCGTGCCGACGCGCCTCGACAAACCCGGCCTGGTCGATGTACGACAGGATCACCCCGCCGAAGATCGTCCCGTACTGATTCGTGTCCTTGGGCATGGTGATGACGCGGAGGGCGAGGTGTCGGGGGGGCATGAGGGAGGGTAGCGGCGGCGCGAAGACGCGGGGGTAGCGCAACGCCGAGCTCGCGTCGTCAATGGCTTGCACCCCCGCCGACAGCCCGCCCCGCGCGCCCACTATAATCCTCGATGACCACCACCCAGCAAGAGCCCAAGGGCAGCGCGGCGGAGTCGTCGTGCTGCGGGCACGCGACGCCCGTGCCACCCCCCGTGCCGCCCGTCGAGGAGTTCCTGGCGATGCCCGTGCGCGAGCTCATCTCGCGGTACCGCCGGGGTGTGGAGAACTACGACCGGCGCGTCTTCTGGCTCAGCGAGTCGCAGATGGACACGGCGTTCCTGCCCGAGGCGGGCGTGGGGCGATGGCCCGTCCGCGTGCTGCTGGGCCACCTCGCCGACGCCGAGATCGTCTTCGTCGAGCGCATGCGCCGCATCGTGGGCGAGGATTCGCCGGTGTTCCAGGTCTGGGACGAGAACGCGTTCATCGACACGAACATCTACGGGCTGTCGGGGTCTGGCCCCGCGCCGAGCAAGGAGGCCGACGACGCCCGCGTCGCCAGCGCCCTGGGCGGGTTTGTCGCCGTCGTCCATACGCTGCGGCAGTGGACCGGGCTCTGGCTGGAGAGCCTCCCCGAGTCGGCGTTCGCCCGCCGCGGGATGCACCCGCAGCGCGGCGAGCAGACCCTCAAGACCATCCTCGCCTACGACACCTGGCACGTCGAGCATCACGCGCGGTTCCTGCGGCTCAAGCTCGACAGGCTCATCGGCGCGGACGAGGTGCGCCGACGCCTCGAAGAGGAGGGCAAGGGCTTCGGCGGGTGCGGGACCGGCTGCGGGTGTGCGCCGAAGAAGTAAGCGGGGGACGCCTGGCGTGGACGCGATCTTCGATCAACGCCGATACCTGATCCCGTTCCGCTCGACCCTCCTCCCCCAGATCTTCACCGACACGCTGGTGATCGGGGGCGGGGTGGCGGGGCTGCGGGCGGCGATCGCCGCCGCGACGCACGGCGAGGTGATCCTCCTCGCCAAGGGCGACTTCAAGAGCACGAACACCTCGTGGGCCCAGGGAGGGATCGCCGCCGCGATCGGCCCGGGCGATTCCGAAGAAGGGCACGCCCAGGACACGCTGGTCGCCGGCGCGGGGCTCTGCGACGGGGCGGTGGTGCGCCGCGTCGTGCGCGAGGGGCCCAGGCTCCTGCGCGAGCTGATCGACTGGGGCATGCGCGTCGACCGCGACCAGCGCGGGGCCGCCGCCCTGGGACGCGAGGGCGGGCACAACGCCTCGCGGATCCTCCACAGCGACGGCGACGCCACCGGGCGAGAGCTCCAGCGCTGCCTGCTCGATCGGGCGCGGTCGCTGGGGAAGGAGCGGCTGCGGATCTTCGAGCAGTGCTTCGCGCTCGATCTGCTCACCCCCGCCGCCGAGCCCGGCTCGCCCGTGATGGGCGCCGTCACCCACCATCCGCGCTACGGGCTCCAGATGATCTGGGCCAAGGCCACGATCCTTGCCACGGGCGGCGCGGGCGTGATGTATCGCGAGACCACCAATCCCCCGCAGGCCACGGGCGACGGGCTCGCCATGGCCTACCGCGCCGGCGCCGCGATCGCCGACATGGCCTTCGTCCAGTTCCACCCGACCGCGCTCTACCTGCCCGGCGCGCAGCGCCTGCTCATCACCGAGGCCGTCCGGGGCGAGGGCGCCCAGCTCCTGGACGCGAGCGGGTTTCGTTTCATGACCGACGTTCACCCGCTCGCCGAGCTGGCGCCGCGCGACGTGGTCTCCCGGGCCATCGTGCGCCAGATCGCCAAGCAGGGCGGGCAGAAGGTCTGGCTGGACTGCCGGCACATCCGGGGCTTCGATGCACGGTTCCCCGGGATCGCCGCCCTGCTCCGCCGCTTCGAGATCGACTGGGAAAAAGAGCTCATCCCCGTCCACCCCGCGGCCCACTACACGGTGGGAGGGGTGCGGACCGACGATCAGGGGCGCAGCAGCGTCCCGGGGCTGTACGCTGTCGGGGAAGTGGCCGCCAGCGGGCTCCACGGGGCGAACCGCCTCGCGAGCAACTCGCTCCTGGGCGGGCTGGTCTTCGGCGAGTCCTCGGGGATCGCGTGCGAGGAGATGAAGGGGAACGGCACGTCCAACGCCTGGGCCGCCCGGGCCCGCCCCGCGCCCGTCGCCGTCGTCAGCGACATCCCCCTGAGCGAGCAGGGCGAGCTGGACCTGCAGGACGTCAAGTCGAGCCTCCGCTCGGCGATGTGGAAGAACGTGGGCATCGAGCGCACCGGCGCCAAGCTCCGCGACGTGCAGCGCATGCTCGACTTCTGGGCCCGCTACATGCTCGACAAAATCTTCGACGAGCCCGCGGGGTGGGAGACGCAGAACCTCTTGCTCCTGGGGGCGCTCGTGGCCCGTTCGGCGGCGTGGCGCGAGGAGTCCCGCGGGTGCCACGCCCGCAGTGACTTCGCCGAGCCCCGCGCGGAGTTCCGCGTGCACGACGTCTGGCGCCGCGGGCGCGAGGGCGTCGAGACCGCGCCGGTCCTGGACTAGATCCCTCAGGAGCAGCCGTGCGAGCCCCCGCCCTGTGCATCGCGATCTCGATCACCCTCGCGGGCTGCGAGATGGAGCGGCGCGTCGTGCGCTACAACCCGCCGCTGGGCCGGGTGCCCGGCGCGCAGGCCGGCATGGCCGTCACCGGGCCCAAGGGCGAGCTCATCGATCCCTCGGGCCCCGGGTTCGAGCCCGTGGTCGAGCACGAGGACGGGAGCGTCACGCTCCACGCCCGCACCGGTCGCCACCTGATGTCCCACATCGCCCGCGTGCTCCTGGACAGCGACGAGAAGCTCTTCGTGGATCAGGTGCTCAGCGACGTAACCCGGCGCGAGTACATCGAGCGCGGGCTCGACCCGGGCGAGGCGTTCCGCACGCTCCAGCAGCACGTCAACGACGTCCGGGCGCTCTTCCGCGCCATGCCCCTGGGCGAGCACACGCCCGGCGTGATCCAGCAATCGATGGGCGGGAAGAGCCGCCGGCTCATCCTCGACGGCCCGATGGTGCAGGGCATGCGCTGGGTCGGGATGGACATGGTCCAGGAAAAGGGCGAGTGGCGGCTCCGCTGGTTCGTCCCCGGTTCGCTCCCGCCCGAGTAGCCCCTCGGCGCGGCGTCTCAGCTCCCCCCGCGCCCGCGGCCCACCAGCGTGCACGTCAGCGTGATCTCCTCGCCGCCGCGGAGCACGGTGATCGTGACCTCGTCGCCCGGCTTGTGCTTGCTGAGCAGGGGCATCCACTCCTCGACGGACATCATCCGCGTCCCGTTCCAGTGCGTGATGAGGTCGTTGGCCTTGACGCCCGCCTTGGCGGCGGGGGTGTTGGGGAAGACCTCGCCCACCGCCACGCCCTTCTCGGTGCCCGTGTAGTCGCCCGGCGCGATCCCGAAGCGCACGCGCGACCCGCCCGGCGTGCCCTGCGGGTCGGCGGCGGAGTCGCCCTCGCTCTTCGTGTAGACGAAAGGCTCCGGGCGCAACGCCGCGTCCAGCGCGATTCGATGCACGAGGTCCACTACCTGCGTCGCGCCCTCGACGTTGATGAGATCCAGCACGTCGCCCGGTGCGTGGTACTCCTTGTGCAGACCCGTGAAGAAGAACAGCACCGGGATGTTCTTGCGGTTGAACGTCGCGTGGTCCGAGGGCCCGCCCCCGCCGCCCTTCTGGGCGATCGTCAGCCCGCTGGCGCCGAAGTAGGGCTGCAGCCAGTCGCGGAAGCCCTCGGCGGTGTCCACCCCGCCGATCTCCAGCTGCCCTTCGCGCAGCCGACCAATCATGTCCATGTTGAGCATGAGCGCGTGCTTCTCGAGGGGCGCGATGGGCTCCTTGCAGTAGTGCACCGACCCGTTGAGCCCGGATTCCTCCGCGGAAAAACCCAGGAACAGGATCGAGCGTGCGGGGGTCTCCGCGGGCAGCTTCGCGTAGTCCTGCGAGAGCTTGCGCGCCGCGAGCAGCACGCCCGACGAGCCCGACGCGTTGTCGTCGGCTCCGGGGTGGAGCTTGCCCTTGGGGTTGGGGTCGCGCGAGCTGAAGTATCCGTACCCGATGTGGTCGTAGTGCCCGCCCACCACGACGTACTCCTCCGCCAACGCGCCCCGCCCCGGGAGCACCGCGCCGACGTTCTGCGTCATGATCGGAACCCGCTCCAGCGTCGCCGAGATCGACACGGGCGCTCGGGGAAGATCGATCACCGAGCCCTTCCCCTCGGGCGGCGTGTTCGCCAGCGCCACCAGGTCACGCAGCCCGCGCCCCCCGCCGTCCGCCGCACGCACCAGCGCATCCGCCGCGTCGGCGGTCATCATCACGATCGGCACGCTCAGCGCCGTCCGCCCCGCGAGCGAGAGATCCTCGAGCACGTTCACCCGGTCGTCCTTGGCGTCGGGCGGGTTCACGAGGATGATCGCGCTCGCCCCGTGCTCCGCCGCCCGGGTGAGCTTGGGCACGAGCCCCGCGCTGGGCGACCAGCCCACGTCGGCCCACTGGCTCTTGCCCTCGCCATCGAAGGGCTCGAACCGCAGCACGAGCGCCACCTTGCCCTTGAGCGCATCGCCCACGCCCCCGAAGCTGTCGTACCCCCGGTCGTCGTTGGTGATCGCGTAGCCCGCGAACGCGAGCGCTCCGGACGCCGAGCCGCTCGCGGAATACCCCAGCACGTTGTAGTCCTTCGCGGGCGTCAGCGTGACCTCGTTCCCTCCACCCCCGGCCCCACCCCCGGCCACGCCCCCAGCCACGCCCCCAGCCACGTACGACACACGCTGCGCCAGCAGCTTGATCGAGTCGCCCGGGCGGTACGACGGCGGGGCCTCGAAGGGCTGCGCGAACTGGAACGCCTTGGTGTCCGAGTCGCCCGCCGCCTCGGCGTGCTTCGCCGGGAACGCCGGCCTGAGCCCCAGTCGCTCGAACTCACCCTGCAGGTACGCCGCCGCGAGCTTGTGACCCTCCGTGCCCGGGGCGCGTCCCTCCATCTTGGGGTCAGCGAGCGTCGAAAGATGCTGGCGATAGACCGCGGCGTCGGCGGTGAGTGTCTCGCCCCCCGCCGGGCTGGTGTGCCGCGACAGCTCGCCCGCCCAGGCCACGCCCCCGGCGACCATCGCCGACGCCACGAGAATCGCGGTCCGTGAACGACTCGAAGTCCAGAGCTTCATCGGTGGTTTCCTCGGCTCGACGCGCAACGCCCGTTCGGTGCGGGGTTGGGCGTTTCTTCGAGCACACCAAGCGTAGGGATCGCGCGGGTGTAGCGGGAGAACGCCCCACGCCGCCCCCTACACTGGGCCCGTCCCACTCCTCTCCGCATCGGCCCTCGGGGGTGTGTTCCCGACGGTGCCGGTTGCCGGGCCTGAGGCACACTCTCGCGAGATCGTCCATGCCCACGACCACCCCCAAGGCGCCCAAGGCGGGCTCCGCGTCCTCGCTCCTCAACCCCACCGACACGTTCCTGCACCGCCACCTCGGCCCCGACGAGCGCGACATCGCCCAGATGCTCGAGCTCCTGGGGTGCCGCTCGCTCGACGAGCTCACCGACGCCACCGTCCCCGCGTCGATCCGCCTGACTCGGCCCATGGCTCTCGACGTCGGACGCGAGCCCCGGGGCGAGCACGAGCTGCTCCAGGAGCTCGCCGCCATCGCCGACGAGAATGCCGTCCTGCGCTCCTGCATCGGGCTGGGCTATTTCGGGACCATCACGCCCGGGGTGATCCTCCGCAACATCATGGAGAACCCGGGGTGGTACACGCAGTACACGCCCTATCAGGCCGAGATTTCCCAGGGGCGTCTGGAGGCGCTCCTCAACTTCCAGACGATGATCGCGGACCTGACCGCGCTCCCGCTCGCCGGCGCGTCGCTCCTCGACGAAGCCACCGCCGCCGCCGAGGCGATGGCGATGTGCTTCGCCGCGGCGGGGGGGCATGACGGCTCCAAGAAGCGGTTCTTCGTCGCCGGCGACTGCCACCCGCAGACCATCGACGTGGTCCGGACGCGCGCCCACGCCCTGGGGATCGCCGTCAGCGTGGGCGACCCCGCCAGCGACAGCGCGGTCGCGCAGGACGTGTGCGGCGTGCTCGTGCAGTACCCCGCCAGCGACGGGGCCCTCCGCGACGACCGCGCGCTCATCGACAAGGCCCACGAGCACGGCGCGCTCGTCGTCATGGCCACCGACCTGCTCGCCCTCACGCTCCTCACCCCCCCGGGTGAACTGGGTGCCGACATCGCCGTCGGGAGCGCCCAGCGCTTCGGCGTGCCCATGGGCTTTGGCGGGCCCCACGCCGCCTTCATCTCCACACGCCACGAGCACGCCCGGCGCATGCCCGGGCGCATCATCGGCGTGTCGAGGGACAGCCACGGGCACCCCGCCTTCCGCATGGCCATCCAGACCCGCGAGCAGCACATCAAGCGCGACCGCGCCACCAGCAACATCTGCACGGCCCAGGCGCTGCTGGCCATCATGGCCGGGTTCTACGCGGTGTACCACGGGCCCGAAGGCCTGCGCCGCATCGCCGCCCGCACACACGCGTTCGCGCGGGTCTTGGGCGCCGGGCTCAAGAAGCTCGGGCACACACCGCTCCACGACGCCTACTTCGACACCCTCCGCGTCCGCCCCGGCGCGGGCTCCTCCGCCTCGGACATTCTCGCCGCCGCCAAGAACGAGGGGATCAACCTCCGGGTCTTCGCCGACGGCACCGTGGGCATCACCCTGGACGAGACCGCCGATCGCGGGCTGATCTCGGGGCTGCTCCGCGCGTTCCACAAAGGCACCCCGCCCGCGTTCGACGCCGACGCGCTCGCGCACGACCTCGACACCGGCGTGCCCCGTGCCTTCGCACGCCAGAGCGGGTATCTCACGCACCCGGTCTTCAACATGTACCACAGCGAGCACGAGCTGCTCCGCTACATCGTCCAGCTGCAGAACCGAGACCTCTCCCTCGCGCACAGCATGATCCCCCTGGGCTCGTGCACGATGAAGCTCAACGCCACGGTGGAGATGATCCCCGTGACGTGGCCCGAGTTTGCCAACCTGCACCCCTTCGTCCCGCGGGAGCAGGCCGCCGGCTACGCGCGCCTCTTCGCCGACCTGGAGCGCTGGCTCTGCGCCATCACGGGCTTCGCGGCG
>CAZTJZ010000103.1:0-10274 GCA_964614075.1 uncultured Phycisphaeraceae bacterium
ACTTGGCGTTGCAGACGTTGGTGTAGTTGATGTTGCGGTCGATGATGTAGGTGCGCAGGCGCTCGCCGTGCAGGGCGCGGCAGCGGGCGTCGGCCCACCGCCCGAGCTCGCACAGGCTCTGCGAGCGGTACAGCGCGAGCCCCTGCTCGGGCGTGAGGCGGGCCTCTCCCCGCGCCACCGCCTCCAAGAGCCCCTCGTCGCGGGCGTCGAGATGGGGGCGAGATTCGGGGGGTGAGAAGATGCTGGGCACGGTGAGTTCCAGGCCGGGGGTCAGAATCGCCCGGCGGCTTTCAATTGTTTCTGAAAATGAGCCCCGGTCAAGCCGACGACACCCGCGATCTCGTCGCGCCGGGTGCGGGGCGTCCGCGGGCCGGGCACCCGATAACGCGCTCCGGGGGCGCGATACGCTTGCCCCGCGCCCGTCCGGGCACCACAATGCCCGTTCGCGGCTTGGGTTCGAGAGCGTCGGATGCGGGTCGGTGGGCTGGCGATGTTGGCGTCGGTCGCGTTTCTCGTGGGCGGCCCTGTGTTGGGGATGGTGTTTGCCGGAAGGAGAATGCGGGATGTCGAATCGTCTCTGGCTCGTCGGCGCGGTGGCCCTGGCCGCGGGGAGTTCGTTCGCTCAGACGTCGCTCGCGGACCGTCACGGTGTGGTGCCGGACTTCACCTCCGGGTTCTGCGGGTGCGGGAAGGCCCACATGCTCCTGGAGCGTGAACGCCTTGGGCTGCCCATCGGAGAGCCCGGCGGCCAGGGTTCGGGCGGGTTCACCTCGCGTGAAGCCCTGGGCGACACGGACCTTCTGACCAGCGACCTTGACATCGAGGTCGTCCCGGCGACGGGCGTGATCTCCGGCAGCAACACCATGCGGGTGCGATCGAAGGTGAACGGGCTCACGCAGTTCTCCTTCGTGCTGCGCAGCCAGTTCGTCGTGAGCTCGATCCTGCTCAACGGCTCGACCTCCGCGACCGCGACCACCCCCGGCGCCAACAGCTATGTCCGGCGCATCACGCTCGACCGGCCGTACAACCTCAACGAGGAGTTCACCGTCCGGATCAACTATTCCGGCACGGCGGTCTCGCGCGGGTTCGGGTCCATCGAGTTCCAGCAGCAGAACGGCGTAGACATTGTGACCACGCTCAGCGAGGCCTACTTCGCCGCGACGTGGTGGCCCGTCAAGGACGGGGATGTCTTTACCTCGGGGGACAACTCGGACAAGTTCACCGGGTCGATCTCCATCACCGCGCCCAACACCCTCAGCACCGTCTCCAACGGGCTGCTCCAGAGCGTGACGCCCGTCGCGGGGGGCAAGAACAAGACCCGCTGGGCCACGAGCATCCCGACCTCGACGTACCTCTGGTTCTTCTCGACGACCAACTACAACACCTGGCAGCAGACGTACACCTACCCGCTCACGGGCGGGGGCACGGGGTCCATGCCCGTGATTTACAACATCTATCCCGCCGACGACACCCCGACCAACCGCGCGGGATGGGAGAAGGTCATCGACATGCTCGCGGCGTTCCGCCCGGTCTTCGGGGAGTACCCCTTCGTGGGCGAGAAGTACGGGATGTACCAGTTCCCGTTCTCGGGAGGGATGGAGCACCAGACGAACACAGGGATGGGCGGGTTCTGGGAATCGGTCGTCGCCCACGAGCTCGGGCACCAGTGGTGGGGCGACAACGTCACCTGCAAGACGTGGAATCACATCTGGCTCAACGAGGGCTTCGCGACCTACAGCGAATGCCTGTGGGAGGAGCGCAAGCCCGGGTCTTCGGGTTTGCCCGCGCTCCTGGACGCCATCGACGCCCGACGGCCGGCGCTCACCACCGACTCGGTCTACGTGCCGCAGGCGCAGATCGGCAACATGAACCGGATCTTCAGCAGCACCTACAGCTACGACAAGGGCGCGTGGGTCCTTCACCAGCTCCGCCACATCGTGGGGGACACGGCGTTCTTCCAGATCCTCCAGGACTACCGCGCGGCCCACCAGGGTTCCGGCGCCACCACCGAGGACTTCGCCGCCGTCGCCTCGTCCGTCTCGGGACTCAACCTGAACTCCTTCTTCCAGCAGTGGGTCTACGGCATCGGGGCCCCCGCGTATGCCTACGGGTGGCAGAACGCCACGATCAACGGGCAGAACTACCTGCGCCTGAGCGTCCGCCAGACGCAGGATCCGGCGTGGGGGTTCGGCGGCAAGTTCGAGATGCCCATCGACGTACGCATCGACACGCCCTCGGGCAGTGTCGTCCGCGTCGCCCAGAACAACGCGACGACGCAGCACTATCTGTTCCCGATCCCGGCGCCGGCCACCGCCGTCGCGCTCGACGAGGCCGACGCTCTCAACCCCACGCGCAACTGGATCCTGACCGACAGCAAGGCGGGCGAGGGGTACGTGAACGGCCCGGCCAAGGTCGTCTCGGTCTCGCCCGTGCCGTCGCAGTCCTTCGCGCTCGCGTCGGCCCCCGCGTCGGTGAGCGTGGTCTTCTCGGAGCCCGTGTCGACGAACGCATCGCGGTTCACGGTCGCGGGCCCGGGCGGGAGCGTTCCTTTCTCGCACGCCTACAACGCGGGCACCAACACCGCGACGCTCACGTTCTCCGCCGCCCTCACGCCGGGCACGTACACCGTCACCGCGCTCTCGACGATCACCGCCACCGCGTCGGGCCAGGCGCTCGACGGCGAGGTCGTGGCGGGCGCGCTCCCCTCGGGCGACGGGCTCGCGGGGGGCAACGCCGTGTGGACCTTCAGCGTCACCACGCCCGCCTGCGTCGCCGACGTGGACGACGGCTCGGGCACCGGCACGCCCGACGGCGGGGTCACCATCGACGATCTCATCTACTACCTCGGGCTCTTCGAGGCGGGCAACGTCGACGCGGACGTGGACGACGGGAGCGGGACCGGCACGCCCGACGGCGGGGTCACCATCGATGATCTCATCTACTACCTGACGCGGTTCGAGGCGGGGTGCTGACGATACCAAGATCATTCCTCGGCACACGCTCGTTCATAGGTAAGAAAGCTGGTTTCGAGCCGCGATGTGCAGGCCGGGGTTCTCACCCGCCCTTTTCACCCATGCGCATCCGGATCTAGCCCGATTGTCCGGCGTGACCAGGACGTAGGATCCGGTGCTGTGCGTCCGCGTGCGCGAGAGTGCGTCGTGCGCGTGGAAAATAGAAAAGGGAGATTGTCGATGTCATCGATCCGTCACACCCACGGTCGTTCATATCGGTCCGCGTGGAGCTCGTTGCTCGGCGTCGGGCTCGC
Organism: uncultured Phycisphaeraceae bacterium; assembly: GCA_964614075.1. Classification (GTDB taxonomy): domain Bacteria; phylum Planctomycetota; class Phycisphaerae; order Phycisphaerales; family UBA1924. Next base: position 3,266 of record CAZTJZ010000103.1, read on the forward strand.
GCTGATCGCGGTGGACCAGACCGTGCATGCTCAGTGGTCGGCGACGCTGCTGCGCCCCACCGGAGAGTCGCGGGCGCACGCCGCCGCCGGCGACGATCAGTTCGGCTGGGTCCGCGTCGGTCTGCCCCACGCGAGCGTGTGGAACGGCTCGGCGGCGACGTGGGTGGACATCAACCCCGCCGGGGCGGTCACCTCGACGGTTTACGGCGCGGCGGGCGGGCAGCAGGTCGGATGGTCGCGTACCAGTTCCGGGGGCGTGCGCGCCGGGATGTGGACGGGTTCCTCGGCGTCGTATGTCAACCTCAACCCCACCGGCTTTGCGTCCTCCGAAGCGAACGCGACCGACGGCACGCAGCAGGTCGGCTTTGTCGTCGTCGGCGGGGCCAACCACGCGGCGCTGTGGAGCGGCTCGCCCACGGGCTGGGTGGACCTCAACCCCGCCGGCGCCACGCTGTCCAACGCCTACGTCGTGTCCGGCGGCCAGCAGGGCGGCATCGCCCGCGTCAATAACCTCACCCGCGCCAGCCTCTGGACCGGCACCGCGGCGTCCTGGGTCGATCTCAGCCTGCCAAACTCCACGTTGTCGACAGTGAACGCGATCGATGGTGGGCAGCAGGGAGGCATGGCCATCGTCGGCAATCAGCACGCGGTGCTGTGGAGCGGCACCGCCGCGTCGATGATCGACCTGCATCCGCCCGCGACCAACGGGCCCACATCCACCGTCAACGCCATGAAGGGTGGCATGCAGGTCGGCTACGCGTACCGCAACGGCCTGAGCCACGCGGCGGTGTGGCAGGGCACGCCGGAGTCGTGGGTGGACCTCCAGACCTTCCTGCCCTCCAACTACGTCTCGAGCACGGCCACGGCCATCTCGATCTCGGGTACCACGGTCTATGTCTCGGGATACGCACGCAACTCCACGTCCAACCTCGACGAGGCCGTCCTGTGGTCGCGAACGCTGGGCGCTGCGTGCGTCGCCGACTTCGACGACGGGAGCGGAACGGGCACGCCCGACGGCGGAGTGACGATCGATGACCTGATCTATTACCTCACCTTGTTCGAGGCCGGGGACGTCGACGCCGACGTGGATGATGGCTCGGCCACCGGCACGACCGATGGCGGGGTCACCATCGACGACCTCCTGTTCTTCCTCATGCACTTTGAAGGCGGGTGCTAGCGCCGACTTCAGGCCGCGCGGCGACCGTGCCGCGTCGCTCCACGGGTATCCCATGCGCCGATCGGGCCGCAACAGCGCGCCTCGGCATCTCTCCCCGGCCACCGGCCGGAGTATCGGACCTGGCGAAATCACTAAATGTGCGGTGTTTTCGCCGCTTTCCTTGCCGTTCTCGGGCTTGTGTGTTACGTCTTAGAAGGTGCGGCCGCGCGGGGAGGGTTGTTCGCTCGGCGCCGTTGGGTCCCGGAACTCCGTGAAGATGGAGAACTTGGGCCTCCGGCCGGCATGGGCGTCAACGACGCGTCCCGCCCTTCCGATGGACATGTACCGTTCTTTCTTGGAGAGTACACGATGGCTCGATTCACGCGTGGGACCGTCCTTCTCGCCTGCGGCCTGGCGGCCCCGGCTCTGGCCCAGACCAACGTCCTCAACAACCCCGGCTTCGAGCAGCCCGGCTTTGACTTCGCCACCCAGAACTACCGCTATCTCACCGGGCCCGGCGCCAGCCTCCTCACCGGCTGGACCTGCACCTTCGACAACATCGGCGAGCCCACGTACGCCTATCACCGCTCGCGCTACGGCACGTTCGAGGGCGACTACGCCATCTACCTCAGCGACGGCGACCGCATGGACGGGACCGCCAACATCCAGAACGGGAAGAACTACCGCGCGTCCTTCTACGCCGTGAGCTTCGGCGGCGCCGGCATCGACTTCGTCATCGAGCCCAACGGCCAGTCGTACCACGAGTACGCCAACGGCCGACCCACCGGGCAGATGCTCTTCGATCGCGAGTGGCGCCAGTTCTCCTTCGAGTTCACCGGCGGGGGCACCAACCCCGTCATGCCCGTCTATCTCTTCAACACGCGCGACGGGACGTTCTTCGACGGCTGGGCCATCGACAAGGTCGAGATCCTCGACTGCGCCTGGGCCCGCCCCGTCGAGTTCAGCCTCATCACCGTCTGCCCCGGGCAGCCCCGCACGCTCAACGCGTCCTTCGGCGGCGACGGGCCCTTCACCTACCAGTGGCGCCTCGATGGGCAGCCCATCGCCGGGGCCGACCAGCCCAGCTACACCATCGCCAGCGTGAGCTCCACCAACGCGGGCGTGTACACCTGCGTCGCCACCGCCGCGTGCGGCACGGCGACCGCCGGCCCCATCACCATCGTCGCCGCGCCGTCCTGCACCGCCGACTTCGACGACGGCACGGGCACGGGCACCAAAGACTGCGGCGTGACGGTCGACGACCTCATCTTCTATCTGGGCCTGTTCGAACAGGGCGACACGCGGGCCGACCTCGACAACGACCAGGGCGTCACCATCGACGACCTCGTGATCTTCGTCGAGCACTTCGAGGGCGGGTGCTGAGAAACGGCCCAAAGGCCTGAGCACCGCCTCGTCCCCCGGCTGCGCGAGACGTGCGCTCGGGCGGTTCGAGTCGGCCTGATTTTTCGCCATTCCGCCGAGAAATCAGCCAGATTCCTGGCAAACCACGAAACTTGTGCTCTATTGGAGGGGTACAGGGAGGGGTCGAGAGAGGCAGGACGCCGGAGGTGGCCCCATGACCCGCCCGCGCTCTGACCGCATCGTTCCCACGCCGATCGGCCCGAAGCTTCGACAGGGACCAAGCTCGACGGTTTGGAACCGCACGCTCGTGGCGACGTTCGCCGCCGCAGGGTTGCTCATCGGCGCGGGGCAAGCAAGCGCCGACATCGACCCTTCGTCGGGGATTGATTTCGTGACCTTCGGGGCTCCCGGCAACGCGCCGTGGGTGGGGGTGGGGTTCAACAACGGGTTGGGCGCGGTGGGGTACGAGTACCGGATGGGTCGGCTCGAGGTGACCACCGCGCAGTGGGCCGAGTTCATGAACGCGGCCCTGGACCGCCCCAGCACGGACCGCATCCCGCACGTCTTCGCGCCCACGCAGTGGGGCGCGGCGGCGACCACGCCGCACAATCCCGGCGCGCGACGCTACGCCGTCCCCGCCGGACGCGAGCTCTTCCCCGCGGGGGGGATCGACTGGCGCACCGGCGCGATCTACTGCAACTGGCTGCACAATGGCAAGTCCCTCGACCGCGCCGCGTTCCTCAGCGGCGCCTATGACGTGGGCACGTTCGGGTACATCGGTGATGGTGGCGGGTTCACCGACCAACTCACGCGCAGCCCCGGGGCACGCTACTGGATCCCCTCGCTCTCCGAGTGGATGAAGGCGGCCCACTACGACCCCGCCAAGGTCAACAGCGACGGGAGCGTGGGCGGGTGGTGGACGTACAGCAACTCGAGCGACGCGCCCTTCGTCTACGGCCCGCCGGGCGTGCGCTCGAGAACCAGCGGGCTCCCCGGCCCGGATCCGAGCGGCCCCTTCGCCACAGCCAACGCCGGGTGGGACGATCTCGACTTCCCGGGCTTCAACCCCTTCGCGATCCCCCTGGGCAGCTACCCGACCGTCCAAAGCCCCTGGGGCCTCCTCGACGTGGCGGGAGGGACACGCGAGTGGGCCGAGGGTGTGTTCCAACTCGAGGGCGAGCCGGTGCCGCGCGACCGGTGGCTCGAAGGCACGGGGTGGTTCTTCGGCACCAACGGCTCGCCCGACACGGTCGGGGTGCGGGGTGCCTCCGGGTTCCCGACGGATTTCTCGTTCCAGTTCGGCTTTCGCATCGCGTCCATCCCCGCGCCCGGGCCGTGCTCCCTGGTCGTCGGGGCGGTTCTCCTCCTGCGCGCACGCCGACCGCGGAGATCGTCATGATTTACACTCGAGCCTTCTCCGTGCTGTCGGTCCTCCTCGGCGTGCTGCTGTGTTCGTCCACCGTTCGCGCCGACATCGACCCTTCGTCGGGGATTGATTTCGTGACCATCGGTGCGGTCGGGAACGCGCCGTACGCGGGGTTTGATCCAAACAACCGTGTGACGGGCCGAGGTGGGGTCGCGTACGAATACCGCATCGGGCGGATGGAGGTGACGAGTGCGCAGTGGGTGGAGTTCTTCAGCGCGGCGTACGACCGCCCGCCGGCCGACTGGCTGCCGCACCTCACCCCGCCGACGTTCTGGGGCGGGGTCCCGACCACGCCCACAGTCCCGGGCGGGCGACGCTGGACCACCACGCCCCAGTCGGCCATGCTCCCCACGGGCAATATCAGTTGGCGCATGGCGGCGATGTACTGCAACTGGCTCCACAACGACAAGCGCCCCGACCGCGAGGCCTTCCTCAACGGCGCGTACGACGTCTCGACGTTCAGCCTGACGCCTCTGGGCCGCTTCACCGACCAGCTCACGCGCTCGCCGGGGGCGCGGTACTTTGTCCCCACGCTCGACGAGTGGATCAAGGCGGCGCACTACGACCCCGCCAAGCCCAACAGCGACGGCACGGTCGGCGGGTGGTGGGACTACTCCAACTCCAGCGACACGCCGTACGTCTACGGCCCGCCCGGGGTGCGCGTGGGGGTGAACAGCCTCGGGGAGTTGGTCCCGGACCCCAACGGCGCCCTCCCCACGGCGAACGCGGTGTGGCGGTCCACGAACTTCCCGGGGCTGAGCCCCTTCTCGGTGCCGCTGGGCGCGTACCCGGGCGTCACCACGCCCTGGGGGCTCATCGACGCCGCGGGGGGGACCAGCGAGTGGCTCGAGGAGGCGTTCTTCGTCTTCGGCGAGCCCATCGACCGCTACCTCGAAGGGAGCAACTGGAACGACGGCACCGTGAGCGCCGACCGTGTCTGGAGCCCCGGAGGCGGCGGCGCCCCGTGGTACGACCTGTACGACGTGGGCTTCCGCGTCGCCTCAACCGTCCCCGCGCCCGGGCCGTGCTCCCTGGTCGTCGGGGCGTTGCTTCTCGCCCACGCGCGACGACGGGGGCGGCGTGCGCCATTATCGGACCAAAAATCGCGAGCACGACATGGAACTTAGTGTGTACTAGCGCATCCGACTCTCTCGGCGGTCGGCATGGGGCCGATCGCTCCGGAGGCCCGCCGGGAGTTCGGGCCCTGGGAGATTGGACATGTTCGCCAGCAAGCTCGTCACGGGGTTCGTCATCGCGGCCAGTACGCTCGTCGCCTTCGCGGGGAACGCCGAGGCCCGCGATCATGATCGCGGGCGGGGCGATCAGCGGCGGAACGCCGAACGCGCAGGCCACCGCGGGCACCAGGCCCGGGAGCACCGGCGCGAGCGTCACGAGATCCGGCGTCATGAAGTCCGGCGTCACGAGGTCCGGCGCTGCGAGCCGGTCGTCTGCAGGCCGGTGGTCTGCAAGCCCGTGGTCCGTCCCTGCCCGCCCCCGCCTCGCTGCGAGGCCCCGCGCTCGGGCGTGACCATCGTCGTCCGCACGCCCACGATCACCATCGGCGGGCGAAGCGGCGGGTTCTGCGACTAACGCCCGCTTCTTGATGACTCCTCACCCGCGATGAACGTGCGCGGGCACAGACACGGGGCGCCGGGCAAGAGCCTGGCGCCCCTTACGTTTTTTGCTCTTGCGTTCTTGTGCGCGTTACTTCGCCTTGACCGTCACGTACTTCTCGACGCTGGCGAGGTCTGCGGCCTTGTCGAGGGTGAAGGGCATCGACCACGTCGCGCCCGGCTCGACCTTGACGACCTTCGCGGTCTTTTCGCGCTTGACCCAGTCGCGGTTGCCGCGGTTGTAGATCACCATCCGCTGCTCGCGCATCTTCTGGGCGCGCTTGAGGGCCCTCTTGGCCCCGGCGTCCTGGCGCATGAGCCGGGCGATGGTCACTTCCTGATCCTCGGTGCGCGGGCGCTTCGTCACGGTGCAGACCAGCTCGGTCCCGGGCTTGAACTTGGCGAAATCGGCGGCGGGCATGGGTCGTCTCCGGCGGGTCTGCCTTGGGTGGGCGTGAGCGGTCCGCGCTCCTCGATCACCGCACACACGCCGAACAATCCCGGCGCGGTGGGAGGTGAGTTTACGCGCGACGCACGCCAGCGTCCAGCGCTCCTCGTGGGGCGTTCGGAGCGGGGGTTGCGGCGGCGCGGTGACCCAAGAGCAACCTCTCGCTTCCCTACACTCGCGCATGTCCCAAGCTCCGACCCCCGTGTTCGACCCCAACGCCTCGCACCAGCAGCGTCCGCGCCTGCGTTCGGTCCGGGGTTTCCCGGCCCAGAACGGGCAGCAGCAGTTCATCGGGCTCGCCGACGCCCGACAAATCTCGGACAAGATCGTCTTCGTCTCGCCCGCGTTCCAGGGGGTGCTCCCCCTGATGGACGGGCAGAAGTCCATCGACGAGATCGTCTCGGCGGTGGGCAAAGGGCTGACGCGGGGCGTGCTCGAGACGGTGGTCGCGCAGCTCGACGAGGCCGGGCTGCTCTTTGGGCCAAGGTTCGAGGCGATGGCGACGAAGATGCGTGCGGACTTTGACAGCCAGCCCAATCTCCCGCCGGCGAGCTCCGGGGCGATGGTGGAGCAGCTGGGCACGCAGGCCGCGGGAGAAAACGCGAGCGAGGAAGAGAAGACCCTCGCGGGGACGAAGAAGCTGGTGGAGGTGATGGACCAGTGGATCGCCGAGTCGCTCAAGGACGTGGAGAAGCCGAGCTTTGACGTGCTGCCCCGGGCTGTGATGGCGCCGCACATTGATTATCCGCGCGGGTGGATGAACTACGCGCACGTGTGGGGGCGGATGCGTGTGGCCGACCGTCCGGCGCGGGTGGTGATCCTGGGCACGAACCATTTCGGCGAGTCGACGGGTGTGACCGGGTGCGACAAGGGGTACGAGACGCCGCTGGGCGTGTGCCCCGCCGACGTGGTGCTGATCGACCGCGTGCGGGCGAAGCTGGGCAACGCGGGGGACACGCTGTTCGCCCACCGCTACGACCACGAGCGCGAGCACAGCATCGAGC
>CAZTJZ010000104.1:0-10241 GCA_964614075.1 uncultured Phycisphaeraceae bacterium
TCCCGCCCGAGGGGAAGCTCGACGCGTCGGGCTCGCCGCGCACCAGCGCCGACCCGGTGAACTCGCTGATCGCCCCGCCCGACCCGTCGGGCACGAGGAACGCGTCGTGCTTCTCCGCCGTCTGGCCCGTCAGCGGCTGGAACCAGTGCGTGTAGTGCGTCGCGCCCTTCTCGACCGCCCAGTCCTTCATCGCTGACGCGACGACGTCCGCGACGCCCGCGTCCAGCGCCTCGCCGTGGTGCAGCGTGCGCAGGAGGCGGCGGTACACGTCCTTGGGCAGGCGGTTCTGCATGACGCGCTCGGTGAAAACGTCCTCGGCGAAGATCCGGTCCACCGGCGCCCGACGCGCCTCCTCGCCCAGGGGCGCGTGCCCGTTGTGCGTCAACTCTCGGGAAAGCATGCTCATGACATTCTCCATGCGGGCCGATCGGCCCGCGGGGTGTGCAGGTTCAAGAAAACCGACTCGTTCATCAAAGACCGCACGCGGATTGTGGCACTCTCCACGCGCGGAGCAACCTGTGGAAAAGCTGTCAGGCGTTCAGCCCCGAGGGCTGGCGGTCCGCCGCGCCCGAGGCCTGGTGCAGCCCCTTCGAGAGTTCCAACGCCAACCGCTCCGCTTCCGCCGCGAAATCGCCGCCCTTCGCCGCCGCCGACTCGATCCGCGAGATCATCGCCCCACAGACCGCCACCGCGTCGGCGTGACGCGACAGCGCGGACACGCCTCCCACGCTCGAGACGCCTCCCGACAGCACCAAGGGCACGTCGGCGAAGGACCGCAGCGTCGCCGATCGCGAGGCCACGTCCACGCCCTCGCCCGGCCTGCCGCCCTCTCCGGGATTTCTGCCCTCCCCGGTCGCCCCTCCCACGCGCATCCACATCATCCCCCGCGAAGCCCGCGCGATCAGCTCCGCGCGCTCCGGCGTTGTCGCGGGCGCGATGGGCACGCACGCGGGCGCATGGTGCTCCTCGGTGGCGGCCAGGGCCTCCTCCGCGCCGTCCGCCGGAAGATCGGGAAACACGAAGCCGTCGAACCCCGCCCGCGCCGCGTCCGCGATGAACCGCCCCGGACGCGAGCCCATCGTCCCCGCCCCCACCACCGCGATCAGCCCCGTCTCGAGCCACTCCCGCAGGCGCGACAACTCCTCGAAGACCCGCTTGGGCGTCATGCCCGCGTTCAGGCTCCGGGCCATCGCGGCGGAGACCTCCGGCGAGAACGCCAGCGACGACGCGTGGGGGATCACCACCGCGACCAATCGGCAGGCGGCACGGTCCAGCGCGGGGAGAAGAAGTTCGAGCGATCCCGGCGTGCCGGGCGTGACGCAGGGCAGGAGCAGACCACGCCGCTCTGACCGCCCCTCCGTGAAATGTCGCTCGATGCGATTCACGGGCGAGAGTGTAGGCCCGCAGGTGCCGCGCCCCGAAATCGCCCTTCTGGCCGGCAAGAATCACCCATGCCCCCGGCACTCCAGACCCTTCTCGTCGCGATCGCCTTCTTCGCGGGAGTCATGATCCTCGCCCTAGTGCTCAAGCGCCTGGGCCTGCTCAGCGCCCCGCCCGAGACGCTCCCCTACGAGCGCGTCGAGTCGCTGCTCACCGCGGGCGAGCGGCCTTTCTACGCGGCGCTCCGCGTCGCGGTCCACGGACGCCACGCCATCCTCGCCAAGGTGCGCCTCGAAGATCTCGTCCACGTCCGGGCCCACGGACGCGACCGCATGTCCGCGCGCGGACGCGTCAAAAGCCGCCACGTCGACTTCGTGATCTGCACGCCCGACGCGCTGGTCCCGCTCGCGGCGATCGAGCTCGACGACTCCTCGCACGACAGGGCCGACCGCGTCGAGCGCGACGAGTTCGTGGACCGGGTCTTTCAGACCATCGGCCTCCCGCTCCTGCGCGTCAAGACCGCGTCGCGGTACGACCCCGAGGAGATCGCCCGACGCCTCGCGGCGGCGGTGGCCCCGGCGTCGGGCTCGCGCCGCTCCTAGACTTCTCTTCGCCGCACACCCCGGGGTTTCCCGGGGAGAGCCGCGCGTAGGATCACGACTCGGACTGGCGAGCCCGGACGGGCATTTCGCGGAGATCGGCATGCAGTTCACGCTGGCAGATTGGGCACCCTGGGCCGTGGGCATCGTGATGGTGCTGTTCTTGGTCGTCAGCTGCCTCATGGTGCTGACAATCCTGATCCAGAAGCCGCAGGGCGGCGGGCTCGCCGCGGCGTTCGGGGGCGGCTCGGGCTCGGGGCAGACGGCCTTCGGCACCAAGACGGGCGACGCGCTCACGGTCTTCACAATCATCGTCTTTGTGCTCTTCCTCGGAACGGGCGTGGCGCTCGTCTTCGGGATGAGGCCCCAGCCCGCGGATCCCGCCAAGGCCCTCGACGCCCCGGCGGGGACCGCGCCGGCCACAACCCCCGCGACTACTCCGGCCACCACTCCGGGCACCACTCCGGCCACCACGCCCGCGGCAACCGTGAACCCGTCGCCCGAGCCGGCCCAGACCCCGCCGGCGAACCCGCCCGCGGGCCAGCCTGCAACAGAACCCGCGCCGCCCGCTCCCGCATCGCCCATTCCCGATCAGCCCGCACCCGCCGAGCCCAAGCCCAACTAGACCGGAGCAGCTTCCTTGATCCGCAGCATGACGGGATACGGCGAGGCGTCGGCGCAGGTCGAGGGGGCGCACTACTTCCTCGAAGTCCGCTCGCTGAACAACAAGTACTTCAAGAGCTCGGTGCGCCTGCCCGAGGAGTTCCAGGGGCTCGAGGCCGAGATCGAGCAGAAGCTCCGCGAGCGGGTCACCCGCGGGACGGTGACGGTGACGGCCCGCTGCTCGGACGCTTCGGAGAACGCCGCGTACGAGATCAACTCCAAGGCGCTCTCCCGGTACATCGAGCAGATCAAGGGCGTGGCGACGTTTGCCTCGGGCGAACTCGCCCTCGATCCGGCGGCGCTGCTCTCCCTTCCGGGCGTGCTCCAGCCCCCGGCCAACGAGGAGGAGCGATTCGAGCGGGCACGCCGGGCCTTCCTTCAGCTTCTCCAGAAGGCGGTGGACGGGCTGATCTCGATGCGCGAGCACGAGGGGCGGGGGCTCGTCCGCGAGCTCGACTCGCTGCGCGAGTTCATCGACCAGCGCCTGAGAAAGGTGATCGAGCTCTCTCCTGGCGTGGTGGCGGAGTACGAGAAGCGCCTCAAGGCCCGGATCGAGACGATGCTCCGCGACGCGAACCTGGCGCTGTCGCCCGTGGACCTCATCCGCGAGATCGCGGTGTACGCGGAGCGCACGGACATCGCCGAGGAGACCCAGCGGCTCATGGCGCACCTCGCCCAGTTCCGGGAGCTGCTGGGGGCCAGCGACTCGCGTCCGATCGGGCGGACGCTGGACTTCCTGGCGCAGGAGATGCTCCGCGAGACCAACACCATCGCGAGCAAGAGCCCCGACGCCACGATCGCCCGCTTCGCGGTGGAGATCAAGGGCGCCATCGACCGGATCAAAGAACAGGCCGCCAACGTGGAATAGCCGCGAATCCCAGGTCGGACGCCCGGAACACAGGGTTCCGAGAACCCGGGCTAGGATCGCGGGTCGGACTCTGCTGCGGAACCGCCCGAGCGGTCGATGTTCCCGGAGGGAAGGGCCCATGGATCGGCGCAACCATCTCGCGTGGCATTTCGGCGGGGCAGCCGCTCTCGCGACGCTGCTGTGCGGAGTTGCCCGCGCGGGCCAGCCCGGCGTGATCGACGGCGTGGCCTCGCCCGCCACGCACGCGCAGCTCGCCGAGCTTGTCCGCCTCCTCGACGCCCCGGACTGGGGCGTGCGCACGAACGCGCAGACGAAGATTCAGGCGATCGCGGGGGATGATCTCCCGCTGATCGAGTCCGCGCTGCTCCAGAGCGACCTCACGCCCGAGCAACGCCTCCGCCTGGACGAGGTGGGGCTGACGGTGCTCAGGCGCACGCCGCGGGGCGCGATGGGCGTGACCTTCGGCGGGATCGGCGGGCAGAACCGCTCGGGCGTGCAGATCAGCCAAACGCACGCGGGGTTCGAGTCCGACCGCGTGCTCCGCGCGGGCGACGTGATCCACGCCCTGGACGACGTCCCGATCACCGACTTCCGCCAGGCGCGTCCGCTCATCATGTCGCACAGCCCGGGCGAGGTGATCGTGGTGAAGTTCTTCCGCGGGCAGGAGCCGCTGCTCGCCCGCCTGCGCCTGGGCGATTTCTCGGAGCTCAACAGCGCCAACCGCCAGCGGGTCCCCATCGGGCTCAACAACGCCGACGAGACGCTCGCGAACGCGGGCATCATGCGGGAATGCTGGAACGTGCGGCGTCGGCGTGAGATCACGCCCAAGCTCCCCGAGAAGCCCCCGATCGATCCGGGGATTGACCTCGCGCAGGCCGATCGGTTCGATCAGGACATAGACCAGACGGAGCTCCAGATCCGGCGGCAGATCGCGCGGCAGCGCCTGAACCAGGGTCTGAATCAGGGCGTGAACCAGGGCCTCAATCAGGGCGCCGCCTCGGACGACGTCGCGGGCGTGAGCGTGGGCGGGCAGGCCGGGGGGTTGAGCGAGGCACCGTCGAGCGCGTTCACCTCGGCGAGCGGCGGCGAGGCCGAGGTCCGCATGCTCCTGGGCAAGCAGGCCGAGATCCGCGAGCGTCTCCGAGTCGTCGCACAGATGCACAACCAGCCCGGCGCCAACGCCGAACGTTTGAGGACAGAGCAACAGGCGTTGCTCAAAGCGCTCCAGGACGTCAACGACGCGATCGCCGAGAGCCGGATGCGAACCCCGGAACGCCGACGCTAGAGCGTGCGATGGGCTCGCGTTTCCGCGGGGGCGTGACACCCCGGGGCGATGGGCCTAGACTCTCCGCCCCACTCCGGCCAGGCGTTTGGCCTTTGGGCGGGATTGGCGCGGATCGAGGTGGACCATGGCTCAGAAGAAGCTCGGGCAGCAGGCGGTTCTCGAGGCGATCAACGCCGCGACGATCAAGAAAGACTTTCCCAACGTCTCCATCGGGGATACCGCGAACGTCCACTTCCGCATCGTCGAGGGCGACAAGGAACGCACGCAGGTCTTCCAGGGCGTGGTGATTGCCCGCAGCGGTCGCGGCATCAACGAGATGATGACCGTCCGCCGCGTCGTCGACGACATCGGGATCGAACGCATGTTCCCGATCAACAGCCCGCTGGTGGCCAAGATCGAGGTGCTCCGCCACGGCGACGCCCGGCGTGCCAAGCTGTACTATCTCCGCGAGCGCGTGGGCAAGAGCCGTCGCCTCCGCGACCGCCGGCGCGGGCTCAAGAACGTCGAGGTCGTCGCGGGCGAGGCCGCGAAGGGCTAACCCGCGTCGAGCACGCCCGGCTCGGCACGGGCCGATGGACATGACGGATGATCACGCGACGCGCCGCCGGCGCGTCGCTGTGTTTCTTGGCACAGCGCATCTTGAAGTCGGCACGCCGATCGCCCGGCCTGCGCGGTGCCGGGGGCAACGCGGGATGAGCCCTACGCCGGCTTGGGGGCCCCTACGCCGGCTTGGGGGCTTTGTAGAACGGCATCGCGACGACCTTGGCGTCGAGCGTGCCCTTGCCGGTGTCGACCTGGAGCGACGTGCCCAAGGGCTGCTGCTCGCGGTCGACGAAGGCCATGGCGATGCACCGCCCCAGCGTGGGGCTGGGGCACCCGCTGGTCACCACCCCCACGTCCTTCGCGCCCTGCTTCACGATCATGTTCTGGCGCGCGGACCGCTTGCCCTCGATCTCCAGACCCACGAGCTTTCGCGCCGGCCCGCCCGCGGCGGCGGTCTTCTGCAGCGCGTCCATCCCGATGAACCGGTCGGTCTTCCCGTCCTGGTCCTTGTCGAGCGAGATCGCGAAGTCCACGCCGCAGGAGAGCGCGTTGATCTCCTCGCCCAGTTCGTGCCCGTAGAGGGGCATCGAGGCCTCCATCCGCAGCGTGTCGCGGCAGCCCAGCCCCGCGGGACGGATGAGCGCATCGGGGGCCGACATGTTCACGCCCTGGAGCAGGAACTTGAGCCCCATGCCCACGGCCTTGGCGTCGAGGATCGCCTCCACGCCGTCCTCCCCGGTGTAGCCCGTGCGGCTCACGATGATCTTGGTCACGAGCAGGTTCTTCACGGCGAAGCGATACTTCTTGAGCGTGGGGACTTCCTTGCTGAACTTGGCGATGTAGTCGACGACCTTGGGCCCCTGCAGCGCGACCATCGCCGTGCCCAGCGTCTGGTCGTCGATCTTCACCGTCAGATCGTGGGCCGCGCGGACGCTCTCGAAGTGCTTGAGGAGCTTCTCGCGGTTGGAGGCGTTGACCACCACGAGGAACTCGTCCTCGTCGAGGCGGTAGACGATCACGTCGTCATGGACGCCCCCCGACTCGTTGCAGACCAGCGAGTACCGGCACTGCCCTTGCGCCATGTCGCCGATGCGTCGAGTGCAGAGTCGCTCCAAGAGGCGTTTGGCGTGCCGCCCGGTCATCTTGACGCGCCCCATGTGCGAGACGTCGAACAGCCCACCGCTGGTCCGCACCTGGCGGTGCTCTTCCTGGAGGCCGCTGTAGACCAGGGGCATCTCCCAGCCCGCGAACTCGACCATGTTGCCCTTGTTGTCGAGGTGGAACTGGTGGAGCGGGGTTCGGAGCACGCGGAGAGCCTCCTGGGGAAAGACCGGGGATCGCCCGAGGGCAAGGCTAGGGAGCTTGGGACGCGGGCCACGGGGCGTTGTCGATGAGCCGGACCTTCCCCACGCGGGCCGCGATCAGCGCCCGGGCCGCTCGCCCCGGGCGCGGGGCCCGCAGCGTCTCCGCGTCGCGGACCACCGCGTACTCGGGCTCGACCCCCGCCTTGGCCAGTTCCTCCCGCATGTCCGCTTCGGCTCGGGCCGGCGTCGGGCCGCGCCCCCCCACCCGCAGCGCCCGAGAGATCGCCAGCGCCCGCGCGCGGTCCTCGCCCGTCAGGAACGCGTTGCGGCTCGACATCGCCAGCCCCTCGCCCTCGCGCACCGTCTCCCCGGCGAGGATTTCTACCCCTGGGGCACCTCGGGCAACTCCCGCGCGAGCCGCCATCGCCCGCACCACTTGAAGCTGCTGCCAGTCCTTCTCGCCGAACACCGCGGCCCTGGGGCGCACCAGCTCGAACAACCGCGCGACGACCTGGCACACGCCGGCGAAGTGCCCGGGGCGGAAGGCGTCCTCGAGCCCGGGCCCGCGCGCCACCTCGGGGAGCTCGGGGATGGGGATGTCCACGCCCGGCGGGTAGACCTCCTCCGCCGCGGGGGCAAAGACGACCGCCGCCCCCGCCCGCGCGCACAACCCCGCGTCCTTGTCCACGTCGCGCGGGTAGCGGTCGTAGTCCGCCTTCTCGTTGAACTGCGTCGGGTTCACAAAGACGCTGACCACGCACCCGGCGCGGAGGCGACGCGCGGCGGCCTCACGCACACCCTGCGCCACCAGCGCGGCGTGCCCCGCGTGCAGCGCCCCCATCGTGGGCACGAAGACACAGCTCCCCGCCCCCACGCGGCGCTGAAGCTCCTCTCTCGTGCGTACCACGTCCACGCTCAACGGTCGGGGCGTGATCCCGCCGGGTCAAGCCCCGGGGCGCTACGCCGCCGGACGCTGCGCAGGGCCCTTGGGCCCGCGGCTCTCGACCCAGGTGCGCACCACCTCGCTGTCGGGCAGGGGCTGGAACTCGATCGTCACCCGGTGCAGCCCGTCCGCCTCGTACTCGCACTCCACCACCCGTCCGTAGAGCGGCACGGGGCGGTCGTCGATCAGGTGCACCGCGATCAGCAGCAGCCGCCCCACGTGCGACATCCGGCGCGACATGAACACCAGGCTCCCGCGCGAGAGCTCTCGACCCTTGGCTGTCCAGGGCGTCCCGGGACGCCCACGCTCGTTGAGCTCGGTCACGTCGAGTTCGGCGGCGAAGGCATGCCCGGGCTGACGGGGTCGGCTCGGTGCGGGGGCGGCGTGGCTGGGCTGGTCGAGCGCGTCGAACGCGTACGGATCGCTCGACGACCCGCCTCCCCGCCCCTGCCGCATCGTGTTGGAACCCTTGTTCAGGCTCATCGTGCCCTCAACCCAGAACGTCCGACAATCCAGCGGGGCTTCGCCCTACGCAGAATCGGCCCGGTCCACCGTCCGGTTGATGCCGGTCGGCGAAGCGGGCGGAAGAAGAGGGGTTGCGCGGGGTATGCCGCGGGTTATCGCGCCGCCTCATACCGTGAACCATGTTCCACGCCGACGCGACACAGTGGGCGGCATGGCTGGAGGGCACGGCCCGGGACGTGGTGATCTTGCCCGACGCATGCGACGCCCGGGCGTGGATCGCCGACTTCCGCGACGAGGCCGGCCATCGCCGCCCCGTGGACCGCCCCTTCCTGTCGTGGCTGCTGGGCGTGGCGCCGGGCGAGGCGGACCGCGCTCCCGACGCGTGCGAGGCGCTGTGGTGGGCGCTGGCGCGAGGGGAGCCGCTCCCGCCGCAGCTCGCCGAGGGCGATGGGCCGCTCGTCCCCCACCTCCGCGAACGCAGCCTCGAATACTGGACGGAGGCCGAGCTGTGCGCCCTGCACGCGCTCGGGCACGCGGCGAGGCACGAGCCCGCGCTGAGGTCCCGGTGCGATCGGGCCGCGGCGTGGATCGTCGACCACCTCCAGCCCGACAACGCGACCGCGCACCCCTGGGCGTGCCACGTGTTCCTGGCCCGCTGGTTCGAGCACGCCCACGCCGAGTCGAGGCTCTTCGCCGAGACGCTCGTGAACAACACGCTCGTGGCAAGCGGCCGCCCCGACCGATTCTCGGCGTGCGTCCTGCTCGATTCGGCGCGGGCGTTGCGGGCGCGATGAAGCGGGAGCTACAGCAGGTTGAGAAGCGTCTGGACGGTCAGCTCGCCCACGCGGTCCACGACGAGGTCCGCGTGGGCGAGGCGCTCCCGCGCGAAGGTCTGCGCCACCGCGACGACCCGGCACCCCGCGTCCTGGGCCGCGCGGATCCCCACGAGCGTGTCCTCGATGGCGACGCACTCTTCGGGCGGAGTCCGCAGGCGTGACGCCGTGAGCCGATACCCCGCGGGATCCGGCTTGGCGTTCGCCACGTCGTCGCAGGTGACGATGGTCGCGAAGGCGTCGGCAAGCCCCAGACGGGTGAGGATGGGAAGAATCTCGCGCCGCAGCGCCCCCGAGCACAGCCCCACCGACGCGTGGCGGCCCGCGTCGCGGACCAACTCGACCACGCCCGGCGCTGCGGGGGGCTCGCCACGGCCCGCGGCCTCGTGTACGTGCGCCGACTTCTGGCGCCCCAGCTCCGCGAGCTCCTCGCCGGTCAGCGTGCAGCCGTGGCGCAGCGCCACACTCCGCAGGATCTCCCGGTCGGCGAGCCCAACGTACTCGCGCATGTACGTCTCGTGCGTCATCGCCCACCCCCGGGCGGCGAGCGTGCGCCGAAGGGCGGCCTCGTGCATGGGCTCGGAATCCACGATCACGCCATCAAAGTCGAAGACGATCGCGGGCATGGGGCCAGAATAGCCGACGCACAGCGAGACGACTGGGCGGTTGATCCAATCCTGACTGCACCCTAATATTGAGGTGCAGGGGCGTGACCCGCCGGGGTGTCCGCGGCGGGGCGCGTTCTTTGGAGTGTTCGGCATGTTCGTGGTTGACACCCATGGCTGCTGATCGGACGAGCACGACGAGCTTCCGCTCGGCGGCGCGTCCTGGGGGAGGCCCCGGCCTGATCCCCTCCGAGAGGAGCGGGGAGATGGCCTAGGAACTCTCCGGATCGCAGTCCTCTCGCCCGGGGCGAGAGCGTTGGCCCGGTCCTGCGGGTCTTCGATGGGGCCACGAGCAGAACGCTTGTGGCCTTTGGCGTTTTGGAGGCCACGATCGCGAGCACGCCGCCGCACCGCAGGAGCACGCCGTTCCGCCCGACAACCCGACAACCTGAAGCACGGAGAACCGACCAGTGAACCCCGCCGAGATGCTGAGAATCCTCGACTCGATCGCCCGCGACCGCAACATCGATCGCACGGTGTTGCTGCGCGACCTCGAGCAAGCCATGGTGTCCGCGCTGCGAAAGCACTACAACACGCTCGACCTCGAGGAGTTCGCCTGCACCATCGACCCGATGACCGGCCAGGTGAGCATCACGCGCCACGGAGCGCCGCTGGAACTCACCCCCGCCGCCCTGGGTCGCATCGCCGCCCAGACCTTCAAGCAGGTCATGATCCAGAAGTTCCGCGACGACG
>CAZTJZ010000105.1:0-10241 GCA_964614075.1 uncultured Phycisphaeraceae bacterium
CGACGCGTGGGAGTACCCGTGGTACGCGGCGTGGGACCTGGCCTTCCAGATGATCCCCTTCGCGCGCCTCGATCCCCAGTTCGCGAAGGACCAGCTCGTGCTCATGCTCCGCGAGTGGTACATGCACCCCAGCGGGCAGATCCCCGCGTACGAGTTCGCCTTCGGGGACGTGAACCCGCCCGTGCACGCCTGGGCCGTGTGGCGCGTGTACAAGATGACCGGGAAGCGCGGCGAGCGCGACCGCGAGTTCCTTGCGCGGTGCTTCCAGAAACTGCTCCTCAACTTCAACTGGTGGGTCAACCGCAAGGACCCCTCGGGAAAGAACCTCTTCGCGGGCGGGTTCCTCGGGCTGGACAACATCGGCGTCTTCGATCGCTCCAGGCCGCTCCCCACCGGGGGGCACCTCGAGCAGGCCGACGGCACGGCGTGGATGGCGTTCTTCTGCGGCACGATGCTCTCGATGGCCCTCGAGCTCGCGGCGGGCGAGGACGGCCGCGTCGATCCCGCGTACGAGGACATGGCCACCAAGTTCTTCGAGCACTTCGTCGCGATCACCGACTCGATCAACACGCTGGGCGGCACGGGGCTCTGGGACGACGCCGACGGGTTCTACTACGACCAGATCCGCTCGGGCGAGCACGCCACGCCCCTGCGCGTGCGCTCGCTGGTGGGCATGGTGCCGCTGCTCGCGGTCGAGGTGATCGACCACGACGTGATCGAGCGGCTCCCGGACTTCCGCCGCCGGATGGAGTGGTTCCTCGAGCACCGGAGCGATCTCCCCTGGGCCGGCACGTGCAGCTGCGCGCACGCGGGCGAGGCGCCCCGACGCCGCCTCCTCGCGATCCCGACGCGGGAGCGCCTGGCCCGCGTCGTGGAACGCCTCATGGACGAGCGCGAGTTTCTGTCGCCCTTCGGCGTGCGCTCGGTCTCCAAGCACCACGAGCATCACCCCTACGTCTACGCCGCCGACGGGCAAGAGCACCGCGTGGACTACACCCCGGGCGAGTCGACCAGCGCGCTCTTCGGCGGGAACTCGAACTGGCGGGGGCCGATCTGGTTCCCGCTCAACTTCCTGCTGATCGAGGCGCTGGAGCGGTACCACCGCTACTACGCCGACGAGGTCCGCGTGCCCTGCGCCCATGCCGCGGGCGGCACGATGAATCTCTCCCAGGCCGCCGCCGAGATCCGCACGCGCCTCGCCTCGCTCTTCCTCACCGACGCGTCGGGCAAGCGTCCGTGCCACGGCGAGGACGCGGCGTTCGCATGCGACCCGCACTGGAAGGACCTGGTGTACTTCTACGAGCACTTCCACGCCGAAACCGGACGCGGGCTCGGGGCATCACACCAGACGGGCTGGACGGCGTTGATCGCGTCGATGCTGAACGAGCCGCGTCGCTGACGCGGCCCCTCGACGAGGGCACGCCGCCCGCCCCACCAAGGAACACCGCATGAACCGTGCTTCGAGAATCACCTTCGCGATCGCGTCGCTGCCCGTGTTCGCGGGCGTGGGGTTGGCGCTGGCGCCCCAGGCCGCGGGCACCGACGTCGCACCCATCGCCGTGCAGCACGGGCTCACGCTGGAGGGGGCCAACCGCGTGATCGCCGCGGCGATGGCCCGGGCGAGGGAGCGCGCCGCCGGAGGCGCCATCGCCGTGGTGGACAGCGGCGGGAACCTCGTGGCGCTGCAACGCCTCGACGGGACATTCCCGGCGGCGAGCGCCGTGTCCACCGGCAAGGCCCGGACGGCGGCGCTGTTCAAGAAATCGACCAAGGCCTTCGAGGACGCGATCAACGGCGGACGCGTCGCGCTGACGGCGGTGGGGGAGATGACTCCGCTGCAGGGCGGCGTTCCCATCGTGCACGACGGGTTCGTGATCGGCGCGGTGGGCGTGAGCGGCGCGCACTCGCAGCAGGAGGACGAGGAGATCGCCCTCGCCGGCGCCGAGGCGCTGTCGTCGACGCCCTCGCTCAAGTAGGCGCGGCACGCCACGCCGCCGTCGGCATCTCATCTCCAACACCACGAGGAACCAAAGTCATGCTCCGGCGATCTCGTCTGTCTCTCGTTCGTGCTCTCCCGACCCTTGCTCTGGCCGCGTGCGGCGCGGCGCTCGTGGGCTGCGCCTCCGGGCCCGGGCGCTGCGTCGGCGCGGCATTGCCCGCGGCGGTCGGCGCCAAGAAGGTCCTGCTCAACCTCGACCGTCACGGCGTGGCGGTCCAGGGGCACGACCCCGTCGCGTACTTCACCGACTCCAAGCCCGTCAAGGGCGATCCGTCGATCCGCACGGCGCACGGCGGCGCGGTGTACTACTTCGCGTCGGCGGAGCACAAGCGGATGTTCGACGCTGAGCCCGAGCGGTACACGCCCGAGTTTGGCGGGTGGTGCGCCTACGCCGCCTCCATCGACGCGCTCTCTCCCGTCGACCCGGCGTACTGGGAGATCGTGGGAGATCGCCTCCTGCTCCAGCACAACCAGAAGGCGTGGGATTTGTGGCACAAGGACGCCGCGGGAAATCTCGTGAAGGCGGACCGTCACTGGCCCGGGCTGGTGGAGCGCAACGGCGCGCCCGCGCGGGCGCTGCTCAACGTGGATGAAGGCGGGCTTTCGCTGCAGGGCTACGACCCGACGTCGTACTTCATCGATCACAAGCCGATCAAGGGCGATCCGTCGCTCACGCGTGTGTACCAGGGCGCCACGTACTGCTTCGTCGACGCCGCCCACAAGAACGCGTTCGAGATGGAGCCCGCGAGGTACGTGCCGGAGTTCGGCGGGTTCTGCGGGTACGCCGCGTCGATCAAGAAGGTCTCCCCCATCAACCCCGAGATCTGGCAACTCGTGGACGGGCGGCTGGTGCTCCAGCACACGCCCAAGGCCTACGAGCTGTTCAACGCCGACGTGCCCGGAAACTACGCGAGGGCGCAGGCCAACTGGCCCGGGCTCTCGCACCGCCGCTGCGACTAATCCCACTCCCGGCGTCGTGCTTCCCAAAGGAGGCGCGGCGCATTGCCCCGGCGCGGCATTCGGCCGCGCCGGCTCTCCACGAGGAACACCCATGCCTTCGATGACCACGCCCGCCGTGCTTGCTCTGTGCTTGTCCGTCCCGGCGATCGCCGCACCGTTGCTCCAACAGTCGCCCGCACTCCCCGACGCGGTCGTCGACCTGCGCACGAGTGCCGGCGCCGGAGCTGTCGCGGGCGTGTGGCGCTACAGCGAGGCGCACATCACCGCGGCGGAGTCCAAGGCACCGCCCGGGAGCTCCCCGGGCGTCCGCGCGACCCACGACATCCACCCCCGACCCGGAACGCCTGACTTCGACACCGCCGACTGGAGCCCCATCGCGCCCGAAGAGCTGGAAGCGCGGCGCGGCGGGGGGAAGCTCTCCTTCGGGTGGTACCGGCTCGAGCTGGTCGTCCCTCGCACGCTCACCGGCGTGGACGCCGCGGGGTCCACGCTCGTGCTCGAGGTCACCGTCGACGACTACGCGGAGGTCTGGGTGAACGGGTCGCTCTCGACGGTGCTGGGCCAGTCGGGGGGCCAACTCGCCGCGGGCTGGAACGCACCAAACAGAGTCGTCCTGACGACCAGCGCGACCCCGGGCGAGACGATCTCGCTCGCCGTCTTCGCGAGCAACGCGCCGCTCTCGGCCCCGCCCTCAAACTTCGTGTGGGTCCGCTCGGCGACGCTGGACCTGTACCGACCCGGACGCTCGCCCTCCAACGCCGGCGAGGTCGTCCAGACCACGATCACGCGCCTCGACGCGGGGCTGGACGGCGTGATCGCGCCGGGGACCCAGGCCCGCAAGCTGGCCGACGGGTTCGTGTTCACAGAGGGGCCGGTCTGGGTCCCCTCCACGCCGACGCAGCCGGGGTATCTGCTCTTCAGCGATCCCAACAAGAACGTGATCCACCGCTACGACCCGCGCTCAGGGCAGGTCAGCATCTTCAGGACCAAGAGCGGATACTCGGGCACGGGCGGAGCCGCGATGGGCGAGTATCACCAGCCCGGGTCCAACGGGCTCGCGCTCGATCCGCAGGGGCGGCTCACGATCTGCGAGCACGGAAACCGGCGCGTCTCGCGCCTGGAGCCCAACGGCACGCTCACCGTCCTCGCCGATCGGTTCGAGTCCAAACGCCTCAACAGCCCCAACGATCTCGTCTACCGCTCCGACGCCACGCTCTACTTCACCGACCCGCCCTTCGGGCTGCCCAGCGTCTTCGACGATCCGCGCAGGGAGCTCGGGCACAGCGGCGTGTACAGGCTCCGTGACGGGACGGTCACGCTCGCCGCCAAGGATCTCCGCGCTCCCAACGGTCTGGCGTTCTCCCCGGATGAGAAGCACCTGTACGTGGACAACTGGGAAGAATCTCGCAAGGTCGTGCTGCGGTATGACGTCCACGCCGACGGCACGCTCTCCGCCCCCGCGACGTTCTTCGACATGACCTCGACGCCCGGGGAGATCTGCCTCGACGGGCTCAAGGTCGACGCGGCGGGGAACGTGCTGGTCTCCGGGCCAGGCGGGGTGTGGGTGCTCTCGCCCGCGGGCACGCACCTGGGCACCATCGCCCTCCCCGAGCTCGCGGCGAACTTCGCGTTCGGCGGCGACGACGCCAAGACGCTCTTCCTCTGCGCCAGGAGCGGGCTCTACAGCATCCGCTGCGTCACGGGCGGGGTGATGCGCCGCTAGAGCGACTCAGACCTGCACCGGCTCGAAGGAGACCCGCCCATCATGGAGGCGTGCGAAGTACGCCTCGATCGCCCCCAGCCCGGTGACCCGGTGCACGAACGCCGCCGCTCGCACCAGGTCGGCCCGCTGCACCAGCTCGAGCCGGGGTTCCTTCAGCTCCAGGCGCGTGCCGTAGAACGCGCAGCCCTGGTGCGCGATGAGCACGACACGCTTGAGCTTGTGGACCTCGACCAGGAACTGGAGCTCGTCGAGCACGCCCTGCTCCTCGAGGTGCGCCTGCGGATGCCCCGCGATCCCCGCCGGCCCCCCGGGCAGGCAGACCCGGTCGTAGCGGGGGAGCGAGAGCCCGTTCTGCAGGAAGTCATCGAAGTGCTCGCCCAGCCGTCCGTCGGAGCAGTAGATCGCCGCGGCATGGATCCGCGACGCGTCGTACCGCACGCTGCTCTGATAGCTCACGAGAAGCACCTCCTCACGACGGGAGATGCTACGTCGCCCCGCGCCGCGACGCCACGAGCACACCCGGACGCCGCGAGGGCGCCCGGGTGTGCCGATTCGGGGAAGACGGTGTTGACTAGCAGCCCAGCTCGAAGTGCTCCAAGAAGAAGATGAGGTCGTCGATCGTCACCCCGCCGTCGAGCGTCCCGGTGCCCGAGCCGTCGTCGACGTCGGCCTCGATGTCGCCCGCCTCGAAGAGCCCGAGGTAGTAGAGCAGGTCGTCGATGGTGACCCCGCCGTCCGAGCGCCCGCCGCCTTCGCCGTCGTCCACGTCGGCGATGCAGGGGAGCCCGATCGAGTACGAGCCGTTGAGGAAGACGCGGACGAAGCCCGGGGGCATATTGCGGGTGCTGAACTCTCCCAGAACAAACCCGCCCGTGCTGCTGATGATGTCGTGAAAGACCCCGGGCTGCGGGACGTAGCCGCTCACGAGCGAGACGTTGAGCGTCCCGTCGAGCGTGGCGTTCCCGGCGGAGACAAGGCGGTCGAGCTGGGCGGGCAGCGGGCCGCCGAGGTCGATGTTCAAAGTCCCGGCCGGGTTCGACGCATCGCCCGAGTCGTACGTACCCGAGAATGTCAGCGTCCCCACGCCGCTGGCGCCGGACGCGCCGGGCGAGATGCTCCCGCCGCTGATGTTCCGGAAGCGTGGCGCGATGAGCGTGCCATGGCCCGACAGGCTCCCACCGCTCGTGTTGAGCACGCGTGTGGAACTCGTGCCGAGAAGCTCGAGCGTTCCCCCGGCGAGATCGCTGTTCCCCACCGAGAGTCCGTTGGAATCGGTGAGGGTGACGTGGTGGGCTCCGACGTGCATCGTGGCGCCGCCGAGGACCACGCCGAACGCGGTGTTCGAGCCCATCGCGAGATCGCCCGTGGCGGTGATGACGGAGCCCGGCTGGGCGTTGACCTCGCCGGTGATGGCGCCCTTCCCCGCGAAGTTGCACGTGGGCGAGAACGTGAACTTGGTCCCGGAGAAGTTCATCGGGAACGCCGTGATAACATGGGCGACATCACCGGCGAATACGAGCCCGGTCGTGCCCGTCGCCACCACGGGCGTACTCCCGGCCACCTCGAAGTCCGTGTTAATCGTCCCGAATCCCGTGAGGGAGTCGCCATTCGCCAACGCATAACGCGTGGTGACGGCGTTGATCGACCCGCCGGCGATGACGACTTCACCAAGGCGAGAGGAAGTCGTCGCGGTCCCACGGATGGTGAGGCTGTGGGCGCCCACGTCGGTCTGTCCCGTATGGGTCACGCTGCCGATCTGGAAATCGCGTCCGAGGTCGAGCGGGCCGGTGAGCACGATGTCGGCATCGAACTCGCCCGATACCCTCAGGTTGGCGTTGACCCGCCCCTGCCCGCGGAGCACGGCCACGCCGTGGAGAGCGACGTCCGTCGCGTTGATGGTCCCGCCGTTCACCTCGATGAGCGAGTGATCGCTGTTGGCGTGGATGGCGCCCCCGACGTTCACTACGCCGGAGTTCAGGACGCGGAGCGTGGGCGTGCCGGTGCTCCCGAGCGAGCTCATGGTGATGTCGCCGGTGAGCGAGAGGGTCGAGCCGGCACCATCCACCGTCACCGTGCTCACGCTGGTGACGAGGTTCGCGATGAGCATGCTCCCGCCCGAGGCGTCGCCGTCGTCCTCCACGTCGAACCGCCCATCGCCCTGGTTCCCGACGGTGATGGACTGCCCGGGAAAGTTGAGCGTGCCCCCGGACACGTCGAGCCAGCCCAGAGTGGAGCTCACGCTCTGCGCGAGCGTGATGGCGCCGGTGCTCACGGTGCTCCCCCCGACGACGAGCATCAGGGCGTTGTTGGTGGTCCCCACGGAGAGCGTGCCCATCGTCGAGGTGGCGCCGGGGCCGACCATCATCGTGGGACGTGTCGCCCCACCGATCCCGTTAATGCTGAACGAGGCCCCGGGGGGGACGAATGTCCCGCCGCGGATCTCGATGAGCCCGTCGCGGAAGTCGATCCCGCCGTGCCCGGTGGTGTCGAAGATGAGCGACTGACAGACGAGCGAGGGCGAGCCGTTGCCCGCCGCGTCATGGATGCGCAGCGTCCCGAACCCACCGTGGGCATCGCCCACTCGCACCGCACCCCCAACGTCCACCTGGCCGGAGTTGTTGATGACGAGCTCGCCCGTCCCGCCGGCAGCGGCGGTCGTGTTGGCGGCGATGAACAGATCTCCCGCGACGCTGGCGTCGCTGTCATCCGTCGTCGTGCTGGAGAATGTCGCCGTGGCGATCACCCCCGCGTTGGGCGCGATGAACATGTCATCGGCGACGGTGACCTGGCCGCCCTCGGTGACGTTGAGCGTGCCGGGCCCCAGCTCTCCCACAAAGAGGTCGCCGGCCGAGGCGTCGAGCGTCTTGAGCTCCGAAGGCCCAGCGATCACCGAAACACCCGTGATCGTCGCCGTGCCGTTCGAGCCCGCGAGTTTGCCGATGGAGATCGCCCCGTCGGCGATGAAGTCCGCCCCGCTCTCGACGTTCAAGATCCCCGTTCCGACGTTGCCGATGCGAGCGATGTTTGCGACGCCCACGATGTTCATCGATCCGCTGAGCACGTCGAGCGTTCCCGTCGACGTGGCGTTCCCTCCCAGCGCCAAAGTCCCTGCGACGTTCCATGCGCCCTGCGTCAGCGCGACGCTCGCGGTCGAGCCCGCGTTCAGCCCGACCACGAACTGCATCGTCGAAGTGTGCGGAACCCCCATCGCGTTAGCCAGGCTGTAGACGCCGGCGTTGAAGTTGTGCTGCGCCACGCTCACCACCGGATTGGCAGCCGTGAAGCTCACGCTGTGGAGCCCGGCGAGGTTGTAGTTCAAGTTGTCGCCCGCGACGGGCACCTGCGCAGGGTTCCACGTCCCCGCGAGCCCCGCATTCCCGTTCCCAGCCAGGTTCCATACCAGCACCGCCGCGTCCGCCGAAACGCCCAGCGGCAGGCCGGCCATGGCCGCCACGATCAAAGTCTTCCCATTCATCGCACGATCTCCCCGAAGAGGCCCAGGTCGGGTCCGCCAAGCCGCACGGCCCGGACGCCCGCCGCGGGTCAACGCGAGGCGACCACGCCCGAGGGGCCACCGGTTGCGACCCGGCGGTGCAAAACCACCAAAAAAGGTGGATTGGGAACCTATTTCGTGGGCATCGCGGCGTCACGCTCGCGCTGGATCGCCGCGGCCTCCTCGGCCTTGCCCACGCCTTCCAGGGCGCAGATCACCGCATCCGCCACGCGGGCCCGCGCCGCCGCGGACAGCTTGGCCGTCATGGCCCACGCCTCGCGCGCCAGAGGCTCGGCTTCGGCGAAGCGCTGACGCTTGCAAAGAAACGCCACGTACGCCCGGATGTTCAGCGCGTTCGCCGGGTTGTCGGGACGCCTCTCCTGGTCGAACGCGAGCGACTCCTTGAAGAACCGCTCGGCCTCGTCGTCACGCCCGCCGATCAGCCCCAGGATGTCCCCGTGGTTGCTCAGCATCACGCCGAAGTCCGTCATCACCGTCGCGCTCGCTCGCCTCGCCTCGATCGCCCGGAGCGAGACCTCCGCGGCTTCGCTGTACCGCTCCATCCCGCGCAGCGCCCCGGCGAGGTTGGCCATCGACGTCACCGCGTTCACCGACTTCTTCTCCTCGCGGATTTCCATCGCCTCCCGGTGGCACGCCACCGCCTTCGCGTGGTCCTTCTGGCGAGACGCCGTCACTCCGCGGATCGACAGCGCCGAGCTCAGGTCCAGCGATCTCGGGTCGTGGGCCCGCAGCCCCTCGATCGCCCCGTCGGCCTCGCGCGCCGCCTCGTCGGTCTTCCCGAGGTCAAGGAGCGCCGTCGCCAGGCTCGCCCGCTCGGTCAGCGTCCGCCGATGCAACGGGCCGTACAGCGTCGTGAACGCCGCAATGACCTCACGGTGCATCACGGCGGCGTCCTCGTCGCGCTGGGTGATCCCCAGGAAGTACGCCAGCTTGCTCCTGGCCAGCAGCGTCCTGGAATGCCCGGGCCCGTGGAGCTCGCTCAGCGTCGCGACCTGCAGGCGGTGCATGCCCTCCGCTTCCGTGATGGCGTCCTTCCCCCCGCGCCGCGCCGTCAGCTCCGCCAGCAGCCCCGATGCCGAGGCGATCTCCCCCTTCGCCCCCGCTTTGGTCGCGATGTCCAGCGCCCGCCGTCCGAACGCCTCGGACGCGTCGAGCTCGCCCAGGCTCTGCGTGGCGCCCCCCAGCATCGCGCAGCACGCGGCGATCCTGGGGTCGTTGGGCCCGAGCGACTTCTCGAACAACCCCAACGCCTCGAGCCCCGCGCTCTTGGCCGCGGGCCAGTCCCCCTGGTCCGCCCGGCACAACGCCGTCTGGTGCACCACCTCCGCGACCTCCGGGCTCATCGGGCCGAACTCTGCCTCGGCCAGCATCCGCGCCGCCAGGAAGTGCTCCGCCCCGCGCGCGGGGTCTCCCGCCGCCCGGTACGTCCGACCGATCGCGTCGCGGACCGAGAGCTGCACCTCGGGGTCGTCCTTGAGCTCTTCGCCCACGCCCGCCGCCGAGCGATCCAGGAGCACACGCACCGTCGGGTCCTTCCCGCCCGTCGCGTCGGGATCGGCCGAGGTCAGCATCCCCACAAGGAACTCGATGGCCCGCCTGGATTTCCGCGCCTCGGTGCGCGCCTCGCCCTCCTTCACCTCGGCACGCCGCCGCGCCTCGTTGGACCGCACCAGCCCGACGCTCGTTCCCACGATCCCGCCCGCGAGAGCAAGGAAGGTCGCGACCACACCGCCCACCAGCGCGCGGTTGCGTTGCGCGAACTTCCGGAGCTGGTAGGCCGCGGTCGTGGGCCGGGCCACGATCGGGAGATCCCCGAGAGAGCGCCGGATGTCCGCCGAAAGCGCCGCCGCCGACTCGTACCGACGCTCCGGCTCCTTCTCGAGCGCCTTGAGCACGATCGTCTCGGCGTCGCCCCGCAGGGCCCGCATCACCGACGCCGGGGGCGTGGGATCCTCCTCCTCGATCACCCGCGCCGCCTCCGCGAGCGGCTTGCCCCGGGTCTCGTAGGGCGGTCTCCCCGTGAGCAGCTCGTAGAGCACCACGCC
>CAZTJZ010000106.1:0-10230 GCA_964614075.1 uncultured Phycisphaeraceae bacterium
GAAGGACCGGGCGAACTCGGTGTACCTGCCGCGGCTGGTGATCCCGATGCTCCCGGAGGTGTTGAGCAACGGGATCTGCTCGCTGCAGGAGGGCGTGCCGCGGTTCTGCAAGAGCGCGTTCATGACGTACGACAAGAACGGCGCGGTGCGATCGGAGGGCGTGTCGCAGACGCTGATCAAGTCGGCGAAGCGGCTGACGTACCTGGAGGCTCAGGCGCTGATCGACGGGGACTTTGCGGAGGCGCGCAAGCACGCGAAGACGCCGCCCAAGTACACCGACCAGCTCGTGGAGACGCTGCGCGAGATGAACACGCTGGCGCGGGCGATCCAGGGGCGTCGGGACCGCCAGGGGATGATCGTGCTGGACCTTCCCGAGGTGGACCTGGTGTTCGACGAGCAGGGGCGCGTGGTGGACGCGCAGCGCGAGGACGACGCGTTCACGCACAAACTGATCGAGATGTTCATGGTGGAGGCCAACGAGGTGCTGGCGCGGCTGTTCGAGAGCCTGGGCGTGCCGCTCCTGCGGCGGATCCACCCCGAGCCCGTGCCGGGGGACGTGGACGAGATGCGCAAGGCGGCGATGGTGGCGGGGTTCAGGATCCCCAAGAACCCGACGCGCGAGGAGCTGCAGGGGCTCTTGAAGGCGACGCACGGGACGCCGGCGGCGCGGGCGGTGCACATGGCGGTGCTGCGGACGCTGTCCAAGGCCGAGTACAGCCCGGCGCTGATCGGGCACTTTGCGCTGGCGAGCGAGGCGTACGCGCACTTCACGAGCCCGATCCGGCGGTACGCGGACCTCACGGTGCACCGGGCGCTGGCGGAATACCTGCGCCGGACGGAGAACGGGCGGAAGCGTCCGCGGTCGGACAAGGAGAAGCGTCAGTTGGGGATGGACCTCCTGCGCACGAGCGCGTGCCCGCCCGAGGAGGACCTGGTCGAGATCGGGCGTCACGCGACGCAGCGGGAGGAGAACGCGGAGTCGGCGGAGCGGGAGCTGCGGGCGTTCCTCGTGCTGCAGCTTCTGGAGAATCACGTGGGCGAGTCGTTCGCGGGGGTGGTGACGGGGATCACGCCGCGCGGGCTGTTCGTGCAGCTGGAGAAGTTCCTGGCGGACGGGTTTGTGAAGAGCGAGGACCTGCCGGGGGACGTGACGCGCGAGAACCTGACGCCCATCTGGAAGATCGAGCCCAAGAGCGGGGCGCTGGTGGACATCCGCTCGGGGCGGAGCTTCAACTTCGGGGACCTGATCAAGGTCAAGGTCGCGAAGGTGGACCTGGCCAAGCGGCAGATGGAGCTGGTGGTGGACGACGCGGCTGGGCGGGCCGGGGGCAAGGCGAAGAAGATCACCCCGGGGCTGCAGCTGGGCCTGGGCGGGGGGATGGGCAAGTCGGGCGGGGCGGGGTTCGGTGAGCTGGGCGGTCGGCGTGGCATGACGGGCGGACAACGCCGGAGCCAGAAATCCAAGGGTCGGGACAAGGGCAAGGGGAACCGGTTCCGGGATCGCTAGCGAGAGTCGACCTCGGGCTCTTCGCCACCCACGACCTGGGTTTCCCAGCCGTCGTAGTCCCCGCCGTCTTCCTCGGCCTTGGCGGAGAGTTCGCCGGTCTTGGTGTTGATGCTGTCGACGTCGACGGGCCCGACGTGGGAGAGGATGAGCCCGAAGGGACGTTCGCCCTCGCCCTGGGGTCGGTCGTCGACGGCGTAGCCGCGTGAGGCGGCCCAGGCGGCGAAGGCCTCGCGGGCGTTCTGGGTGGTGAAATAGATGTAGTGCGTGACCTTGCGGGGGACGCTGAGGGAATCGCCGTAGCCCGTGAGCTGCTCGACGACCTCGGCGTCGGAGGCCCAGCGGAGCTGTGCGGGGTTGGGGTAGAGGAACTCCTGATACCAGGTCCAGTCCTCGTCGGCGCGGGACCGGACAAGGGGGTCGTAGGGGGCGTGGTCGACGGCGGCGCGTGCCGTCTCCGCCGCCTTGCTCGCGCTGGCGCCGTAGAAGAACCACACGCGGCGCCCCTGGGAGACCATGCGTCCGACCAGGACGGCCTGGTTGGCCCAGGCGAGCGCGTCGACGAGCTTGTCCTCGACCTCGTTGAGCTTGGCGCTCTCCTCGGGGGTGGTAAGCCCGTCCTCGCGCGGGTCGGCCAGGTCGACCTGCACGTCGATGAGCACGGGCATGGACTCCACGGGGAGGCGCGAGCCCCACGCCACGTCCACCATGAACATGGCGACGGCGTCGTTCACGCGCCCCGGGAAGACCATCCAGTGCTCTTGGCGTTCGCCCATCGCTTTCCCCAACATCGGCTCGACTATGCCAGCCGCATCACCGGCGGGTCCAGGGGGAGCGTCCGGGCCAGCTCCAGGTATCGCTCGTAGGCGTCTTTGACCTCGATCATGGAGTCGCCGGCGAACTTGTCGCGGAGGGCGCGGGCGATCTCGAAGGCGACGACGTTTTCGACGACGACGCTCGCCGCGGGCACGGCGCAGATGTCGCTGCGCTCGTGCTGGCTGGTCGCGGGCTCCTGGGTCACGAGGTCGACGCTGGGCATCCCGCGGAGGAGGGTGGAGATGGGCTTCATGGCGGCACGCACGACGACGGGCTGGGCGTTGGACATCCCGCCCTCGGTCCCGCCGGCGTTGTTGGTGTCGCGGGTGAATCCGAGGCAGGGCGTGCCGCGCTTGGAGGCGTCGAAGTGGATGGCGTCGTGAACGAGGCTCCCGGCGCGGGCCGCGGCGGCGAAGCCCAGCCCGATCTCGACGCCCTTGATCGCCTGCACGCTCATGACGGCGTAGGCAAGGCGGGCGTCGAGCTTGTCGCGCCAGTCCATGCACGAGCCCAGCCCGGGGGGGACGCCGAACACGTGCGCCTCGACGACGCCCCCGACCGTGTCCTTGGCGATCTTGGCCTCGCGGATGACGGCCTTGTGCTTCTCGCTCGCGTCGCGGTCGGGGCAGAAGGTCTCGCTGGCGTCGCGGGCGGCGCGGGCGGCGTGCCAGTTGATCTCGGTGACGTCGACGCTTGTGGCGACCCCCCCGATGGCGCGGACGAACCCGAACGCCTCGATCCCGAGCTCTCGCAGGAGAAGGCGTGCAAGGGCGCCGGCGGCCACGCGGGCCGCGGTCTCGCGGGCGCTGGCGCGTTCGAGCGTGCCCCGGCAGTCGGTGGTGAGGTACTTGAGGCTCCCCGCGAGGTCGGCGTGCCCGGGGCGCGGGCGGGTGACGGGAGGCGTGCGCTGCGGGTCGTCGAGGCGAGCGTCCTTGTTGGTGATCGCCATGACGATCGGCGAGGCGAGGGTCTCGCCCCGCCGCAGCCCGGCGAGGAACTCGACGCGGTCGTCCTCGATGTTCTGGCGTCCGCCGCGTCCGTAACCGCCCTGGCGTCGGGCGAGCTCGGCATCGATGAACGAGGCATCGACACGGAGCCCGGCGGGCATTCCGCTCACGATGACGACCATCGCCGTCCCGTGCGATTCGCCCGCCGTGTGATACTCAAGCCGCGGCATGGTGTAGCGTAGCGAGCGGGGAAAGCACGGATCGGTCGGCGCAAGAACAACAACGGGGAACACGCCCGCTCGGGTTGTCGTTGCCCTGGCGGGCTGGAAGCCCGCCCCACCAGAGACGCCGTGCGTCGACGGAACCTGCTCGAGCGTCGGCGTCAGGGGTTCTTCACGCCCTTGAGCTCGATGGAGAAGATGAGGTCGGAGTTGGGCGGGATGCCCGGGCGGCCGCCGCGGCCGTAGGCGAGCTGGTAGGGGATGGTGAGGCGGCGGATCCCGCCGACCTTCATGCCGGGGATCCCGAGCTGCCAGCCCTCGATGAGCTGTCCGAGCGCGTACGTGATGGTCTGGTTGTTCCGGTCGCGGGTGGAGTCGAAGACTTTGCCGTCCTTAAGCGTGCCGTGGTAAAGGATGGTCACGGTGGCGCCGGGCTTGGCTTCTTCGCCGTCGCCGAGCTTGAGATCTTCGATCTGAATCTTGAGGCAGTACTCGGAGGTCTTGACGACGGGCATCTTGGTGCCGTCGGGCGCCTCGTACCACGTCGCCTCTGCGGGGGCGGAGGTCGTGTCGGGCGTCTTCTCGGGCGCGGCGGGGGTCTGGGCGACGAGCGCGGCGCCCGCGGACAGGACGATGATCGAGCCTAGCACGACGACTGACTTGCTCACGGGAACTCTCCTCTCTGCGGGATCGGTGTGTGTTTCGGCACGCGGGTCACGCGGACGCCGCGTTGGTCCAATACAGTTCGGGGTGAGTGTAGAAACACCAAGCCGGTCGCGTCCTGCCCTCGCGGTGACGCTGGGCGACCCCGGGGGGATCGGGCCGGAGGTGGTCGCGAAGGCCCTCGCGGATGCTTCGTTGCGTTCGCGTGCGGACTTCTTGATTCTGGGCCCGCGCACGGCGCTGCTCGAGGCGTGCGCCCGCGCGGGGGTGAGCCCCTTCTGGACGGAATCGGCCGAGCCGCCCGACCGCGTCCGGGGGTGCGTGCTGGTGACGACGCACCCGGGCACGACTCAGCTCGAGACCGAGTTCTCGCGCACGCCCCACGCGGTCAACGGGCGGGCCTCGCTCGAAGCTCTGGAGACCGCGATCGGGCTCGCGCGGCGCGGCGTGGTGCGGGGCGTGGTCACCGGGCCCATCTCCAAGGAGGCGTGGCACCTCGCGGGCGAGACGCGCTATCCCGGGCACACCGAGCTCTTCGCGGAGCGGCTGGGCGCGCGCGAGTTCCGCATGATGTTCGACAGCCCCAGGCTCCGCGTGATCCTCGCGACCGCGCACGTGCCCCTCCGCGAGGTCGCCCCATCGCTCAGCGTCGAGCTCGTGCTCACGACGATCCGGCTGGGGCACGAGACATGCCAGCGGTTGGGCGTGGCCGGCCCGCGGCTGTGCGTCTGCGGGCTCAACCCCCACGCGGGCGAGCGCGGGATCCTGGGACGCGAGGACGACGAGGTCATCCGCCCGGCGATTGCCCGGGCGCGGGCGCTGGGGATTCACGCGTCGGGCCCGTTCCCCGCCGACACTATTTTCGCGCGTGCGGTGCGCGGGGACTTTGACCTCGTAGTGGCGATGTACCACGACCAAGGGCTGATCCCGCTGAAGCTCCTGGCGTTTGATTCCGCGGTGAACATGACCGTCGGGCTCCCGATCGTGCGGACGAGCCCGGATCACGGGACGGCGTTCGACATCGCGGGGGAGAACAAGGCCGACGCGGGCTCGATGGCCGCGGCGATTCACCTCGCGGCACGCCTCGCGGGCGAGGACGCGGCGTGAGCTACGAGCATCCCACCGACGTCCCGCCCCCGCCGCCGTTCCCCGCGGGCGAGCGCCCGCTGCTGGTGCACGTCCATCCCTCGCGGGTCACGCCCGAGGAGCTCGATGGCGGCGTAGTGATCGTCATCGACCAGCTCCGCGCGAGCGTGACGATCACGGCGGCGTTGCGGGCCGGGGCGGAGCGGGTGATCCCCACGCTGCACGTGCACGAAGCAGTGGAGATGAAGGAACGCCTCGGGCCCGGGACGCTCCTGGGGGGAGAGCGGGGCGGCGTGCGGATCCCGGGCTTTGACCTCGACAACTCCCCCCGGTCCTGCGACCCGGCGTTGCTGCGCGGGCGGACGCTGGTCTTCACGACCACCAACGGGACGGCGTCGCTGCTGCACGCACGCCTCGGGGGGCTGGTCATCGTCGGCTCGCTGGCGAACCTGTCGGCGGTCATTGATCGCGTCGCGATGGACCCGCGCCCGGTGCACGTGCTGTGCGCCGGCACCCGCGGGGAGATCACGCTCGAGGACTGCCTCGCGGGCGGGGCGTTCGTGGAGCGGTGCCTGGCGCGGGGACGCCGGCTGGGCTCGGATGACTCGGGGCGGCTGTGCCTTCACGCGTGGCGGCGTGCGGCGTCGGAGGACGGGGGTGTCCTCGGCGCGTTCCTCGACAGCCGCGGCGGGCGGAACCTGGAGCGGGTGGGCCTGCGCGAGGACGTCGAGTTCTGCGCGCGGATCGACACGCTCGGGAGCGTGCCGGTGTTCAATCCGGCCACGGGCGAGATCCGCGCGGGCTGAGGCGTCATCGCCGGTCGCTCATCGAGAGTCGAGGAGGCGGGCCAGCGCCCGGGCGGCGTGGGCGCGGTGGCTGATCGCGTTCTTCTCGGCGGGCGCGAGCTCCGCGCCGGTTCTTTGAAAGTCCGGGGCGACGAGGAAGAGCGGGTCGTAGCCGAAACCGTGCGCCCCGCGGGGCACCTGCCCCGGCTCACCAATGCGGCCGGACATCTCACCACGGGCAATGAGACGCCCGCGGGATGCCAGGGATGAGCGGGGAGCGCCCTGCACCACCATCACGCACACGAACCTCGCTCCGCGACGCGCGGGCTCGACGCCCTGGAGCTCGCGGAGCAGGCGCTGGTTGTTCGCGGCGTCTCGCTCCTGGCGCATCATCCCGGTTTCATGCCCGTCGGTAGAGAAGTGCGAGCTGATCACGCCGGGGCGTCCGGCGAGGGCGTCGACCTCGAGCCCCGAGTCGTCGGCGAGGCAGGCGCACGCGGTGTGCTGCGCGTACCACAGGGCCTTGATCGTCGCGTTGGCCTCGAAGGTCATTCCGGTCTCGGCGGGCTCGGGGATCGGAGCGAACTCCCGGAGGCTGCGCAGTCGCACGCCGCGGAGCCCCAGCTCGGCGAAGATCGCGCCGATCTCTTCGACCTTGTGGGGGTTGGCGGTGGCGATGACCAGGTCGTCCATGGGCCCATCATTGCCGCCCCGGCGCGCCGACGCCTCATACGCTGGCGGCGATGTCCGCCGGGCCTGAAAACTCCCCTGCTGGCCTCTCTCCAGCCGTCGTCGCCCGCGCCGCCGCCGATTCCCTCGACGCCCTGGCCGCGTCGGGGCGCCTGCGTTCGGCGCTGGCGGGGTTCGACGGCTTTATTGATTCGATCCTCCACCTCGTCGACACGCGTCGCGACATGACCCCGGACGGCGCCACACGACTGCGCTCGATCGCGCAGTTCGCGGAGCGCTGCGCCGCCGCCGCGGGGCGGAGCACGAACATCGAGCAGGTGTGGATCGAGGACCGGTTCGGGGGCAACGGCCCGCTGCTGGCGGGGGCGCTGGCCTCGCTGGGCATGCCCACGACGTACATCGGCGCCGTCGCGGAGGCCAAGGACAAGGGGAACGTGCACAAGGTGTTCGAGGGGTTCTCGCGCCGCTGCCGGGCGGTGATCCCTCTCTCGCCGCCCTCGTCGACCCTGTGCCTGGAGTTCGACGACGGGAAGATCATGCTCAACGAGACCTCCGCCGTGCAGAGCGTCACCTGGGAGCGGGTCGTCGCCGTCGTAGGCATGGACCGGCTGATCCGACTCGCGGCGGAGTCGTCGCTCCTGGGCATCGTGAACTGGTCGCTGCTGTGGGGCGTTGGGGGAATCTGGCGCGGGCTCGCGCGGGAGGTGCTGCCCAAGGCCTACGCCCGCACGCCCCGCGAGCTCCGCGTCTTCATCGATCTCTCCGACCCGGCCAAACGCCGGGACGAGGACATCCGCGACGCGTTGGACATGCTCGGCGAGCTGGAGCGGCTGCCCGGGGTCGGCGTGACGCTCGGGCTGAACCTCGCCGAGGCCGAGCGGATCGCGAGGGTCGCGGGCGCGGGCGAGGTCGGCGCGACGCACGCGGACGAGGCCCTGCAAGACGCGGCGGTACGCGTGCGGCGGGCGGTGGGATTGGACTGCGTGGTCATCCACCCGCGCGACGGGGCCGCGGCAGCGACGGCGGCGGGACAGGCGGGCGTCTTCCAGGCCCCGCTCGCCCAGACGCCCAAAATCTCCACGGGCGGCGGCGACCACTTCAACGCGGGCTTCGCCTTCGCCCAGGTCCACGCCCTCCCGCTGAACCAATGCCTCGCCACGGGCTGCACCACCAGCGGGCTCTACGTCCGGAGCGGCGAATCACCGTCGCTGCGCCGGGTGACTGAGAGGCTGCGCGCGATGGAGGAGTGAGGAGAGGTGCGGTGACTCGCTTAGCAGCCCCCGAGATACCGCGCGAGGAACAAGGCGAGATCGTCGATCGTGACTCCTCCGTCGGCGCGGATCGTGACTCCATCACCCGTCAGATCGGCCGGAGCGCTGCCCTCGGCGAAGACCCGAAGGAAGAACAGGAGATCGTCGATCGTGACACGATCATCGCAAGAGCCTGTTCCGCTCCCGTCGTCCAGGTCAGCGGGACAGCGGGGCGTCCTGGACACCGCAAGCGAAGTGGTCATGCCGCAGGGCGCGAGGATCTCGCAGCGGAACACGCCGGTTGTGGCCAGCGAAGAAGCGGGTAACTCAACGGTGGCATCGGTCGCGCCGGCGATGGGCGTCCAGACCTGATTCCAGGCACGCCCGAACCACTGGTAGCTCACCCCGGGCACGCTCTGACCGATCGAGAGCCGGATCGCCGTAGTCCCGCAGGGTTGAAGGACACTCGGCGCCTCATGCACGACGATCGGACTGCGCACGCCGAACTCCCAGCACGTGCGCCTGGGCTGGTTGTCCGGAATGACCGCCCCTCCCCACATCACGAACATCTGTCGGCGTTGGTCGAACGCCACGCCGGGGTGCGCGCGCGGGAGGCTCACCCCCAGACCAAGCTCGCTCCAACTCGTCCCGTCCCAGGCGAGGACGTGCTGGCCTTCGTCGGCCTCGAACGACACCAGCGCCACCACGCGGCCGATGGATGCGGCGTATCCCGCCCAGATCGTGCGTGCGTTGTGACGCACCGGTTGGCTGGGCGTGGTCCAGTCCGATCCGACAAGCTCCGACACGCTGAGATTCGTCGCGATGCGGACGAGCCGGTTCCTCCCGGCGTCGAACGCGAGCTCGCCCGGGATGGCGGGCGCGCCAACGCCCAAGGACTCCCACTCGGCGCCGTTCCACGCCGCGAGCGTGATCGCGCCGCCGGATGACGACCAGCCCACTACGGCCCTCCTCAAGGCGTCGTAGCAGAACGAGTCGATGCGGACGGCGTTCCACGGCTGAACGCCCGCGAGCACCCATTCGCCGCCGATCCGCTCGTGCGTGACGAACTTGCTCGAGCCGTCCAACGAGGAATATCCGATCGAGAGCGCTCGCCCGCGGGCCTCGTCGAAGGCAAGGGCACGGGTCAAGGACATGGACGGCGGGCCGGTCTGTGTGTGCCGCCATGAACCGTCGTATTCCCAGATCTCAGGCCGAGCCGTGTCGCCGAGCACCGCCAAGGTGACCTCGCGCGAGGGATCGTACGTGAGCGCCGGGTAGTTGTTCGCGGGCGGTGGAGTGCCCAGCACATACCGCCACCGATCTGAAAGCTCCCTGAACTCGAGATACTCCCCAGAGTGCAACCCCAGCGACACGAGTGCGAGCGTGCCCGTGGGGCCAGCGGCGAGAACGTCAAACTCCTGCGGCGACCGCCGCTCGCCCCGCGCGATTAACGACCACGTGCTGCCGTCCCAGCCCCAGGCGTCCGCGGCGTGGCGGCCCGGTGATTCTCTGACAAAGACCACGAGACGGCGTGCCGGGTCGTACGCGAGGGCTCGCGCGGTCGAAGACTCCGGGGCGGGCGGGAGCGCGCGCCACACGCCCCCGCTCCATTCATGCTCGAACCCGACGATCGCGTCGCGTGATGCGTCGTACGCGATCGACGCCGATCTCATGTTCGCTGTGTCGAGCCGATGCCACACGCCTCCCTCGCGCACCCAGACCCCGGCGCTGTTGGCGGCGAAGAGTCGTCCGCTCGACGGATCGTCCGTCCAAGGCCACGCGGGAACACCGGGCTCGGCGTCCGAGAGGATCCAGTGCTGACCGTCGAACTCGGCGCGCCTGCCGGCGACGAGCCCGATGATCACACGCTGATTCTCGCGGTCATAGATCGCGCCGAGCGGATATCCCGCCGGGGCTTGCGTCTCCTCGGGGAGCCTTTGCCAATCCAGCCCATTCCTCGACGACCATCCGACGAGAGAGCTCCCCGACCTCGACGAGGAGAGGACCGCGATCCAAAGCTCCCGCGTGGGATCCCATGCCGCGGCCAGCTGGCCGTACCCGAAGGGATGGACCCGCTCGAGCGGGGGCGGACACTGTTGCGCACTCGTTGGAGTCGGCGCGAGCCACGACACGACGCCCAATGCCCCGGCGACAAGCCCGGTACGAATCAGAAGATCGGAGATCATGTTCGAGCCTCCAGCGACTCCGCCAAAGACCCGTCCCAGGTGCGAAAGAATAGGACCCCGCCGAGGCTGCGAAAAAAACTCC
>CAZTJZ010000107.1:0-9843 GCA_964614075.1 uncultured Phycisphaeraceae bacterium
GTGGGGGACGTCCCGATTTTCACGGGTATCGGGAAACCTCCGAAACGCCCTGGAAGGCCCGGATCTCCGGGCTTTTCTGGGTACACACGACACCCCGGGGGAGGCCTGACCGATGCCACTGACCTCGGCCCAGACTCCCCCGGTCACGGTCCCCATGCGGCGCCTTCGGGCCACGCTTCGGGACGTCCTCCGCGCCGTCGAGGAGAGCCGAGAGCGGGTCGTCCTGACCCGCCACGGTCGCCCCGTCGCCGCCCTCGTCCCGTTCGGGGCGCTGGCCGCCCTCGACCTCCTCGGCCGGATGCTCCCGGCCGTCCCCGACGTCGCCGCGGGGCTCGAGGTCCCCGCCGCCGGGGACCCGGCCGCCGACCCCGCTCCCCCTGACCGGGCCTCCACCCCGGCGCCCTCGGAAGGTCCCCATGGTCGCCAAGCCTGACCCCGCCACCCTCGGTCGCGTCCGCCTGGAGAGCCGCCGCGTCGCGGAGCTCGTCCCCGCGGACTACAACCCCCGGACGATCTCCGACGCGGCGCTCGCGGGACTCGGCGCGTCGATCGGCCGGTATGGGCTGGTGCAGCCGATCATCCTGAACGCCCGCACGGGCCGGGTCGTCGGCGGCCACCAGCGGCTGAAGGTCCTCCAGGCGAAGGGCGTCGAGGCGACCG
The DNA here is from genome assembly GCA_964614075.1 of uncultured Phycisphaeraceae bacterium. Taxonomy (GTDB): domain Bacteria; phylum Planctomycetota; class Phycisphaerae; order Phycisphaerales; family UBA1924. Next base: position 661 of record CAZTJZ010000107.1, read on the forward strand.
ACGTCGTCGTGATCGACGTCGAGGAGGCCGAGGAGAAGGCGCTCAACCTCGCGCTCAACTCCCCGCGGATCTCGGGCGAGTGGACCGCGGATGCGCTGGGTCTGCTCGAGGAGGTCGTGGGCGCGCTCCCCGACCTCGGCGAGTCGCTCCGGCTTCTCGACCTCCGCGGCGACCTCGAGCGGCTCTTCCCGCAGACGGCCGGCGACATCGACGAGGACCCCGTCCCGGATCCCCCCGACGACCCCGTCACGAAGCCCGGGGACCTGATCGTCCTCGGGGACCACCGGCTCCTCTGCGGTGACTCGGGCAGCGAGGCGGACCTCGACCGGCTGCTCGGCGGCGCCCCGATCCACCTGCTCAACACGGACCCGCCCTACAACGTGAAGGTCGAGCCGCGCTCGAACAACGCGATCCGGGCCGGGCTCTCGTCGTTCTCGGCGCAGCCCAAGAGCGAGAAGCACCACCAGGCGCTCGACCTCGCGCGCCACCCGGGGAAGTCGAAGCCCACGCACAAGAAGATGCGGGCGAAGGACCGCCCGCTCGCGAACGACTTCCTCCCCGACGCCGAGTTCGAGCAACGGCTGCGCGCGTGGTTCGGCAACGCCTCGCGCGTGATGCTGCCCGGGCGCGCGTTCTACATCTGGGGCGGCTACGCGAACGTCGCGAACTACCCGCCCGCGCTCAAGGAGGCGGGGCTCTACTTCAGCCAGACGATCATCTGGGACAAGCAGCACCCCGTGCTCACGCGCAAGGACTTCATGGGCGCGCACGAGTGGAGCTTCTACGGCTGGAAGGAGGGCGCGGCCCACCAGTTCTACGGCCCCGCGAACGTGCCCGACCTCTGGCAGGTCAAGAAGGTCACGCCGCAGCTGATGGTCCACCTGACCGAGAAGCCGGTCGAGCTGGCCGCGCGCGCGATCCAGTACTCCTCGAAGGAGGGCGAGCACGTCCTCGATCTCTTCGGGGGCTCGGGCTCGACGCTGATGGCGTGTGAGCAGCTCGGGCGACGCGCCTTCCTGATGGAGATCGACTGTGCGTACGCTGACGTAATCGTCCAGCGCTGGGAGACGAAGACCGGTCGCAAGGCCACGCGCGAGCCGCGGGAGGCCACGCCGTGATCTACGTCGCCTCGCCGTACTCGCACCCCGACGCGGCCGTACGCACGGCCCGCTACGACGCGGCGCGCCGCCACGCGGCCCGGCTCGTGCGCGACGGGCGACTTGCGTACTCTCCGATCGTCCACAGCCACCCGCTGGCCGAGCTCGGGCTGCCGGGCGACTGGACGTACTGGGCCGAGCACAACCGGCACATGCTCGCGGCGTGCGACGAGATGCTGGTCCTGGCGCTGCCCGGTTGGCAGGAGAGCCGGGGCGTCGCCGCCGAGGTGACGATGGCCGGTGAGCTCGGGCTCCCCGTCCGGTTCGAGGCGCCCGACGAGGCCCGCCATGGGTAGCCGCGGACCCGCCCCGACCCCGACCCGCAAGCTCGACCTGCGCGGGAGCTGGCGCGCGGGCACGCGCCCTGGCGAGCCGAAGCCCGAGCCCGCGGCGCCGATGAAGCCTGCCGCTCTCAGCCCGGCGGCCGGCGCGGTGTGGGACGAGCTCGTCCCGCAGCTCGACGCAGCGGGCATGGTCACGCCCGTGGACGGGCGCGCGTTCGCGCGGTACTGCGAGCTGTTCCCCGTGTGGGACGAACTGCTCGGGTTCCTGCGGAAGTCCGGCCACGCGCACCCGATTAAGAACAGCAAGGGCGAGGTCGTGGGGGTGCGCCCGTACCCGCAGCTACGCCTCGCGCTCCAGGTCTCCGAGCACCTGCTCCGGCTCGAGCAGCACTTCGGGATGACGCCGGCCGCGCGCGCGCGGCTGAGCGTCGAGGTCCCCGACGCGGCCGAACCCGCCTACGACTACTTCCAGCCGATGAAGGTCGTCGGATGAGCGGCCCCGACCCGACGCCCGCGCCCGCAGCGCCGATCCCCCTCGCGCGGTGGGGCGACGCTGCCCTCGAACACGTGTGCCGCACGGAGATCCCCGGCTACGACCCGTGGGCGACGGCGCTCCCGGGCCAGCGATTCGACGCGGGCCTCGCGCGTCGCGCGATCGCCTTCTTCCACGACATGCTCGTGTTCGTCGAGGGGGAGCGCGCGGGCCAGCCGTTCGATCTGGAACCCTGGCAGGCGGCCATCGTCGGGAACATCTTCGGTTGGATCGACGCCACGACGGGCTACCGGCGCTACCGCGAGGGGTTCGTGTTCGTCGCGCGCAAGAACGGCAAGACGGCGATCTGCGCGGGGATCGCGCTCTACCTCCTGCTCTGCGACGGGGAGCCGGGCGCCCAAGTGTACTCCGCCGCCGCGGAACAGGCCCAGGCGGCGCTGATCTTCCGCTGCGCCATGCAGATGATCGCGCGCCAGCAGGAACTGCTCGCCCGCACCCGGGTCTACCGGGCGTTCAAGTCGATCGAGGTCCCCGAGACGGGCTCGATCTTCCGCGCGCTGACGGCCGATGCGCAGACCAAGCACGGGCTCTCGGTCCACGGGGCGGTCATCGACGAGCTCCACGCGCACCCGACGCGGGATCTCGTGGACGTGCTCCAGACCGCGACCGGGGCCCGGCGGCAGCCGTTGACCGTCCACATCACGACCTCGGACCACGAGCGAGTCTCGATCTGCAACGAGAAGTACGACTACGCGAAGAAGGTCCGCGAGCGCACGATCGCCGACGCCTCGTTCCTCCCCGTGGTCTACGAGGCGCAGCCGACCGACGACTGGGCCGACCCGGCCGTGTGGAAGAAGGCGAACCCGAACCTCGGCGTCTCGGTCAAGGAGGAGTACCTCGCACGGGAGTGCGCCCGAGCGAAGGAGTCGCCCGCCTACCTCAACACGTTTCTGCGGCTGCACTTGAACATCCGCACGAACGCCGACGTCGCGGCCTTCGACATGCGCCAGTGGGAGACGTGCCGCGGGGAGCGGAGCTTCCACGAGCTCGCCGCTTCGCTCGAAGGCCACGAGTGCTACGCGGGACTCGACCTCGCGAGCACCGAGGATCTGACGGCACTGGTCCTCGTGTTCCCCGACGACGGGAACGCGGTGCTGCCCTTCTTCTGGTGCCCGAAGGATGGGGCGGTCGCCCGTGAGAAGCGCCACCGCGTGCCGTACACCGGCTGGGCCCGCGACGGGTTCCTCGAGCTTACCGACGGCAACGCGACCGACTTCGACCATGTCGAGAAGAAGGCTGTCGAACTCGCGAAGCGCTACCGCCTCCGGTCGCTCGGCTTCGATCGCTTCGGCGCGGCGCAGGTCGTGAACCATCTGAAGGATGCGGGCATCGACGTCGTGCTCTTCGGCCAGGGGTTCGTCTCGATGAATGGGCCCTCAAAGTACCTCGACGTGCTGGTGCGCTCCGGGGACCTGTGCCACGGCGGTCACCCCGTCCTCGCGTGGATGGCTAGCAACCTCATGTGGGAGAAGGACGCGGCGGACAACTGGAAGCCGTCGAAGAAGAAGAGCCGCGAGAAGATCGACGGCCTGACGGCGCTGATCATGGCGCTCGGTATGGGCATGGCGCTCTCGGGCGGACAGGGCCCGAGCGTCGAGGACGCGCTGCTCTCGGGCGACGGGGTGCTGGCATGAGGGGGTTGCTGCGCAGGATCTTCGGCGGCGGGGCACGCGCGAGCACGAGCTACGGCGGCACCACGGACCTCCAGAACCCCGCGCTCTGGCTCACCGAGTGGGCGATGGGCCGCAAGACCGCCAGCGGCGAGCAGGTGACGGCCGAGACCGCGTTCGGACTCTCGGCCTACTTCGCCTGCCTGCGCAACGGCTCCGAGGACGTGGCGAAGCTCCCGCGGCAGCTGCGGCGCGCCCGTGGCGAGAAGCGCGGGAGCGATCTCCTGACCGACCACCCGCTCGCGCGCGTCTTGAAGCGTCCGAACCCGGTCATGTCGTGGGGCGTCTTCGCCCAGGTGATGCAGCACCGGCGGATGGGCTGGGGCAATGCCTACGCTGAGATCGTGCGCGACGGGACCGGCGCACCGGTCGAACTGTGGCCCGTTCACCCCGGGCGGGTGCGGCCGGAGCTGAAGGCCGACGGCCGGACGCTCGTCTACTGGGTCCGCGGCCAGGGCATGCAGGAGAAGCCCTTCACGCCGCGCGACGTGTTCCATCTGCGCGGCCTGGGCTCCGGCATCGAGGGCTATTCCGTCGTGCGCTTCGCCTCCGAGACGCTCGGGCTCGGGCTCGCGGCGCAGCGCCACGCGGCCGCGTTCTTCGGCGAGGGGCTCGCGAAGCGCCTCGTCGCGTTCACGAAGCAGACGCTCAACGCCGACGCCCGCGAGGCCCTGCGCAAGCGCATCGAGGGCGACCGGGAGAAGAACGTCGTCGGCGCGCGGCGCATGCCGATCGTGGACGTCGAGGTGGACGTCAAGGACCTCGGCATCCCGCCGGACGAGGCGCAGTTCCTGGAGCAGCGCGAGTTCGGCGTCGAGGAGATCGCGCGCTGGTTCCGGATGAACCTCAGCAAGATCCAGTACCACAAGCGCGCGCAGGGCTGGTCGTCGCTCGATGCGCTCAACACGGACTATGTCGTGGACTTCCTCACGCCGCAGGTCCAGACGTGGGAGGAGGAGATAGCCGCCAAGTTGCTCACGGAGGAGGAGGTCGCCGACGGGGTCTTCGTGCGCTTCGTGCTCCAGGGGCTCCTGCGGGGCGACGTCGCGACGCGGATCTCGTACTACGCGGCGGGCTATCGGGACGGATGGCTGTCGCAGAACGACATCCGCGACCTCGAAGACATGAACCCGATCGATGACCCGGCAGCCGACGAGTACCGCGTCCAGGCGCAGATGACTAAACTCGCGGACGCGGGCACCAAGCCGACGGACGCACCCCCGCCGCCCGCGACCCGCCCGCCTCTTCCGAAGGGCCCCCCGCCCGAGGACGACGCGGAAGACCCGGCGGCTGCCTGGCACCACGTACGCGCAGAGGCCGAGGCGCTCCGGCCGATGCTCCTCCACGCGGCGACGATGCTGGCGAGGAAGGAGGCGAACGAGGTCGAGGCCGCGCTCAAGAAGAACGGCTCGAACCCCGCGGCCCTCACCCAGTGGGCCGGCGGGTTCTACCCGAAGCTCCGCGAGCGGGTCGTCGAGAGCTACGAAGCCGCCGGGCTCGCGATCGACGTCATCACGGCACGCCACCCGGCTGCGCGCGTGCGGCCCGCGGACCTCGACGCCGTGGCGCTCGCCTGGACGACGATCGATCTGCGGGCCGTCCGATCCACCGAAGCCGAGCGGGCGCGTGCGCTGGCCGACGCCGTGTTCTCCGCCCTCCTCACGCCCGCCTCCATGGAGTCCGCCCATGCCGCGTGATCTCGCTTCCACGCCCGAGTGCTTCCAGTCCCACTTGGGCGTTTGGGCGATCCTGCCGTCGTACCTGCACGAGTCGCTCGCCGCGATCCGCTCGGGCCTCTACCGGCCGCAGGTGCAGGGGGCCCCGGTGCTCGCGGGCCCCGCGCTCCCCGCCGACGTCCAGGGCGAGGGAGTGATGCCCCCGCCGCTCTCCTACGTCGTGACCGCCGAGGGAGTCGGCGTCCTCCCGCTGCACGGCCCGTCGATGAAGGCCCGATCGAAGTACGGCGGCTACAGCACTGTGGACGCGCGCCGCCAGCTACGGGCCATGGCGGCGGACGAACGGGTCGGGGCGATCCTGCTCCACATCGACTCGCCCGGAGGCCACGTCGCCGGCACGAAGGAACTCGCGGACGACGTCGCCGCCATCGACCAGACGAAGCCCGTCCACGCATACCTCGAGGACGCTGGTGCCTCGGCTGCCTACTGGGTCGCCTCCCAGGCCCGGAGCATCGCAGCCAACGCCATGGCGATGGTCGGGAGCCTCGGGACGTTCACGGTGCTCTACGACCTGTCGAAGGCCGCCGAGATGGAGGGCGTCCAGGTCCGGATCGTCTCGACGGGCGAGCGGAAGGGAGCGGCTGCCCCCGGCACCCCGGTCACCGACGCCGACGTCGCCGAGGCCCAGCGGCTGGTGGACGGCTTCGACGCCTTCTTCCGGGCGGCGGTTCGGGACGCGCGCGAGCTCGGTGCGAAGGAGGCCTCCGCCGTGTGGACGGGTTCCGTCTGGCTGGCGGGGGAGGCGAAGGGCCTCGGGCTCGTGGACCGGGTCGAGCCGCTCGATGCGGCAGTGGAGCGGCTCGCAGCGCCGCTTCGGGCGAGGGCGGCGAGGTCGCGACTCGCGGCTCCCCCGTCCAGTCGTATCTCCGCGACTTGATCATGTGGTGGCTTGCGCAGAGGCATGCACCCCGGGCTGTGCTTGCAGTTGCAGCCGAGCCCCGCATATTCCTACGATGCAGGACAACCCAACGAATACGAGGTGATCCATGCTCGAACGATCCATCGACGCCCTCGCACACGTGCGCTTCTCCGATTCCAACGCGACGGTCACTGAGCTCAGCGCGACAGACTTCGGCAGCGTCGCTGTATGGGGCGTGAGGCCCGGACAGGAAGTTCCGGCGCACTTCCATCCCGACGGTCAGGACACCTGGGTCGTCCTACGCGGATCGCTCACGTATTTCGTCGGCAACGGCCAAACGCGCGAGATCCATGCGGGCACGGTGGATATCGCTGATCGGCGAGAAGTGCACGGTGCGAGAAACTCAGGCGTCGAGGACGCCGTGTTCCTCTCCATCTACTCCGCGCGATCGTTGAAGACGGTAAAGGCGACGCCGTAGGACAAGCTGAAGTCAGCGGAGCGGTGCGGGATTCGACGAGCGACCCGTGCAACCCAGAGGAGGTCTTCGCGCTTCCCGACTCCTCGTTCGGGGTGTTTCGTAACCCGGATGGTTCGTTGCGCTGGGACGGCAAGTGCCGGGGCTCCGTAGTGGCCCATCCGCTCGAACTGCGCGCGGGCGCACGCGACGAACTCCTCCTCCAGACCCTTCCGTTCCTCTTGGGCCACTCGCAACATGCCGCGCCCCCCGGGACACGTGGACCCCCGGACGCCGGAGCCGCCTCGCCCGCTACCTCCGGAAGATCGGTCGGGGAGCGTGCAATACCGGACATGCACCCCGGGACGCCCTTGCTGTTGACGCCGTCTCCCCTCTGTGGTTTACTATTTGGCGTAATCCGTAGCGACCTCTCGGCGGCTGTGCCCCGGGACGTGATCGCCCGCGACGTCTCGGTGGCCGTACCACCGGAAGCGATCGCGGAGTAGCTGAGCGCCGCACCGAGGCCGAGCCCGGTGCTGTGACGCGCGGCTGCGCCATCCCGCCACACGCGCGGGGCGCACCTACGTCGTGCCCCCTCGCGCCCGAGGAGGCACTCCCGTGTCCAAGTTCGCCCTCGTCGCCGAAGAGTCCACCAAGAAGGCCGCTGCCAAGCGCGCGGAGGCCAATGCCCTCGCCGACAAGGAAGGCGGGCTCTCGAAGGACGAGGCCGCCCGGTTTGACGCCCTCGTCGCCGATGCCGAGGCCTTCGACGCGGAGGCCACCGAGAACCGGACGCGGGCGGAGCGCCTCCAGAAGAACGGCGAGGCGCTGGCCAGCTACAGCCGCCCGCGCCCGCGTCAGGCCGCCGACCCGCAGGGCGAGCCGATCCTCGCCCGCGAGGGATGGCGGGACGACCCCAAGTGCGGCTTCAAGTCGCCGAAGGAGTACCTGCTCAAGGTCATCGAGGCCCCGAAGGCCCGGCGTCTCGACGAGCGCCTCCAGTTCCTCGCCGCCGCGGGCTCCGACGAGCAGGGGGAATACTCCGACCCCCACGGCAACTTCCTCGTGCCGACGGGGTTCTCGCCCACGCTCATGACGACGCCGACCGAGGCGGACCCCGTCGCCGGGCGCACGACCGCGCTCCCGATGACCTCGCCGATGGTCGAGTGGCCGGCGCGCGTGGACAAGGACCACCGCACCAGCGTCTCGGGCGGGCTCACCGTCACGCGCAAGGCCGAGACGGTCGCCGCGATCGCGAGCCGCCAGAAGTACGAGAAGATCCGCATGGCGGTCGACGACCTCTTCGGGGTCGCCATCGCCACCGAGCGGATCCTCTCGGACTCCCCGATCTCGTTCGCGGCGCTGCTCGAGTCCGGGTTCGCCGAGGAGTTCGCAGCGAAGCTGCTCGAGGAGCGTCTCTACGGGTCGGGCATCGGCGAGTACCTCGGCGTCCTCAACTCCCCCTGCCTCGTCGCGATCACGCGCGCGGGCGCCGGGGCGCTGGCCGGGGCCGACATCCTCAAGGCCCGCCGGCGCTGCTGGCGCTACGGCGACGCCATCTGGCTCGCGAACCACGACACGTACGAGGACCTCGCCAAGGCCCACATCTCGGGCACCAACGGCGACGTGTTCCTCTTCTCGCCCGCCCGGGGCGAGGACGTCCCCGACATGCTGCTCGGGCGGCCCGTGTTCTTCACGGAGTTCGCCGAGACCAAGGGCACGAAGGGCGATCTGATCCTCGGCAACTGGTCCCAGTTCCTGGAAGCCGTCTACCAGACCGAGCAGCGCGCCGAGTCGATCCACGTGCGGTTCCTCGAGCACGAGCGGGTCTTCAAGTTCTGGATCCGCAACGCGGGCGCCCCGTGGTGGAGCGCCTCCCTCACCCCGAAGAAGGGCGCGGACACCCTCTCGCCCTTCGTCGTGATCGCCACGTAGTCCCCAGGAACCGGAGACACCCATGGGAGTCAGCGTCCAGGCCACGAACCGCTTCCTCGCGAACCACGCGGTGAAGCTCTATGACTTCGACCCCGACGGCGTCAACCCGGTCGACGTCGCCTGGGTCCCGTTCCACTTGTTCTTCGGACTCGTCGTCGGGTTCTTCCGCACGATCGGGACCGGGGCGGTGGACGGGCTCAAGATCCTCGCGAACACGAAGGCGGACGGCTCGGGCACGGACGTTGCCGTCAAGGCTCACGCGCTCGCCGCCCAGCCGGACGCAGTCGGCGACCAGGTCTGGCTTGAGGTCACGGCAGAGGAGGTCCGCCAGGCGTGTAACGACGCTGGGCTCGTCCCCGCGGCGGTCTCGGCCAATGTCGAGTTCGCCACCGCCACCGACGAGGGCGTCGTGGTCTACATCCGCACCGACCCGCGCTTTGCGAAGGACGGGCTCACGGCGGACGTCGTGGCCTGATGCTTCCGCGGAAGGTCATCGCCGGGCCCGCGCAGGAGCCGCTCACGCTCGAAGAGGCGA
>CAZTJZ010000108.1:0-9736 GCA_964614075.1 uncultured Phycisphaeraceae bacterium
AGCACGAATCCTGCGGGCAGTGCACGCCCTGCCGCGAGGGCACCGGCTGGCTCTACCAGCTCATGGGACGCATCGAAGAGGGCCACGCGAAGACCAAGGACCTGGACCTCGCCCTCGAGATCGCCACGAGCATGGGCAGCATGCCGGGCACCACGATCTGCGGGCTGGCGGACGGGAACAACTGGGCCGTGCGCACGATCATGAACAAGTACCGGAGCGAGTTCGAGAAGCGCGTGAAGCCCACGTTCGTGCCGGTGAAGATGACCATCGGCGCCGCGGCGCGGGGGTAGGATTTCGTCATGGCCATCGAGCAGATCACCGAAGGTCATCAGGCCAAGCCGTTTGTTCCGTTCGATCTCATCACGGCCGACGGCGGACGTTTTCACGTCGCCCACCCCGAGTACCTGGCCCATCCGCGACGAGGAAGCGTCGTCGTAGTCTTTGATGACCACGGGATCGCGCACTATCTTGACCTGCTGCTGGTCTCACGCCTGGAGGTCGGCGGCAAGCGGTCCAACGGCCGCCGTCGGGCGGGCTGACGCCCCGTCGCAGCCACTACCTCGCATACACCCCGCTCGGCGACCACACCGCGCCGGGCCCTCCGCCGATCCCCACCGGCGGCACGGTGATCGAGACGTCCTTCCCGTTCACCTTCAGCGTCGCCTTCCCCGCCCCCGCCTCGCACCCCTGCTGCCAGAACGGCGACATCGCCGCGGGCGCCCTGTGAATCAGCTCCAGCGGCTTGAGCGACGAGATCTCCGTCTCGAAGACCGTGCCGTTCACCGTCACCCGGGCGCTCGCCGAGCCCGCGCTGTTCGAGATCTCGATCTTCGCCTGCAGCGCCGGCGCCTGCTCGAACGGCGTGCCCTTGAAGATTGTGGGCCCGAAGTACCTCGCCACGCCCAGATCGTGCGAGACAAAGCCGACCACCTGCGGGTTCGTGTTGGCGTCGGGCTGCCAGAAGATCATCCCCGCCGGGGCCGAGCCCACCGGTGTGTGCACCATCCGCGCCACGTGCACGATCACGTTGGGCATCGCGAAGTTCTGGCTCGTGAACCCCGCCACGTCCACGCCGCCCTCCCACGCCATCCAGTGTGTCACGCCCGTCATGCCGTTCTCCCTGAGCGTGCCGGGGGTGTCCGGCGTCCGCTCCTCGGTTCGAGGTCAGCGTCCCGTGCGCACGAGTTCTCGCTCATTTCTTCTTCTTGGGCGCCTTCTTGACGGTGATCCACTTCACCTTCCAGCGGCGGCTCTTCCCGTCGCGACGCTTGCTCTGCCACTTGACCTTCTTCTTCACCTCGCCGCTGGGCATCGTCCGAAGTTCCGCCATCGCTGTTCTCCTGTGCCGCGTCGCACGGCACAAGCAAGATAGGCCCCCTCGCCCGCCCTCGACGCCCGGTACGATGGGCGATGCCGGACCTGGGCCATCTCGTCCGCACCTCCAACCCACTGAGTCTTGTCCTGGTCCCATGGATCCTCGCGGCGGTCCTGGGCGGGCTGGTCCTCGCGCCGCTCGTCGCCCTGGCGATCGGACGCGTCGCGCGATCCCCCTCCGCCTCCGAGGGCATGCAGAATTTCTGGCGCCGCTACCGAACCTGGCTCCTGCTCGCCCCGGCGCTGATCCTCCCGATTCTCTGGTGCCCCCTCGCGGCGATGGTGCTGGTCCTCGCCGCGTCGCTCGTGTGCTACCGAGAGTTCGCCCGCGCCACCGGGCTTTTCCGCTTCCGCCTCCAGAGCGCGCTGGTGACCCTGGGGATCTTCCTGGCGTTCTTCGCCGCGGCGGACCACTGGCCCGGGCTCTTCTTCGCGCTCCCCCCGCTGATGCTCACCCTGCTCGCGGGCGTGGGCGTCCTCCCCGACGAACCCAAGGGCTATCTCCAGCGTGTGGCCCTCGCCGCGGTCGCCTTCCTGCTCTTCGGGAGCGGCCTGGGGCATCTCGCCCTCTTCGCCAATGATCCGCGCTCGCGAGAGCTGCTCTGCACAATCCTGTTCTGCACGCAGCTCTCCGACATCGCCGCGTACGTCTGCGGGAGAGCCCTGGGACGCCGCAAGCTCTTCCCCAACACCAGCCCCCACAAGACCGCCGCGGGTCATCTCGGCGCGCTCCTCGTCGTCACACCGCTCGCCGCGGTTCTCTTCCATCTCGTCTTCCGCGACACCCCCCTCGCCTCGCCGCGCCACGCCCTCACGCTCGCCCTCATCCTCGCCCTCGGAGCTCAGCTGGGCGATCTGGTCCTCTCGTCCTTCAAGCGCGATCTCAACCTCAAGGACATGGCGGCCACGCTCCCGGGCCACGGCGGATTCCTCGACCGCTTCAACTCTGTTCTCCTCGTCGCCCCGGCCCTCTATCACTACTCAAACTGGATCCTCCCCATCGCCAAGGACCTCCCAAAGCACACCATCCTGAACGCACTGGGCCTCTGACCACCCCGCCCGAAGCTCCTTCGCGGCCCTCCCGCAAGACTCCCCGTGAGCACAGTCTTTCTGTCCGGGCGCAGTGCTTCTACCCTCCCCGATGCCCCGGTGGAACTTCGAGCCCGCCAGCGACATCCTCCTCCCCGAAGAAGAACGGTTCCGCAGCGTTCGCCGTGAGCCCGGGCTCGTCTCCTTCGCGTCCCACGCGTTCTTCGGCACACTCCTCCGCACCGGCTTTCGCCTCTGGCATCGTCTGAGCGTCGTCGGGCGTGAGCATCTCCCCGTCTCGACCCCCTTCGTCGTCAGCGCCAACCACGCGAGCCACCTGGACGCGATGGTCCTCGCCGCCGCCCTTCCGCTGCGCGTGCGCCTCGACACCTACCCCATCGCCGCGGGGGACGTCTTCTTCACCAACGCGCTGTCTTCGGTCCTGTCCTCGCTCGTGATCAACGCCCTCCCGCTCCACCGCAAGAAGTCCTCGGGCCACGCCCTCAAGGATCTCCGCGAGCGCCTCGCCAAGGGGCACAGCGGGTTCATCCTCTTCCCCGAGGGCGCGCGGACGCGCGACGGAAAGCCCCTGCCCTACAAGCCGGGGCTGGGCATGCTCGTCGCCTCCTCGCCCGTTCCCGTCGTCCCCTGCTACCTCGACGGCTGCTTCGAGGCGCTCCAACCGGGCCAGGTCATCCCACGCCCCAGACGCATCACCGTCCACGTCGCCCCGCCCCTGCGCTTCGACGCGGCCCCCGACACGCGCGAAGGCTGGGACCAGGTCGCGAGGTCGGTCCGCGACGCGATCTACTCCGTCGCCCCGCCCCACGCCCAGCGGCCCTGACGCCGCTCCCCGCCGACGAGCTTCCACGAGAACCGCGGATACGCTCCGGGCATGGCCCGCCCGTCGATCTCCGTGATCATGTGCGTGCACAACCGCGAGCGATTCCTTGAGCCCGCGATGCGCAGCGTCCTCGACCAGTCGCGACGCGACCTCGAGTTCATCGTCTGGGACGACGGCTCCACCGACGGCTCGCGCGACATCATCGCCCGCCTGGCCAAGGGCGATCCGCGCGTCCGGGCCTTCTTCGAGCCCAACCGCGGCGCCGCCGCCGCGATCAAGCTCGCCCACCACCACGCCTCCGCGCACTATCTCGGCTGGGTCGACAGCGACGACCTGCTCCTGCCCGACGCCCTCAAGCTCACCGCCCAGACCCTCGACACGCGCCCCAGCCTGGGCATGGTGTACACCGACCACATCATCCTCGACGAGGCCGGACGCTCCCTGGGCCTGGGCAAACGCTGCCAGATCCCGTATTCCCCCGAGCGCCTGCTCGTGGACTTCATGACCTTCCACTTCCGCCTCTTCCGCCGCGACGCCTTCGAGAAGGCCGGCGGGATCAACGACTCCTTCGACGCCGCCCACGACTACGACTTCTGCCTCCGCCTCGCCGAGGTCGCCACCATCGGGCACCTCCCCAAGCCGCTCTACGCCTACCGCGTCCACACCTCGGCCATCTCCTCGCAGCGCCGCCTCCTCCAAATCGAGAGCGCCGCCCGCGCGATCCGCGAGGCCCTGGTCCGGCGCGGCCTGGCTGAAACCCACGAGCTCGATGTCGAGATCGTCGGGCGCTACGCCGTGCGGCCCAAGAGCCCGCCGCCAATCTCCTGACGCGCCCCGCGCTGGAGGCGCGCCTGATCACGCCACGCCGCGTTCGGCTTTCTTCTGGATCTCCCCAACTTCCGGTTTCGCCTGTATGATTCCTCCGCCATGAAGCTCCCCGCGGACAAGGTGGGCCAGCTCCGCCCCTTCTACGACGGGCGACCCGTCTGCGTCACGGGCGGCGCGGGGTTCATCGGCGGGCACCTCGTCGACGCCCTGCTCTCCTTGGGCGCCGTCATCCGCGTCATCGACGACCTCTCCAACTCCTCGCTCCAGAATCTCGCCCCGCTCATCGAGCTCGAGCCCGACCGCGTCCGATTCGTCCACGCCTCGATCCTCGACGACGAGGCCCTCCAGGACGCCGTCGCCGATTCGCTCATCGTCTTCCATCTCGCGGCGATGGGCTCCGTCCCCGCCTCGATCGAACGCCCCCAGCGCGCCTGGTCGGTGAACACCACCGGCACGCTCCGCGTCCTGGAAGCCGCACGCAGAGCCAAGAGCGACCGCGTCGTCTACGCCGCGTCGAGCTCGTGCTACGGCGATCAGCCCGAGCTCCCCAAGATCGAGTCGCAGCTTCCCCACCCGCTCTCGCCCTACGCCGCCAGCAAGCTCGCGGGCGAGCACCTCATGAAGGTCTGGGCCCAGTGCTACGGGCTCTCGACGATCTCACTCCGCTACTTCAACGTCTTCGGCCCGCGCCAGCCCGCCGACTCGGCCTACGCCGCCGTCGTCGCCGCCTTCGCCCACCAACTCCTCGCGGGCAAGCCGCCGGTGATCTACGGCGACGGGCTTCAGACCCGCGACTTCACCTTCGTCGCCAACGCCGTCCTCGCCACGCTCCTCGCGGGCTCCTCGCCCAAGCTCCTCAAAGGCGAGACAGTGAACATCGGCACCGGGCGCCGGACCTCGGTCAACGACCTCGCCGTGCTCCTCGCCGAGGCCTGCGGCATGCCCCAGCTCCGCCCCACCTACCAGGCCGCCCGCTCCGGGGACGTCAAGCACTCCCTCGCCGACATCGCCAACGCCCGGTCGCTCCTGAGCTACGAGCCCATCGTCACGCTCGATGCCGGCATCCGCGAGACCGTCGAGCACTTCAAGCGCAGCCACCAGACCGCGCACAACCATTGACCTTTCGCGCACCGCGTACGCTTCCGCGATGCTCCGCACCCTCGCCGAGTACCTCGCGGGCCTGTACCACCTCGCCCGGCTCGCGGCCCTCTCGCGCTTCCGATTTTCGGGTCCGTACTGGACCTGGCGCCTCCACACCGCCTTCGGGCGGGGGTACCCCTCCCGCCTCGAACTTCTCCGGGCCCTTCTCGATTACGGCAGGTGGATGCACGTCATCCGCCGAGGACACTGACCCCACGCCCCGCTGATTTCACACGATTGATCTTGGGCCTCTACGGCCTTCTCGGCTACCCTTGGGACAACAAACGGGAATCTCACGATGTCCACCACCAGCACCCACACGAGTACACAGACCTCGCCCTTCCTCAAGTACACCCTCCCGGGCCTGGTCGTGGGCGTCGTCATCGGCGCCCTCGTCGGCGCTTATGTCACGCCCATGCTCACCGACGACGCCCCCAAGGTCCCCGTCGGGAAGCCCGGCACGCAAACATCAAGCTCGACCCGCCGAGAACCCGTCCCCACCGAACCCACTCCAACAGAAACAAAGCCCGCGGAACCCAAGCCCGCCGATACCAAACCCGCGGACACCAAACCCGCCGTTACCAAACCCGCGGACACCAAGCCCGAGGACCCCGCCAAGCCGACCGAACCCAAAGCCGAGCCCAAGCCAGCCGAGCCGGCCCCCAAGCCCGGCCGGGCCTGAGGCGTATCTCACCCTGATCTTCACGCCACAGGCATCCCGCCCGCGCGCCCTCTGACTCCACGCCCGCCCCACTCCAAGGATCCACCGTGGATCGTCTCGCCAGGCTGGTCCGTCAGCACGCCCACACCGCCCGCCTGATGGGCGTGGACTTTGTGCCCGCGTACCGCTCCGCCTCCGCCCCGGCCCGCGACCTCGCCGAGCACCTCGCCCCCAGCGCCCCCGAGTCCACGGGAGCGTCGCGGGTGGAGCCCAAGCCCCGCCCGCTCCTCCCCGCCGACGGCGCTCGCACACGCGAGTCCGTCCAGGCCGCCCTCGATGATCTCCGCGAGCGCTACATCGCCGACGCTCCGCACCGCGCCTTCCCCAACCACGGCAGCAACATCGTCTTCGGCGAGGGCGACCCCCTCGCCCGCCTCATGTTCGTCGGCGAGGCCCCGGGCGAGGAAGAAGACCGCACGGGCCGACCCTTCGTCGGCCGCGCCGGCCAGCTCCTCGACAAGATGATCCAGGCCATGGGCCTCGCCCGCGCCGACGTCTACATCTGCAACGTCCTCAAGACCCGCCCCCCCAACAACGCCACGCCCACCTTCGAAGAAGCCCAGGCCTGCGAGCCCTACCTCTTCGAGCAGATCGCCCTCATCGCCCCCGGCGCCATCGTCACCCTCGGCAAGTCCGCCTCCCAGTGCCTCCTCAAGCTCTCCGACTCCATGTCCTCCATGCGCGGGCGATGGCACCAGCTCCGCCTCCCCGCCGGCCCGGCCGTCCCCGTCATGCCCACCTTCCACCCGGCCTACCTCCTCCGCGCCTACACCCCGGAGAACCGCCAGAAGGTCTGGAGCGACCTGCGCCTGGTCATGGACAAGCTCGGCATGGCCGCTCCCGCCAAGCCCCCCGCGTGAGGACCACCCCATGTCGCGCTACGAACAGTTCCAGGCCTACCGCGCACGCATGAACCGCCGCATCCTGGGCGACGACGCCGACCGCGCCGACGCCGGCGCCCGCCGCCCCGACGCCTCCATAGCCCCCGGCGGGACCCAGGTCACCAAACGCTTCTTCCGCCTCGACTCCCAGACCTACGAGCCCGGCGCCCTCCCCGCCAAGACCAAAGAGCTCCTGGGCCTGGTCGCCTCCGCCGTCCTCCGCTGCGACGACTGCATCGCCTACCACGTCGACCAGTGCGTGAACGTCGGCGTCTCCGACGAAGAACTCTGGGAAGCCCTCGACGTCGCCCTCATCGTGGGCGGCTCCATCGTCATCCCCCACCTCCGAAGAGCCATTGAGTTCCTCGACCAGGCCAGGGCCGCCAACGCAAAGTAGGTCGGCCCTCCGAGCCGGTGGCTCATACAGATTCCCACCCCGGGGGCGGGCAATCGGGTACCCCCTCGCTCCGCGAGGGGAAGCAAGAACAACAAGACCGCCGCCAGATTCTCATCGGGAACTTAGATCATGCCGTGCCCGCTGTTTCGGCACGCTTCAAGATCGCCGCGCGTTCTCTTGTTTGCACGGGATAGAGCGCGTCCCGCTCCGCCCTACACCGCCCGTGCCGACTCCGCGCTCTCCGGGCTCAGGCAGTCCACGCGGTACCGCAGGAACGCCGGACGCTCCACGCCCGTCACGATCTCCCAGAACGGCGCGATCTCCTGGCCCGCCGGGCCGTCACGCAGCCACGAGCGGAACTGCCCGCGCTCGTCGTCGGCGTACACGTCCAGGATCGACCCGCCCACGTACACCGCCCGGTGGATCAGCAGCAGATCGTCCGACGCGTACTCCGCCTCCGCCGCCACGCCGCTGATCGCGTCCACGATCTGCCCGAACAGCCGGTGGTTGGTCCGCAGCAGCGCGTCCGCGTCGTGCCAGATGTAGTACCGCAGCTTCGTCTCGGGACGCCCGCGGAAGCTCGCCCGCGCCCGCAGCAGCGACGCGATCCCCGTCGGCCCATCGATCCGACGCTCGATCGAGGGGCCCGGAAGGCTCCGCTCCAGCTGGTAGCAGAACGAGTCCAGGTCCGTGATGAACTTCCCGTAGAACACACAGACTTCCGTGTCCCGCAGGCTGCCCAGGAACCGCCCCAGCGACACGGCGAACTGCATCCGCCGCGACGGCATGTCCGACCACGCCACCAGATGGTGCTCGTCCAGCAGCTGCGTCACGTCCGCCTGCCAGTCCGTGACCAGCAAGGGAATCTCGGGTTGACGTGACAGCGCGCTCATGACCCCACCGATCCCTCCGTCAGAGGCGAGTCCCCCGTCCAAAGCATCGTGATGGCGTTCACCGACCCCACGCTCGCTCCGGCTCCGGTACCCAACCGTGCCACGGGCCATGCGCGGCTCCAACCGCGCCCCGTCCCCGCGCACTTGGCTTCCCCGGATCTCTGGCAGATATGACCCTGGCAGGGTGCTACCAAAGACCAACCAAGCGCTCGTGGCCGAGCTGACCCAATCCCGCTTCTAATGTGCATCAAGAATTGGGTTTGTACAACCCCTCTGCGCGTTTCTTTTGGCAGATTCCGCGCATTTCTTCCAGACGGCACACCAGACAGGCCTCGATCAACGTCCCAAGTACTTGTCAGACCTGGGTTTCGACCACATCGACCCCGCGGATCCTCCGCCTGAGTCGACTTGCTCAGTTTATCAGACCACGATGGTCTGAGTCCAATAACGCCTGTTTGACGACAGCCTGTCCACCCCATTTTCCGCGCACGGCTTGGTTCTGGGGCGAGCATGGATCTCGCCGACCGCAATCGGCGTGCTAACGCCGCGTCTCGCCAGAGACCCCCATCTCTTCCTCGCCGATCGGGTGGGCGTGGTCTCGGGAGAGGGGTTTGGTTTCGGCGAGGCGTTTTTCACCCGAACCGGCGACCGAGGGGCGGTCGTGCAGGGCCGAGCGCCCGTCGGCGGTCACCTGGTACACCATCCCGATGGTCGTTTCCGCCTGGCCCAAGAGCAGGCGGTTCACGACCTCGACGCCCTGCATGACGCTGTGGTCGGTGTTGGAGACCTCGTACTTCCACATCCCGAAGCGCCCCCGGCTGTACACGTTCTTGGACTCCAGCCAGGGGATCACCGCCGCGAGGATCTCGTCACGCTCGACGCTGGGCGTGGGGTACGAGTACTCCGCGAAGTGGTGCCATGTCGAGACGATGTCCTGGGTCTCCTCGCGCGTGATCAACCCGGCGCGGATCAGCCCCTCGATCGTTTCGCCCACGATCGTCTTCTCGTCCACCGGCTTGTGGTCGCTCGCGCTGGTCTCGCACAGCAGCGAGTAGTACCGGTCCTTGTCGGGGGTCATGAACGGCGAGTAGTTCGAGAGGTACGTCACCCGGTAGAACGGGCAGTTGTCCTCGGGGAAGTACATCCAGCTCTTGCGGCTCGGGCAGGGACGCTTGATCCCGATCCCCACCATGTGCCCCGCGGAGTGCAGCAGGCGACCGGCGGCGCGGCGCACTCGATCCGGGATGGCGCTCGTGATCGTCTTCGTGCACAGGACGTCGAGCGGGATCGTGGAGATGAGGTGGTCGTAGTGCTCGATCCCGCCGTCGGAGAACGTCGCGATTCTCGAGTCGAGGTCGAGCGCGGTGAGGCGTCGACGCAGGCGGATGCGTGAAGTGGCTGTCTCCCGTCCTTGCTCGTCGAGGCCCAGGATCGGGCCGAAGCGCCGGTAGAACTCGCCCGTCCCGCCGCGGAGCGGGAACTTGAAGCGGTTGTTGGGCCCCCAGCCGTAGTCGTCCTGCTGGAGGACGACGTTGCGGATGGCGCGTTCGAGGTCGATGACGGCGACCCGCTCCCCGATCCAGTGCTTGTTCATCATCTCGGGGGGATGGGCCCAGACCTTGAAGTTGT
>CAZTJZ010000109.1:0-9654 GCA_964614075.1 uncultured Phycisphaeraceae bacterium
GGAACCCGGCGCGGCGGGCGAGCGTGCCGTCAAGTCCGAGCTGGTCGGCGATGACCTGGGCGATGTACGCGACCTCGATGGAGTGGCGGAGGACGTTCTGCCCGTACGAGGTGCGGTACTGGAGCTTGCCCATGGCCTCGATGACCTTGGGGTGGAGCCCGCGGAGGTTCACCTCGAGGGCGGCGTCCTTCCCGAACTTCTGGATCTTCTCCTGGATCTCGGAACGGACGCGCTCGACCACCTCCTCGATGCGCGTGGGGTGCATTCGTCCGTCGGCGATGAGGCGCTGCAGCGACTCGACCGCGACGGCCTGGCGCACCTTGTCGAAGCACGAGACGACGATGACGCCCGGGGTGTCGTCGACGATGATGTCCACGCCGGTGGCCTTCTCGATGGCGCGGATGTTCCGCCCCTCGCGCCCGATGATGCGGCCCTTCATGTCGTCGGAGGGGATCTCCACCGTGCGGACCGTGGACTCGCTGGTGTGCTCGGTGGCGTACCGCTGGATGGCGTTGACGGTGATCTCCCGGGCCTTGTTCTTGGCCTCGCTCTCGGCGTCGTCGACGATCTTGCGGACGATCTTGGCCACCTCGTGGCGGTTCTCCTCCTCGACGCGGTGGAGCAGCTCGGTCCGGGCCTGGTCGGGGGAGAGGTTCGTGAGCTGGTAGAGCTTCTCGGTCTGCTGGCGGAGGACGTTCTCGGTGTCCTCCTCGCGCTTGAGGGACTTCTTGTCGCGGGCCTCGATGGCGTCCTGCTGGCGCGCCATCTGCTGCTCGCGCTGGGCGATGGACTCTTCCTTGCGGTCGATGGAGTCCTCACGCTTGGCCAGACGCTTCTCGACCTCGCGGAGCTCGGACCGCTGGGCCTCGAGCTCGGACTCGCCCTTCTGCTTGCGCTCCAGGGCGGCCTTTTCGGCGTCGACCCGGAGCTTCTCGGCGAGCATCTTTCCCTCGCTCTCGGCCTTGGCGACGATCTCCCGGGCGCTGGTCTGGGCCTGGGCGAGCTTTTTGGCGGCGAGGGCACGGTTCACCAGAAAACCAACGACCAGGCCGACCAGCAGCGCCGCCACGCCGACCATCGACGTGACCGCCGTGTCGGCGAGGGTGGGGATGAGCATGGGCATCGCGCACGTCCTTTCGAGAGCGGCACCCCGTCGCGAGTTCGCGGCGGAGCGTGGGTCGAAGCGACGCGGAGCGAAGGATGACTACGCGAGAGAGGCCCGGGGAGAAGAATCCAGAACGTGCGAGAACCTCGCGTGCGGGATCGTGACGGGCGCGAGCAGGTCGCGGCCTCCCGACGATCGTGGAGGCGTGCGCCCTGGCCGGAGGTCCGGCGCGGGGAGCACGGTCTTGACACGGTGTTTGCACGCCATGAACGAGTTCCACACGGACCCGAGACGGAGGCGCGTGGCGCCCCTCGCGAAAAGTCAACCGACAGCGTCGCCGAACTTGTTGCCAAGCCGCGAACAGGTGTTCGCGGGATGCTCGCAACCGGTTCGTATCGCCGCTATCTTAGTATCCCCCAACCTGCGCGAGCGGGATTGGGTTGGGAAAAGCAGCAACCGTACGTAGCACGAACGAATCTTCCTGCGGGGGTATCACAGCGTGAGCACGACGCCGAGGTGGTTGGGGGCGCTTTGGGTGTGGGGTGCGTTGTTTCTGGCGTCGTGTGCCGGGGCGCCCAAGCAGACGCCGCTGGATGCGGAGCTGGCCGGGCTCGGGGTCGATGCTCGGATGGGGCTGTGGATCGAGGTGGACAACCCCGAGGGCTCGGTGCGGGTGGAGGGCGATCCGATGTGCTCGATGGCGAACGCCCAGGTATGGGTGCGTTCGGTGGACGGGCGCGAGTTCGGCGAGGCGGCGTGGGCGCGCGTGACGGGACAGGTTGAGAACGGGCGGGCGCGGGTGAAGATCGACGCGACGGGCGCGCCCGTGGACGGGTCGTCGCGGAGCAAGCGCCCCCGGGGCGCGGTGACGGATGTGGTCGTGCGCGTACCGAATCTCATGGGGGTCAAGATCAGCAACGCGGGCGGCCCGGTGCGGGTCTCTGGAGCAAACGGCGGGCTGTGGATCCAGAACGAGGCGGTGCGCGAGGGCGTGCCGGGGCGGATGCGGACACGATCGGGCGAGATCCAGGTCTCGCGGTGCGGGGCGATCACCGAGGACGTCACGATCCTGTCGGGCGACGGCGATGTGACGGTCGAGCTCGGCGTGGGCTCCAAGGGTCGGATCGAGGCGCAGAGCGAATCGGGCGCGGTGCGGGTCGCGTCGCGCCCGCCCGTCACGGAAGCCACGGCCCGCCCCGAGCTGTGGCGCGGGCAGGTGGGGAGCGGAGAGAACTTGATCAGCGTGCGGACGGCGCGGGGCACCGTGGTGCTGGAGCTGAAGTAGCGGGCCGCGCTGCTGTTCGCGGGCTCAGGCCGCGACGCGTTGACGCTTCTGGAGCATCGTGACGTAGCGGGTGATCTGGGCGACGACGAAGTCGCGGTGCGCGGCGTGGAAGCTGAAGTCGAACGCCGCGCCGATGTACACGTTCATCTCGCTGTCGCGGTGGGTGTGCACGATGCGGGCGGTGAGCCCCAGGGGGGCCGGGATCTCGGGGAGGAGATCGACGCGGGACCACAGGAGTCGGCTGCGTTCGACGGCGGCGGACTCGCTCTTGTCCACGAGCAGGCCCAGCCCGCCCCCGCCGATGTTGACCAGGCGCGCGGTGAAGGGCGGGGCGACCTCGGGGAGGACGTCGGTCGCGGCCCCGACCTCGGCCTCGCGCTTCGAGCCCGACTCCAGGTCGCAGATCAGCGCCCGGTTGGCCACCTCGGCGGCGACCACCGAGAGCGGATCGAGCAGGGGCCAGCAGCGGACGGTCGGGAGGTTGAGCCCCGCGGTGGACATGCGGTAGAAATCCCGGCGGCGGCAGCGCTCGACCGTCGTGGGCATCGCCAGGCGCAGCGGCGTGAGCTGGCCCGCGCCCGTGGGCTTGGCGAGCGAGGCGTCGAGCGTCGTCGTCTCGAACATCCAGCGGTTCTGCCCGATGGACATCACGGCGATGAGCTCGACGCCCTGCGCCAGCGTGATGGCCTGGCCCATCGCCGTCGGACGCTCGACGACGATCTCCTTGTCGGTGAGGGAGAGAATGCGGACGCGCCAGACCAGGTCGCTGGCGTTGCCGGAGTCGCCCGGGCGCTTCACGGAGAACTCGAGCCCGCCGCCGCGGTCCATGATCTGCTGGAGGCAGTCGCGCCAGCGCTCGGTGCGGGATCGGTTGGCGGGCATTCCTATCTCCTCCGACGAATGGTGGGCGCGGCGCCTCGGCCGCGCTGCGAGAACCATCGGATGGAGGACCGGGCTCGTTGAGCGAGGCGCCGGGGCGGGACTCCGATAACGAGCTTCCGGGGCCGGACAGTCGGAAATGGGCTGCGTTCCGCTCCGGACAATAGTCCGTCGAGGTGCTGTTCCACGAGTGGAGCGGGCTACTTCGGGCGGGCCTGGGCGAGTGTGCGGAGCGCGGCCCGGGCCTGGGTCTGTTCGTGCAAGGTCCAGCCCGTGCCGCGGAACCAGGCCTGGTAGCAGAGCGGCGCGATGGTTCGCAGCGCCCCCGCCGCGACGGGCGAGACGCGCTCGATCGCGTCGGCGTGATCCAGGGGCGGGGTCCAGTGGGGCTTGGCGAGCCCGTGGCGCTGGAGTTCGGCGAGGAGTTTCTGGTACGCGCGGGCCGGGGCGCCTTTTCCTCGGGCGGAGAGCCACGGGAGCGAGGCGTTGGCGCCGCGGAGCGCGGGTCGGAGTCGCGCGGCCGCGCGCACCGCGACGGCAAGCAGGACGACGCCGGCGATGACGATCGCGATCGTGGCGGGCGTGCCCGAAGCTCGGGCCGTGCGGCGGAGATCGTTCAAGAGCCCGGCGAGGCGGGACTTGGACCAGTCGGAGAAGAGCCTCCCGCGGACGGACTGGTCGAAGTTGACCACGCTCGTGCTCCACGCGTCCTGGATGCGCTCCAGGAAGCGGTCGAGCCGCCCGCGCACGCCCAGCTCGGGGCGGAGCATGGCGTCGAGGCTCTCGGCGGGCGTCGCGTCGCTGGTGCGCCACTCGTGCTCGCCCACGCGGGCCTCGACCCAGGCGTGCGCATTGGATTGGCGCACCGTGACCTGGTTCGTCGCGGGGTCGATCTCGCTGGCGAGATAGCCCGTGACCACGCGCGTCTCGATCCCCACGGAGCGGCAGAGCAGCGCGAGGGCGCACGCGAAGTATTCGCAGTGCCCGCGACGCTCCTTGGTGAGGAACCACTCCACCGCGTCCTCGCCCGGCGGGGGCGCGAGCACGTCCAGCGTGTATGCGCAGGTCCGACGCAGCTCGTTCTCGAGCTCGCGCACCGCCCGGCGGTCGTCGTCGGTGGGCCGCTTCGCGGGGTCGGGCTCGACCCCCGCGCTCGTCAGCACGCGCCGCGCGTAGTCGCCCACCACGGGCGTCGGGGCGCGGACCGTGCGCCGGGTCCACGGCGTGTCGGCGGTCGGACGCGACACGTCGCACCGCACGGTGTACGCGAGCGAACCGCCCGAGCCCGTCGCCGTGAGCGAGTCGGTGGCGCGCCGGCGCGTGACGGCGTTCGCGCCCGACCCCAGACGCACCGCGATCGGACGCCACGAGGCGAAGATCGGACGCGACGCGTGGACGCTGGGGCGGTCCTGGATGATGAGGTCGGCGTAGGCGCTCGCGGGCTCATCCCAGAACACCATCCGGTCCAGGGCGCCCGGGAACTCCTCGTACGCGTCCGGGGGCTCGCGCCCGGGGAGCTGCCACACCCCGTCGCGGTAGCTCGTCAGGATCGCCCCGCGGAGGTACAGCCCTTGGCGCTGCACCGTGTTGAGCCAGAGGGTGTTGTTCGTCTCGATCCGCAGGGTCAGGGCGACGGCCTGGCTCTGGGAGATCAGCCCGGCCTGGCCCAGCTCCACGCGGGAGTTGAACCCGCTCACGCGCCCCAGGATCGGGGCGCCGAACGCGCCCAGCGTGCGCTGGCCCAGACCGCGCGGGACCGCGACAAAGATCGCCGCGCTCAGGAGCAGCCCCAAGGCGACGGAGCCCGCGGTGATGGCGGAGAGCTGCACGCCCGCGCGAGAAGCCTGAGGGGCCTGCGCGAGGGGCGTGCCCGACTTGTGCGCCGCGAGAAAGACCTGGAGCAGCATCACCGCGTGGACAAAGAGCGGGACGCCCAGCGCCAGGCAGAGCCCCACGACCACCGAGGAGCTGTTGAGGATCGATCCGATGTTGAGAAACAGGGAGATCGACAGGATCTGGGCGTAGTCGCGCGGCTGGCGACGCTCCCACATCTTCACCACGATGATCGCGGCCAGAAACCCGGAGAAGGGCGAGACCGTCAGCCCGCGGAGGTACACCTCGACGACCGCCCACAGCACGACGACCGTGAGCACGAGCCCGACGGCCCAACGCGGCAGCCCACGCCCCTGGCGCGACTCGGTCACCCACCATCCCCCCGCGGCCCAGAGAAACGCGAGCACGCCGCGGAGCAGCGATTCTTCGGCGGCGGCGTAGGTCGCCAGGCTCTGCGCCACGACCGCAAGGATCGAGAGGCGGAATCGCCGGTCGAGGTTCACGCCGTGCCCCCCTGAAAGAGCGAGGTCCACCAGCGGACGCGCGGCGGAGTGACCTGATGGGGTGTCGGGGCCAAGGCCCAGGCCTCATCGCCCGCGAGCGTGGCGTCGGTCGAGGAGAGCCGGGCCAGCACGGGCGCACCCGCGGGCGGGTGCGCCGCGTCGAGGAGGATCACCGCGTCGCCCCGGGTCACGTGACGTTTGGGCTGAGGGAGATGGGTCGGGGAGAGCGAGAGAGCGAGCGCGTCGTAGAGGCGGGATCGCTGCGCGGGGCCGGCGCGGGGCGGCTCGGCGAGACCACGCCCCGGGATCAGCAGGCCCAGCTCGGTGGTGGAGCGCGGGTCGGTGAGCCGGGCGATGAGCCCGGCGGCGAACGAGGCCGCACGCTGGGCCGCGAGCGGGTCCGCGGGGAACTCCACGACGAGCCAGACGCGCCGGGACGCCCGGGCCGCGTCACGCCGCACGAGGATGTGCTGGGCGCGGGCGGAGGCCTTCCAGGCGATGCGGCGGGTGCTGTCGCCCGCGCCGAACTCGCGGAGGGAATGAAACTCGGCGTCGTGGGCGGGGCGGGAGGTGACGCGGCGCGAGTCGGCGCGATGGGTCGGCGAGAGCAACTCGGGGAGTGCCGCACGCGTCAGCGGGAGCACCCACGGGCGGATGATCGTGCCGGCGTCCTGGGCGAACAGGACAGACTTGAGCGTGAGCCCGAAGGGAAAGGTCGTCGAGACGCGCACGCCGCGGAACTCGGCGCCGCCCGCGTGCCAGGGCTTCACGCGGGCCTCGACGATCACCTCGCCCCGCGGCGGGACGTGCGCGACAAAGACGCGGGCGCGAGGGAGCAGCGCGGGCCATGTCGACGCCACGGGCGGGAGCCCGCGCGACGGGCGGAGCGACTCCAGCTCCTCCACCACCAGGGCGAAGCTCGGGAACAACCGGTTGTGGTTGCGGACGCGGTACCGCAGCGTGAGATCGTCCCCGGCGTGCGCGGGGGCCACGGGCTCCCGCGAGATCTCGAGCTTCATCAGGCACGCCGCGGAGAGGAACCCGGAGATCAGGATCCCCGCGATGGCCAGCCCGAAGGCCCAGAAGAGAAGATTGTTCTGCCCGTTGATGGCGCCCAGCACCAGCAGGACGGTGATCCCGGCGTAGACCAGCCCCGGGACATGGAGGTTGTAACGGCGCGCGATCACCCGCGCGGCAGGGTCCAGCGAGAGCGGGCTGGGAAGAGCGGACACGGAAAGCTCCGAACAGGCGTAGGGCTAGCGGGCCGGCTCCACGGGCTTGAGCACCACCAGCACCCGATGATCCGGCCCCGGAGGGTACAGGGTTCCCTTCGCGGGCACGTGGGCCTCCTTGGAGGCCTCGATCACGAGCTGCTCGCCGCCGGCGAGGTCGCGGAGCTCGCAGGCAAACCGCCCCTCCTCGTCGGTGGTGACGCTGGCGAGGTGGCGGTCCTGGTGGGCGGATCTGCGGGCGATCACGCGGAGCGCCACGCCCGCGATCCCGTGGGGGGCGAGGCGCGGGTCGTCCTTGCGGAGGCTCGTGACCAGGCTCGCCGGGCCCGCCACGACGCTCCCCGAGAGCGTGCCGCTCCCGCAGGCGGCCAGGCCCAGGGCCACGATGACCAACGCGGCGGACAGAAAAGCGCGATGAAGCATGGACGCCTCCGGATGCGGGTGAAGGGTGCGAACGACTCGTGCGGACCATATGTGCAGGCCGTCGGCACGGACTGTAGAACCCGCGCTCGCCGAGGGGTGCACAAGGCCAGACGCCCGCGCCCTCACGGCGCACTCCACTCTCGACGGACTACCATGGCGGCCCCCGGGAAAACCACCCGGGAACGCGGCGGGGCGGTGTTCAGGTCCAGGTTCGAGGGGAGAAGAGTCCATGCGCAACGTGCTCGTGCTGGGAGGCGGGAAGGTCGGGAAATCGGTCGCCGAGCTGCTCTTGGCCTGCGGGCGCGGCGGGTACAAGGTCACGCTCGCCGACCGCGACGAGCGTTCGCTCCACGAGGCCGCCGAGAACGTCGCCCGCCTGCGCCAGCGCGTCCCGCACCCCGTCGAGCTCACGACCCGGACCATCGACGCGAAGGACATGTCATCGGTGCGTTCGGCCCTCCAGGGCATGGACGCGGTGGTGTGCATGCTCCCGTTTGATCTCGTGCTGGGCATCGCCGAGATCGCCAACGAGCTGGGCGTTCACTATTTCGACGTGACCGAGGACGTCGAGACGACCGAGGCGGTGAAGCGGATCGCCGACAGCGGGCGTGCGAAGATCGCGCTGGTGCCCCAGTGCGGGCTGGCGCCGGGGTACATCGCCATCGCGGGGTACGAGGTGGCGCGCCGGTTCCACGAAATCCACGAGCTGACGCTGCGCGTCGGGGCCCTCCCGCAGTACCCCACCAACGCGCTGCACTACAACGTGACCTGGTCCACCGCCGGGGTCGTCAACGAGTACTGCGAGCCCTGCAACGTCATGCTCGACGGGCAGATGGCCAAGCTCCCGGCCCTGGAGGGGCTCGAGAACTTCTCCTTCGAGGGGATCGAGTACGAGGCGTTCTACACCTCGGGCGGGATCGGGAGCCTCATCGACACCCTCCAGGAGGAGAAGAAGACCCGCGCGGAGACGCGCCTGGCCTACAAGACCATCCGCTACCCCGGGCACCGCGATCTCATGAAGTTCCTGCTCCAGGACCTGCGCCTGGGCGTCGAGCACGCCTCGCCCTCTCCCAGCGGACGCACCTTCGACCGCCGCCTCGCCATCGACCTGCTCGACCACGCCATCGCCCGGACCCTTCAGGATGTGGTCATCGTCTTCATCTCCGGGATCGGCATGCGCGAGGGTCGGCGCGAGCAGATCAACTTCAAGCGGGCCGTCCACGCCACCGAGCTCTTCGGGCGAGTCTGGCCCGCCATCGAGCTCACCACCGCCGCGGGCGTCTGCGCCATGGTCGACCTCCACGCCCAGGGCAAGCTGCCCAAGACCGGGTTCGTCAAGCAGGAACAGTGCGCCCTGAGCGTGTTCAACCAGACGCTCTTCGGCCTGGCGTACGAGAACCCCGGCGCGATCGAGGGCGCTGTACTGCGGAAGTAACGTTGCTGCGGAAGTAGCGTGCTGCTGAAGTAATGGACCGCCTCAAGCCTGCGGCGCCGACGCCGCCCCGGGCCCGCTGGGCTTGTTCCTCAGCGTGCGGATGAGCTGGTCCGCTTTCTCGGGGCGGATCGTGCCCCACGCCACCGCATCGGCGATCTTCTTCTCCAGCTCGTCGGTCTCGCCCACGCCCAGGAGGATCGCCGCGTCCTCGGGCTTGATGCTCCCCTCCGCCACGTACGCCGCCACCTCGCGGCGCGTCTCCTCGCGATGCTTGATCTCCACCGTCTTGCGCACCGTGCTCAGCACGGCCAGGCTGATCGCCACGAACGAGACGATCGCCACAAGGACGAGCACCTCGCCGTCGATCCTTGCCAGACTTACCGCAACGTTCTGCAGCTCAAGAGGCATGGGTGTGGGCTCCGGAGACAACCTCCGGGTATGGTAGTCGAGAGCCGCCCGGGCCAGTTTCATCCGGGCCCGTAGGATGGAGATATGAGACCAAACGAATCTCTGACGCTGGTCGAAAAGCTCGCGACACGCCACGCGGTGGGTCTGGCGCCGGGCGGCGTCGTCCGCCAGGGCGACTTCATCACGATCCGCCCCAGGCACGTGATGACGCACGACAACACCGGGGCCGTGATGCCCAAGTTCAAGCAGCTCGGGGCGGCGAAGATCCACGACCCGCGCCAGCCGGTGTTCGCGATCGACCACGACATCCAGAACACCACGCCGGAGAACCTCGGCAAGTACGCAAAGATCGAGCAGTTCGCCCGCGAGCACGGGATCGACTTCTACCCCGCGGGCACGGGGATCAGCCACCAGGTGATGGTCGAGCAGGGGTACGTCGTCCCGGGCTCGATGGTCGTGGGGAGCGACTCGCACTCGAACCTCTACGGCGCGATGTGCTGCCTGGGGACCCCCGTGGTGCGCACCGACGCGGCGAGCCTCTGGGCCACCGG
>CAZTJZ010000110.1:0-9607 GCA_964614075.1 uncultured Phycisphaeraceae bacterium
ATTGCCAGTGCCAACGATAACGGCAAAGGTAACGCCACCCTCACCGACACCCGCAACTTCGAGATGGAGATCGGCGTCGCCAAGGGACGCGGCTACATCCCCGCCAGCGAGCAGTACGAGAACGAGGAAGAGCAGGAGATCGGCAAGATCCACGTCGACGCCATCAACTCCCCCGTCCAACGCGTCCGCTACAAGGTCGAGGACACCCGCGTCGGCCAGCGCACCAACTACGACAAGCTCACCCTCGAGATCTGGACCAACGGCACGGTCACGCCCGAGATGGCCCTCGTCGAGGCGGCCAAGATCCTCAGGAAGCACCTCAACCCCTTCGTCCAGTACTTCGACCTGGGCAGCGACCGCGTAAGCGACGAGGCCGCCGCCGCCGCCGGGCTCGACGAGGATCTGCTCCGCAAGCTCAACATGCCCATCGGGGAGCTCGAGCTCTCCGTCCGCGCCAGCAACTGCCTCGAGTCCGCCCGCATCGACACCGTCGGGCAGCTCGTCCAGCAGAACGACGCCGACCTCTTGAAGCTCCGCTCCTTCGGACGCACCAGCCTCCGCGAGGTCAAACGCAAGCTCCTGGACATCGGCCTGGACCTGGGCATGCAGCTCCCCGAGGGCGTCCAGATCGAAAAGCCCCAGATCGTCCCCGGATAAGCCGGGGAAGGGCACACCGCCCCGGACGCTTCCGTTGGGGGCCTCCCCCCCAGCGAACCTCGGCCCGGGAGCGTGAACGGTCTATACTCTCCGCCCGGCTCAGAAATGAGCCCGGCGGCTTTCGAAAACCCCCAGGCGAGCACGAACGCCGGGGCGGGCAGTGCATCGGTGGAACCCGCGCTCTTACCGCGGGCGGCTAGTGGAGTGTGGATCATGCGGCACAGAAGAGGCGGGTACAGGCTCGGTCGGACCACGGCGCACCGCGCCTCCACCCTCCGGAACATCGCGTCCGGGCTCTTCGAGCACGGCCAGATCACCACCACCATCCCCCGCGCCAAGGCCGTCCAGCCCATGGTCGAGAAGATCATCACCCTCGCCAAGCGCGGCGACCTCCACGCTCGACGCCTGGTTATCTCCAAGCTCGGCGGCAACCGCAAGGGCTTCGACTGGCTCTACCTCGGGAAGAAGGCCAGCGAGGAAGAACGCGCCCACGTCGAGAAGCTCCGCGAGTTCTCCGCCGGGTTCTTCAACCTCCCCGATTCCTCCAAGGTCGAGCGCAACCGCTACGGCGAGCTCCGCAAGGCCCCGGGCATCGTCAAGCACATCTTCGAGAACGTCGCGCCCCGCTACCAGGACCGCGCGGGCGGGTACACCCGCATCGTCAAGCTCGGACGCCACCGCCTGGGCGACGCGGGCGAGCTCTGCGTCATCCAGCTCGTCGGGAACGAGGAAGGCCCGGAGATCGGCGGCCGCCCCTCCACGCGGCGCAAGACCGCCGACAAGCGCACCGCCTTCGCCGCCAAGGTCCGGAAAGAAGCCAAGCCGGCCTGATCCGTCAAGGGGCCCTCGCCGCCCCCACCGGCCTAGAGTTCCGCCAATACCGAACCCACGCCCCGCGTTGGCGGCGTAGGACGGACCGCACGATTCACCCAAAGGAGTTTCCATGAAGATCGCCCTCCTCGCCGCCGGCCTCGTCGCGTTCGCCACCCTCACCGGCTGCTGCTGCGATGACTGCAAGGAAGACAAGCAGGCCAGCCTCGGCTCCGTCTCCACCGAGAACTGCGCCAAGAGCTGCTCCGAGAAGGCCGCCTGCACCGCCGAGAAGGGCAGCATGGGCGCCGTCGGCGAGAAGAAGTCCGGCTGCTGCGCCGGGGCCGCCGCCACCTGCACCGAGAAGAAGACCAACTAAGTCCGAGCTCCGGACCATCAGCCACGTGAACGGCGGGTGAACCCCGCCGTTTTTCATTGAGCCCGCCGCGGCATGGCGGCGTCGCGGTCGCGTCGCCGATGGTCTGTGAAGTTCCTACGCTGTGCCCGTGCTCGAACAGCTCGCCCAGCTCGAAGCCGCCGCGGCCGCGGCGCTCTCAAGCGTGTCCTCGCCCGAGGCGCTCGAGCAGTGGCGCATCGCCTACCTCGGGACCAACGGGCGCCTGAAGGCGATGATGGGCGGGCTCAAGGACGTGCCCAAGGCCGACAAGCCGCTCGTGGGCCAGCGCCTCAACGCCGTCAAGGCCGCACTCGACGCCGCCTTCGCGTCCCGCAAGGAAGCCCTCGGCTCCACCGCCACTGACCTCAAGCAAGAGCTCGACCTGACCGAGCCGGGCCAGCCACTGCCCGCCTCTCCGGGGCGCCCGCACCTCATCTCCCGCGTGCGCGAGGAGCTTGTCGAGGTCTTCGCCCGCATGGGCTTCGACGTCGCCGAGGGGCCCGAGCTCGAGGACGATGCCCACAACTTCGTGAAGCTCAACATCCCGCCCGGGCACCCGGCCCGCGAGCCCGCCGACAACTTCTACGTCGATGACCCGCGGAAGAATCCCACGCCGCGCATGCTCCGCAGCCAGACCAGCACCGTGCAGGTCCGCGTGATGGAGGCCGCCGTCGCTCACGGCGGCGGCACGCTGCGCACCCCCATCCGCATCATCAGCCCCGGACGCGTCTACCGCCCCGACACCGTCGACGCCACCCACTCCTTCATGTTCCACCAGATCGAAGGGCTCGCCCTCGACCGCGGGCTCAGCATGGTCGACCTCAAGACCACCCTCTTCCAGTTCGTCAAGGCCTACTTCGGCGGCGAGGCCAAGATCCGCTTCACCCCCACCTTCTACCCCTTCACCGAACCCTCCGCCCAGTTCGAGATCCACACCGCCCTCACCCCGGGCCAGCCCCCGCGATGGCTCGAGCTCGGCGGCTGCGGGATGGTCGACCCCGCCGTCCTCACTTCCTGCGGCATCGACCCCGAGGAATGGACCGGCTTCGCCTTCGGCTTCGGGATCGAGCGGCTCGTCATGGCCAAGTACAGCGTCCCCGACATCCGCCTCTTCTACCAGAACGACCTGCGCTTCCTCTCCCAGATCTAGCGCGAGCTCACCCGGGTACCCCCTCGCTCCGCGAGGGAAAACAGGCGTACATCCTCGCTCCGCGAGGGGAACCAGGCTGGCCCCCCGCCGCCCAACGCTCACCAGGAACTCGCCCTACGCCCCCGCCAGGGTCTTCTGCTTGCGCGGGTCCGTTCTCGCGATGATGTCGCTCACGCCCTTCTGGTTGAACCCCTTGAACCCGTCGTTGCGCTCGAGGTTCTCGAGGTGGCTCCCGATCGCCCCCTCCACCCGGAACACCGCCGCCTGCTCGCGCGTGATGAACCCCGACGCCAGAAGCCGATCGATCCGCTTCTCGTTCACCGCCCAACGCTCTCCCTCCGTGAACGCCTGACGCAGGTACGAGAACGTCGTGAACGGCTTCATCGTCTTCACGTGCGCCTCGTGCTCGAGCTGGTACACCAGCGCGTACCAGTCGAACACGCACTCCAGATGGTGCATCCCGGCCTGGAGCAGCGCCTCCCCGTGCAGCCCGCACCACAGCCCCACCGTCCCCAGCGTCTGCCGCTTCTCCTTGAACCCCTCGTGCGCGAAGTCCCCCAGAAGCTCCTCGGGCGACATGTCCACGTCGTTGAACGTCGTGATCTGGCACACCGGCTGCTCCATCACCTGCGCGCCCCACCCCGCCTCCGCCCCCGCGTAGAACGCCTCCCGAGGCTGGAACCCCAGCTTCTCCCACAGACGCACCAGCGTCGTGAAGTGCTCGCGCGACGAGCGGTACGTGTGGTGGTCGTGGTTCGCCCAGCCCAGCCCCAGCCGGCGCTGGCGGCCGTACTGCACCTGCGCCGCGTAGTTGCGGCTCATCCAGTACCGCCGCTCGCTCTCAAACCACAGATCGCACGCCCAGTCCTTCCCCAGGTCCTTGGCCGCCGCGTCCACCAGACGCTCCGCGATTCCCAGCCCCTCCGCGTCGCTCCCCGCGTCGCGCCGGCGCAGGCAGAACGACTCCAGATGCCGCATCGCGCGCACGCTCTTCCCCGCGTCCGCGCCCTGGATCTCGTGCCCCCGCGTCCCGTGACGCTCCACCACCCACAGCTCCGCGCCCTTCCCCACGAACGCCCGCGCCATCCGCAGCGGCGCGAACGGCTCGCCCAGGATCTCGCTCTCCACCCGGTGCGCCGCCAGAAAATCCGCCACGCTGTCCACCTTGAGCGCCACCCGCGACGTCTGCCCCTTGGGCTCCAGCACGATCGCCGGGAACAGCCCCAGCTCGTTCACGAAGTTCCCCTTCGCCCCGGGCACGGGACGCTGGGTGAACCCCACCTCGCGCACCTGCGCCTTGAGCCCCGCCGACTCGGGCAGCCCAAGATGGTCCACCCAGTCCTTGAACCGCGTCCCCGTCTCGTCCTTCATCCGCTTGGCCAGCTCCGCCGCCTGCGGACACTTCTTGAGGAAGTCCTGCAGCAGCGAGTCCACCAGCTTCTGCGCCGCGGGCTGCGGCTCCCACCGGAACTTCTGCGACAACTCCACGCCCGTGAGCCCACCCTTCGCCATCGCCGCCCCCTTTTTTTCCCGTTCGCTCGTGCTCGCGCTCGCACGTCTTCCGCGTGCACTGCCCGCTCAAGACCCCAATCAGAACCCGGTCATGACCGGGACGCGGAGCATATTCCGCGCTCATCTTCCACGCCCACGCCCCACAACGGGTGTCGCCCGGAGTGCGCCCGCGAACCCGGGAAAACCTGGGCGGCGGCGCCCCGCATTTGTGGTACGCTCACGCCCTCTCGGGGGCAAAGAAACGGAGGCCGGCCATGCCCCCCGCGGCACGCTCGACGACCATCCCCGCGCCGACGCTCTTCCCGACCGCCCCCATCTCCACGAAGCCTCGTGCCCTCCACGAGCCCGCGCCGCCCGCCGCCCCGGCGCGTTCGCGCCGAGACTGGCTCCGGGGTGTCTCCGGGCTGACCGCGCTCGCCGCGATGTGGGCCGACGCCGCCCGCGCCGCCGCCCCGCCCGCGTCCGCTGACGTGGACCCCTCGGGGCTGCTCGCATCGCTCGTCCGGCGGTGCACGTTCGGCGCGACGCCCGGCGATCTCGCCCTCGCGTCCTCGCTGGGCTTTTCCGGCTATCTCGAGCAGCAGCTCCACCCCGAGCTCATCGACGACGCCGACTGCGACGCGAAACTCGCGGCGTACCCCACGCTCGTGATGACGCCCCCGGAGCTGTACCTCGCCGACGCCGACCGGCGTCCGCCCTCGGACGTGATCAACCAGCTCACCGACGCCACGCTCACCCGCGCGGTCTACAGCAAACGCCAGCTCCTCGAGCGCATGGTCGAGTTCTGGAACGACCACTTCAACATCGACATCAACGACGGTGACGAGGCGTACCTCAAGTCCCTCGACGACCGCGACACCATCCGCCGGTACGCCCTCGACACCTTCCCCAACCTCCTGCGGGCCAGCGCGCTCAGCCCCGCCATGCTCCTCTACCTCGACAACGCCAACAGCCGCATCCCCACCCCCAACGAGAACTACGCCCGCGAGCTCATGGAGCTCCACACCCTCTCGGTCACGGGCGGGTACACCCAGCAGGACGTCCACGAGGTCGCCCGATGCTTCACCGGGTGGTCCTTCTACAGCGCCGCGCTGGCCAACGGCGTCAACGCCGGCACCTTCCGCTACGTCCCCCAATGGCACGACACCGCCTCCAAGCTCGTGCTGGGCCAGACCATCCCCGCGCGCGCCTCCTCCCTGGGCCAGCAGGACGCGCTCGAGGTCCTCAACATCCTCGCCGCCCACCCCAACACCGCCGCCTTCATCGCGAAGAAACTCTGCACGCGATTCCTGGGCGAGGACACCCCGTCGGGCGTGGTCGACGCCGTCACCACCGCTTACCTCGCCACCGGGGGCGACATCAAGGCGATGCTCCGCGCCATGCTCACCCCGGCGAACCTCTTCGACGCCGCCCCGCGATTCAAGCGCCCCATGCACCTCATGGCCTCGGCCCTCCGCGCCATCCCCCACACCGCCGTCGCGTTCAACGGCATCCGCACCCAGCTCGCCACCACCGGGCATCGCCTCTTCTCGTGGGGCCCGCCCGACGGCTACCCGGACACCACCGCCTACTGGTCGGGGCTGCTGCTCCCCCGCCTCAACTTCGGCGCACTGCTCACCTCGGGCACGACCACGGGCAGCATCGCGAGCCTCACCATCGACGACCAGGCCCTCTTCGCGGGCGTGACCACCGCCGACGCCGCCATCGCCGTCCTTAACAACGCGCTGTTCCTGGGCGAGTGGCCCGCGAGCGAGCGCACGCGCGTCCGCGACTTCCTCCTCCCCAACCCGCCCTCGCGCACCAAGCTCCGCGAGGCCATCTCGCTGGCCATCGGCTCGCCCTCGTTCCAGTGGTACTAGCCCCTTTTCCTCCCGGAGCACCGCCATGACCCACGATCTTCACGCCGCGTGCGGGTACGCCTGCGAGGAATACGACCGCGTCTCACGCCGTCAGTTCCTCGGCGCCGCCGGGCTCACCACCGCCGCCGCCCTCGCCGCCCCCGCCTGGCTCCCGCGCGTCGCTCTCGCCCAGTCGCCCCGCGCCGCCACGCGCGACGTCATCATCAGCGTGTACCTGCGCGGCGGGTCCGACGGGCTCTCGATGTGCGTCCCCCACGCCGACGAGAGCTACTACCTCGCCCGCCCCAACCTCAACATCCCGCGCCCCGATGATCCCGACCTCAACCACTGCACCGACCTCGACGGGTTCTTCGGGCTCCCGCCCGCGATGCTCGCGCTCCTCCCCGCGTACCAGAACGGGCACTTCCTCATCGTCCACGCCACGGGCAGCACCGACCCCTCGCGCTCCCACTTCGACGCGCAGCGCTACATGGAGATCGGCAAGCCCGCCGACCCCTCGGTCTTCACGGGCTGGCTCGGGCGGCATCTCTACTCCATCGCGCCCGCCGATCCCAACGCCCTCCTCCGGGCCGTGGGCATCAGCAGCGGGCTCCCGCGCTCCCTCGCCGGCGCCCCGCTCTCGCTGCCCATCCCCGATCTCGACCGCTTCGACCTCCAGGGCAACTCCGGCTCCATCGCCACTCGCACGAGCGCGCTCCGCGACATGTACAACGGGTTCACCGACCCGCTCAAGGCCACCGCCGCCAACACCTTCAACACCATCGACCTCCTCAACACCATCAACTTTGCCACGTACACCCCCGCGGGCGGCGCGGTCTACCCCTCCAACACCGGCAACGGCACCGTCAACAACTTCTCCTACGCCATGAAGACCACCGCCGCCCTCGTCAAGGCGCAGATCGGCGTCGAGGCCATCGCCATCGACGTCCCCGGGTGGGACACCCACGCCCAGCAGAGCCCCACCGCCGGCACCATGTACACCCTCATGAAGGGCCTCGCCGACACCCTCGCTTCCTTCTACACCGACTTCTTCGCCCAGACCGCCCCCAGCTTCACCCTCGTCGTCATGAGCGAGTTCGGGCGAAGAGTCCAGGAGAACACCTCCAGCGGGACCGACCACGGGCACGGCAACTGCATGCTCGTCCTGGGCAACCAGGTCCACGGCGGGCGCGTGCTGCGCCAGTGGCCCGGGCTCGCCACCAACCAGCTCTTCGAGGGGCTCGACCTCGCCGTCACCATCGACTATCGCGACATCCTCGCCGAGATCGTTCAGCAACGCCTCGGCAACACCAACCTCGCCCACGTCTTCCCCGGCTACACCCCCACGTTCCGCGGCGTGCTCCACTAGCAAAGGCCCACCATGACCACACCACACCCCGCCCCACGCCACCACTCTCTCGCCGCGCTCCCCGCGATCGCCCTGCTCGCGGCGGGCGCCCCGTGCGCCGCGCAGTCCGCCCTGTTCAGCAACGGCAACCCCGCCAACGCCGACGACCCGGGCTTCGCGCTGAGCGCCGTCACGCGCGCCGGCGAGCCCGCGCCCGGGGCGTCGCTGTGGAGCGAGCTCTCCGCGGACGCCACGGGCGCCTCGATCATTGCGGGCGTCTCGGGGCATCTCGCTTCGCCCTCGGGGCCCTACCGCTTCGCCGAGGACTTCACCGTGCCCAACCCCGGCTGGTGGCTCGACGCCGCGAGCTTCTACGCCTACCAGCCCGGCGCCTCGGGCGGGCTGAGCCCCTTCGCGTCGATCAACGTGCGCGTGTGGTCGGGAACGCCGGGCGAGCCGGGCTCGTTCGTCGTCCAGGGCGACACCGCGACCAACCGCCTCACCGGCGCGACCGCGACGGGGATCTACCGCATCTTCCATAGCACCGCGCTCCCGCTCACGCCCGCGGTCGACCCCGACCGCCTGATCTGGCGCGCCGAGGCGAGCCTGCCGAGAGTGCTGCTCCGCCCGGGGGTCTACTGGCTCGACTGGCAGTTCGCCTCGGCGGACCTCAACGCGGGCGTGTACGTCCCGCCGGTCTTCCCCGCCGACGCGCGCACGCTCCCCGGCGCCAACGCCCGCCAGTTCGTCTCCGGCACGGGCGGCTCGTGGAAGACCATCGCCGACCCCGGCAAGCCCGCGAGCGCCGCCGACGTCCCGCTCGCGCTGCCCTTCATCCTCCGCGGCGACGTCCGCTGCCCCGCCGACCTCGACGACGGCTCGGGCACCGCCACGCCCGACGCCGGCGTCACCATCGAGGACCTGGTCTACTTTCTGAGCGCCTTCGCCGCGGGCGAACTCGGCGCGGACCTCGACGACGGCTCGGGCCTGGGCGTCCCCGACCAGGGCGTCACCATCGACGACCTCGTGTTCTTCCTCCAGCACTTCGGCGCCGGCTGCTGAGCCCATCCCGGAAGTTCCGCGCGTCCGCGCTTTCGCGCGCGCCGGAGTGATATCCACCACGATCCCGCCGCACGCGTTCGGCGGGGCTTCCCGCACCCGTAGGTCCACCCGCGATCGCATCGCTGCGGCGGGCTCCACGCCCCGCCGCGGGCACCAATGAAAAACCGCCGGCGTGACGCGCCGGCGGCTGGAAAATGAACCGGAGTTTCACGCGCTCCCGAGGCGCGCTGTGAGTTACTGGCCCGAGCTGGGGATCGTCGGGTTCATGTTGAGGGCCCGGACGAGGAACGCCCAGCGGTCGGCGGCCTCCTCGATGACCTTCTTGGTGGGCTTGCCCGCGCCGTGGCCCGCGCGGGTCTCGATGCGGATGAGGGCCGGGTTGTTGCAGGACTGCGCCGCCTGGAGCGCCGCCGCGAACTTGAAGGAGTGCGCGGGCACGACGCGATCGTCGTGGTCGGCGGTCATGACCATCGTGGGCGGATAGCACGTCCCGCTCTTGAGGTTGTGCAGGGGCGAGTAGGCGTGGAGGGCCTTGAACATCTCCGGGGTGCTCTCCTCGCCGTCGGCGGCGCCGTAATCGCTCCGCCAGGCGTGCCCGATGGTGAACTTGTGGAAGCGGAGCATGTCCATCACGCCAACCTCGGGGAGGCAGGCGCCGAAGAGATCGGGGCGCTGGGTCATGCAGGCGCCGACGAGCAACCCGCCGTTGCTCCCGCCGCGGATCGCCAGCTTCTTGGGGCTGGTGAACTTGTTCTGGACGAGGAACTCTCCCGCGGCGATGAAGTCGTCAAAGACGTTCTGCTTCTTGAGCTTGGTGCCGGCCTGGTGCCACT
>CAZTJZ010000111.1:0-9422 GCA_964614075.1 uncultured Phycisphaeraceae bacterium
GACGTTCGAGGGGCACAACTTCGTCATCTGCTCGTTCTGCCCGCGCGTGCTGGACTTCCACCCCCACGCGATCCCGATCCCGTACAACCACAGCAACATCGACTCCGATGAGATTCTGTACTATGTCGAGGGCAACTACAAGGCCCGGCGGGGCATCGAGGTCGGGTCGATCTCGCTCCATCCCCAGGGCATCCCCCACGGGCCGCACCCGGGCACGGTGGAGCTCTCCGTGGGGAAGACATTCACCGACGAGCTCGCGGTGATGTGCGACACGTTCCGCCCGATGTTCCCCACGAAGGAGGCCTTGGAGATCGACGATCTGACGTACCCCGAGAGCTGGCGTGCGGACCATCACGCGCCGCTGCAGGCGCGGCCCGGCGCCAATGGGCATGCGCCGGCCCCCGACCCCAGCCGTGTCGGGAACGTCTGGGCGACGTGAGCGTGGGTGATGGCGCTGCGAGCGATTGCGGAGTTGGACATCCCGTGCCGTGCGGCGATTTGCGGTCGCGATCTGTTCGCGGTATTCTGACCGCGCGTCCGTTCGGACGCACGGAGAAACCGCATGGACCAGATCATTCTGCTCTGGAAGCCGATCCTTGTGTCGGCCGCGTTTGTGTTTATCGCCAGCAACATTCTGTGGATGGTGCTGCCCATCCACAAGAAGGACTACAAGAACCTCGGCGAGCGTGAGGACGGCGTGATGAGCGCGGTCCGAGGGCTGCCGGGCGGGCTGTACATGTTCCCGTGGTGCGCAGGCGGCGGGGCGGGCAAGGACGCGGCGAACGCTCCAGGCGCGAAGGAGAAGATGGAGAAGGGCCCGTGGGGGCTCGTGACCGTGCAGCCCGTCCGCTGCGGCATGGGTGTCCCGATCGGGGTGTGGTTCGTGAACATCCTGCTCATCTCGGCGGTGGTGGGATACATCTGCGGGCACACGCTGGTGTCGGGCGCGGAGTATCTCGCGGTCTTCCGCGTGGCGGGGACGCTGGCGTTCCTGGGGTACGCGGGTGGGATCCTGCCGCAGCACGCGTGGCGTGGGCTCCCCTGGTCGCACTTCCCGGGGTGCGTGTTCGACGCGGTGGTCTACACGGGGCTGACGGCGGGGACGTTCGCGTGGCTGTGGCCTAGCGTGGCGAAGTAGGTCGGTGGACCATGGCGAAGATCCGGTTCGAGGTGCACCCGTCGGTCGAGATGATGCGTTCCTGGCTCGAGGAGCTTCCCGAGCGGACCGGGCGCTCGCTCGAGGCATGGATTCGGGTCATCGCCGCGTCGGGGTGTACGAACGAGAAGGCCGCCAGGGGCTGGCTCAAGGCTGTGCACGCGCTGGGCGCGAACACCGCGTGGTGGCTGGCCGAGCGGGCGTTTGCCAAGGATCTCTCGCTGATGGACGACGACCCGGAGCGGTACCTCGCCCTCGCCCCCCGGTACGTGGACGAGCAGTTCGCGGGCAAGAAGTCGGGGCTGCGTCCGATCTTTGATTCGGCGGTGAGGCTCGCGCGCGGGCTGGGGAAGGACGTCAAGGTGTGCCCGTGCAAGACCATCGTGCCCTTCTACCGGTCGCACGTCTTCGCGCAGGTGAGGGCGACGACGAACGCGCGGGTGGATCTCGGGCTGTGCCTGACGGCGATGGTGAAGGCGGGAAAGAAGCTGCCCTCGCGCCTCCTCGACACCGGCGCGTTCGCGAAGAAGGACCGGATCACGCACCGCATCGCCCTGGAGCGCGAGGAGGATCTGGACGAGTTCGTTGTGAAGTGGCTGCGGACGGCGTACGAGCTTGATGGCACGCCGGAGCCGAAGGGCGCGCGGCGGTCGCGGGCCAAGGGGACCGCCGCGGGCTCGTGAGGAGTTCAGAAGGAGCTCGGGAGATCGCGGTCGATCTGGGGCATCCATCGGCGGGCGCGGGCCGCGTCGAACTTCTCGGGCCAGGGCGCGGCGAGCCCGTGGTCCATGAGGTAGCGGAGGACGCCCTCGACGACCTTGGACGGGGGCAGGCGTCCGCCGCACCAGTACTCGTGGTCGGCCCAGTGGAGAGTGACGGTGTGGGCGGTCTCCTGGCCGTCGGTGTGGAGGAGGACGACCTCGTAGCTCCAGCCCCTGGGGGCCTCGCGTTCGCGTTCGACGGTGACTTTGGAGACCTTGGTCGCGTGCACAACAGATTCCTGACGGAAAAGGGTCGGGGGCGCCTCAACGCGTCCCGGGAGCTTCTTCGGCGGAGTCGTGATACCGTCTTCAGCGCAGGACTTGGGATGATCGGCTCAAGTCCCGCGGGTCGTCCCTTGGCGGGCCGACTGGAGCGCAACGCGGGAGCAACCGAGCCGAGCGCCACATGAACTTTCTTCTTGAGACTATCCGGCTTGGGCTGAGCAACCTTCGGCTGCACTTGCTGAGGTCGATCCTGACGGCGCTGGGGATCATCCTGGGGGTCGCGGCGGTCATCATCATGAGCAGCCTGGGCGAGGGATCGAAGCGCCAGGCGCTGGCCCAGCTCGAGCGGCTGGGCGCCCGCAACATCATCGTCCGCTCGCAGCGCCCCCCCGAGACCCAGAGCCAGCAGGGCAACCAGAACAACCGGAGCTGGGTGGCGAAGTACGGCGTGACGCGCGAGACCTTCGACGTGGTCAAGACCAACTTCCCCGACGCGCTCGCCGTGGTGCCCCTCAAGGAGATCGGGAGCCAGGTGCTCCGCGAGGACAAGCGCAAGACGAGCCAGGCGTACGGGACGACGCCCGACCTGGCGCGGGTGGCGCGTCTGGAGATCGCCCGGGGGCGGTACCTTTCCGAGAGCGACATGGAGGGGCGGTCGATGGTCGCGGTGATCGGCTCGGAGATCGCCAAGGAGCTGTTCCCTCTGGAGAACCCGGTGGGGCAGACGGTGCGGATCGACGAGAAGCCGCTGAGCGTGGTGGGGGTGCTCGCGCCGGTCGGGCTCGCGGGCGGGGCGGGCTCGGCGCTGGTGGGGCGGGACCTCAACCTCGACGTGCACATCCCGATGACGACGGCGCGGTCGCTCTTCGGCGACTTCGTGCGCCGGGCGACGAGCGGGAACTTCCAGGCCAGCGAGGTGCAGGTGTCGGAGGTGTACATCGAGTCGCCCACGCGCGAGCGGGTGATGGTGGACGCGGAGCGCCTCAAGCGGATCCTCCAGGTCCGGCACCCGGGGATGCTCGACGTGGGGCTCATCGTGCCCTACGAGCTCCTGGAGAACGCGAAGAAGACCGCGCTGACGTACAACATCGTGTTCGGCGCCGTCGCGGGGATCTCGCTGCTCGTGGGCGGGATCGGGATCATGAACATCATGCTCGCGAGCGTCACCGAGCGGACGCGCGAGATCGGCATCCGCCGCGCGATCGGGGCCACGCGGCGCCACATTCTCTGGCAGTTCCTCGTGGAGACGAGCGTGCTCTCCGCGATCGGCGGGCTGATCGGCGTGGCGATCGGCGTGGGGGGCAGCGTGGTGGTCCGATGGGGGGTTCCCAAGCTCCCCGGGCTCCCGGTCATCGGGAAGTTCTTTCCCACGGAGATCTCGCTCCCGACGCAGGTCACGCCCTGGTCGATCGCGGTGTCCTTTGCCGTGGCGACGGCCACGGGGCTCATCTTCGGGCTGTATCCGGCGCGCAAGGCGGCGGCGCAGGATCCGATCGTGGCGCTGCGTCACGACTAGGTTCAGTTCGGCAACAGGTGAGACCCTGGGCGGTGTCCCGGGCTTGGCCTGCCGTTCACGGTCGGGGAGGCGGGGTGGGCGTGCTCGCACAGCGGGCTTTGCGCGGCGTGGGCGATGTCGAGGAGCGTGGTGGCGCGGAGTTCGTTCTGGACGTTGGCGATGGCCGAGTCGAGGCGCGCGTGCATCGGGCAGAGCACGGTGTGCCCGGGCTTCCCGAGCGGGCAGCGGGTGATGCGTTCCAAGGGGTCAAAGATCTGGACCACGTCGAGCATGGTGATGTCGCGGGGCGCCCGCGCGAGCAGAAATCCGCCCCTGGGCCCGCGCTGCGACGACACCAGCCCGGCCCGGACCAGCTCCCGCATGATCTTGGAGAGGTACCCGTGGGGGACGCTCGTGCGGGCCGCGATGTCCCCCGCGGGCTGAGCCCGGTCGGGCGCCGCCGCCAGGTGCAGCATCGCGCGCATCGCGTACTCGACCGTCTGGGAGAACATGGGCTCCTTGCTCAGCCCGGGGGCTTGGTCGGTGCGGGAACTTGAGTTTCGGTGGGCTCCGGGGTCGCGGGGGTCTGGGCGGGCTTGGGCTTGCCGAAGCGTTTTTCACGCCACGCGACGCGTTCGGTCCGGAGCGCGTCGAGATCGAAGACCTTTCCGCCGAGCTTCTCGCGGGCGGCTTCGGCTGCGGCGTCGTCGGCGTACGCGGCGATCCACGAGCCCATGGGCGTGCGGACGGACTCGCTCATCAGGTAGCGGGCCGAATCGGCGGAGATCCAGCGTTTCGTGGCGTAGTCGTGCGTGTGACGCTCGACGGTCTGCGGGTGGTGCTCACGCTCGTGGTCGAGCAGGCAGCCCAGGTCGTCGAAGAGCTTGTACTCACGCCGATCGTGCTCGAGAACGAGGAGGGCGCACGCGGAGTGCTCCTCGACGATGCTCATCCCGCACTCTGCGCACTCGTCGCGTCCGTAGCGGAGGTCGGGCGGGCCCGTGCGCGGCGCCTTGTTGCAGGACGTGAGGACGAGCAACCCCAGGCTCAGCAGCGGGAGGGATTTCACAGGGGCGATCTCCTTGAAAAGACCCAGGCGGCGAGCGCCAGGGGCAGGACGACCCACGCCGCGAGCGAGGCGGCGAACAACCATCGCAGCGACGAGCCGTACGTGTCGAGTGCGAAGAGCCCGGCGGGGCCCAGGACGTCGAGGGCCGCGGTGTCGGTGCCCAGCGACCACATCTTGAAGGTCTGGAGCGGGTTCAGGAGGCTGAGGTGGAAGAGCCTGGACACGGGCAGGCGCAGCGCGACCGTCCCGGCCATGAGCCCAAGATCGCTGAGAAAGACGAGCGTCAGCCCCAGGAAGATCGCGACCCCGATGGCCACCCCGGCGCGGCGCGAGGCGGCGCTAAGCAGAAGCCCCACGCTCAGCATCGCCAGGGCGAGGACGAGGCTGAGGGCCGCCAGGCGGATGAAGGCGCCGGGGTCGGCGGTGCTGGACATCAGCGCCAGGGCCCCCGCGCACACCCCAAAGCCCAGCGTGATGGCCGCGACAAGCGCCCCGGCGAGCCCCAGGTACTTTCCCAGAAGCACCTCGGCGCGGGACACGGGCTGGGCGAGAAGGTACGCGAGCGTGCCGCGCTCTCGCTCGGAGGCGATCGACCCGGCGCCGAGCGTGAGGGCCATCAGCGGCACGACGAGCAGGACGAGGTTGATGAGCCCGGCGGTGGTGCGTCCAAAGCCGGAGAACCCGCCGCCCCCCGCGCTCGCGGCGGAGACGTACGACACGCCCAGCCCGAGCACGACGAACGCGAGGGTGTAGAGGAGCAGCCATCGCCCGCGCGCGGCGTCGCGGAACTCCTTGCCCGCGACGCGCGAGACGTTGCTCAGGAACGAGGGAGCGCTAGGCATGGCCCGGCCCGTCCTTCCCGGCTTGGGGCGTGCCCGGGCTGCCCGCGGGCGTGCCCTGGGGCAGTGCGTGGTGGGTGAGCTCGAAGTCCTCGACGCGGACGCCATCGTCGGCGAGGGCGTGGATGGGCGCGCCGACCGCGCCGCGGGCGATGCGGACCAGGATTCCCACGCCGTTGGGCGTCGCGTCGAACCCGCGGGCGGTGAGCACGCGGAGCGCTCGGTCCCGGAGCGCCCCGTCGAGGCGGAGCTTGAGGATCGGCGGGCCCAGGAGTTGCTCGGGCGTGCAGAGGCTCGCGAGCCGGCCCCGGTCGAGCACGGCGACCTGATCGGCGAGGCGCTGGACCTCGTCCTGGCGGTGCGAGGCGAAGAGCATCGAGCGCCCGTCGCGGGCGAGTGCGGCGAGCAACGCCACGAACTCCTCACGCCCGCCCGCGTCGAGGCTGGCCGTGACCTCGTCGAGCACGAGCAGCGGCGGGTCGCCCAGGAGCGCCAAGGCCAGGGCCAGTCGCTGCTTCATCCCTCCCGAGAGGTGACGCATGCGCTTGGACTCCTGGCCGGCGAGCCCGACCCGCGCGAGCGAGCGGGCCGCGTCGGGGTCGGCGATGCCCCGGAGTCCGGCGTAGAAACGGATCGCCTCGCCCACGCGCATGTCGTCGTTGAACCCCAGCTCCTGCGGGACGTAGCCGATGCGCCGGCGGGATTCCTTGGCGTGGGTCCGGCTGTCCAGCCCGGCGATGGAGAT
This sequence comes from uncultured Phycisphaeraceae bacterium, assembly GCA_964614075.1. Lineage (GTDB taxonomy): Bacteria > Planctomycetota > Phycisphaerae > Phycisphaerales > UBA1924. The sequence goes on from CAZTJZ010000111.1 coordinate 6,291, forward strand.
CGAGCCCTCGAACCGGTCCAGCCCCAGCACGCAGCGGATCAGCGTGCTCTTCCCCGCGCCGTTGGCGCCCCAGAGCGCGACGGACTTGCCCGCCTCGATGTTCAGCGAGACCTCGCGCAGCGCGGCGAACGCGCCGAATCGTCTCGTGACTCGCTCGATCTTCAGCATGCGGGCTCTCCCGGCGAAGCGTAGCGTCGGCGGGCCCGCCACTCGCCCGCGAAGCCCGCGACGAGCACGAGACCGGAGACGCCCGCGAGCATCGACGCGAGCCCGGAGTACGTCGCGGCGTGGGTCGGCGAGGCCTCCTGACGACGCGGCGGAGGCTGCGTGAGCGGGCACCAATCCGTGAACTTGGGCTCGGGGCGGACGGCGGGGACGGCCCGGGCCATGAACTCCACGGCGCGCTGCGCGGGGCTGAAGAGAAAAAGGCGCAGCGCCGGCTCGCGGGCCATGAGATCCTCGAAGAGGTGCGCGGAGGCGTAGGGCGTCTCGCCCACGCCGTCACCGTCGGCGTCGTACCCCGGGTAGTCGCTCCAGAAGTTCCCGCGGTCGCCGTCGTCGAACTCGTTGTCCTTGAGCTCGCCCCGCCCCAGGACCGCGACCTGCTCGATGTTGTCCAGGAACGCGTTGGCCCAGACCTTGTTCCCCCGGGCGTTGGGGAGGACGGCCAGGCCCTGGTCGTTGCAGGCGATGGTGTTGGACGCGAGGCGCGCGGTCGAGCCGAACCGGAACGGGGACCCGTCGATGTACACACCGACGCGGTTGCCGGCGATGGTGTTGTGTTCGATGGTGTAGTCGTCGACGTCCTTGAGCCCGATCCCGAACCCGCTGGGCCCGCGGTTGGAGACGATGGTGTTCTCGCGGAGCGTGAGCTCCTTGCTGTACATGAAGTACACCCCCACAGAGTTGTCGCGCAGGGTGTTGTGCTCGAGCGTCACGCGGTCGCTGTACATGAGATGGAATCCGTAGCGCGACCCCGTGACGGTGTTGCGCCGCACGGCGATGCCCACGGAGTACCACAGCACCGCGTCCCGCCCGGCGGAGATGGTGTTGTCCTCGATCACCGAGTCGTCGCAGCGCCACAGGCGGATGGTGTCGCCGCGTCGGCTCACGTCCAGCGCCTTCCCGCGGATGGTGTTCCCGCGGATCACGCTCCGGGGCGCGTTCTTCGCGTCGATCCCGAAGAGGACGTCCTCGAAGGCGCAGTCGAGGATGCTCGTGCCCTCGGCCAGGACGCGCACGGCGCAGTTCTCCTTGTCCAGATCGATCCCGGTGGCGCGGAACGTGAGCCCCCGGAGCGTGATCCCCGGCGCGGCGCACTCGAGGATGTCGCCGCTCGTCCCGCCCTCGATGATCGCGCCGGGCGATCCCGCCAGCGTCAGGGGCTTCTCCAGCCTCAGCAGCCCCGCGTGCACCCCCGCGGGCACGGAGATGGTCGCGCCGGGCGGGGCGTCGCGCACCGCCGCCGCGAGATCGAACGCCCGGGCGTGCGCGAACGGCACGACCGCCACGAGCACGCCCAGCAGAGCTCCCGTGGCGAGCCGTGGCCTCATGCTCCGGTGCTCCCGGTGGAACTCAGGGCGGAGTTCGCCGCCGCAACCCGTTCGCCCGCGCGGGCCGCGTCGACCAGGGGCTTGTACGCGCGGCGGTGGAAGAACAGCCCGACGATCGTCAGGATGGAACATCCCAGGGCCATCCACCAGCCGATCCCAACCTCGGCGATGGTCTTGAACTGTCCGATCGTGCCCACGCCCAAGGCGGGCGGAGTGAAGGGCTTGACCGACGAGCTGAGCGGCGCCTTGGGGTTGAGGTTCTGCCCGTGGCTGTGCAGCCAGAACTGGAGATCGGCGATGAAGCCCGCCGGGAACAGGACGGCGGGCAGCACGAGCAGCACGGCCCACTTGCTATGCACGAACATGGCGCCCTCGACGAGGAGGACCATGGCGATGACCATCCACACGCCGTTGGCCCGCTCGAACGCGGCGGCGTCGTCGAGCTTGCGCATGCCGATGTAGTGGTTGAGCCCGTCGATCTCGGCGACGTCGCCATCGAGGTGGTTGACGTACGCCGTCAGCTCCAGCCCCTCGGGGTATTGCGGCGCTTCCAGGGTCATGTGCCACCACGGTAGGAAGATCGAGACGAGCATGAGCACCCGGGCGAGCGACAGGGCCAGGGTGGGCATGGCATAGCGGGCGCCGTGGGCGCGGAGCTGTTCGGGCGGCACGCGCGGGCCGACGATGGCGCGGATCAGGCTCATGGGGGTTCTCCGTGGCCTCGGCGGACGCCGGGGCGAGTCAGGAATGGCGCCTCCGGCGCTCTCGCGTCGGGGCACCAGGGGAGATGATCACTTCTGCGAGGTCTTGCCGCCTTTGGGCACCACGTGCAGGTAGCCCACCATCTCCAGGTGCAGCGCCGAGCAGAACTCCGTGCAGTAGAAGGGGTATGTGCCCGCGCGGTCGGCGACGAACTCGACCTTCGCGTACTCGCCCGGCTCCAGGCTCAGGTTGATGTTGTACCCGCCCACGCAGAACCCGTGCGTCGCGTCCAGCGACTGCTCCAGGCTCGTGAGGTGCCAGATCACCCGGTCGCCCTCCTGAACCTCCACGTGCTCGGGCGTGAAGTGGCTGCGGATCACCGTCGAGTGGATCTCCACGTCGCTCCCGTTGCGCACGACCTTCTCGTTCCCGGGCTTGGTCGCCTTCGGGTCGATCATCCCCGTGTGCGGGTTCCACCCGATCTGCGGGTAGACCTCGAATGGCTTGAGCTTGTCGGCCTTGATCATCTGGGCGTAGTGCGGCTCGCCCAGCGGCAGCGGCATGTCGTAGAGCAGCGTCATCTTCGGCCCCGTGAGGTCGACGAGCTGGAAGTTCTGCGGCAGCAGCGGTCCCACCTTCTGGAACCGATCGAGCGCCCACTTGTTCATCGCCACCAGGTACTTGCCGTCGGGCGCGACGGTGTCGCCCTCGGCGGCGGTGCGGTGGCCTATGTTTTTGGGGGTCGGCACCTTGTCGCCGACCTTCTGGTCCTTCAGCGACCACTTGGCGACGACGGTCTCGAGGAACAGCGACGTGTACGCGAAGCCCTGGCCGTCGTAGACGGTGTGCAGCGGGCCGAGCCCGAGCTCGACCTGGC
>CAZTJZ010000112.1:0-5864 GCA_964614075.1 uncultured Phycisphaeraceae bacterium
CGAACGCTCAATGTTCATGAAGACCCACGTGCAGACCGCCGGGTGCAGCCTCACCGAGCAGCAGCCCCTCAACAACATCGTCCGCGTCGCGTACCAGGCCATGGCGGGAGTCCTGGGCGGGTGCCAGAGCCTCCACACCGACTCGATGGACGAGACGCTGGGCCTGCCCACCGAGCAGGCCGTGACGGTCGCGCTCCGCACGCAGCAGATCCTCGCCCACGAGACCGGCGTCACCCGCGTCGCCGACCCGCTGGGCGGGGCGTGGTTCATCGAGGAACTCACCGACAAAATGGAAGAAGAAGCCCTCGCCTTCATCCACGAGATCGACGCCATGGGCGAGTACCAGGGCGGGACCGGCGCCAAGCCCGGCGCCCTCCCCTCCTTCCCCTCGCTCGACAAGCACCCGGCGTACGCGCCCAAGAAGGGGTTCGGACGCAGCGTCATCCACGGGATCAACCGGGGCTACTTCCGCCGGTCCATCGCCGAGGCCAGCTACCGCTTCAGCGAGGAGTGCGAGGCGGGGGATCGCATCATCGTCGGCGTCAACGCCTACGCCGACCCCGACGAGCAGCGCCCCATCGAGATCCTGCAGATCTCCCACTCGGTGGAGACCGACCAGAACACTCGCCTCGCCGCGTTCAAGTCGCGCCGCGACGCCGCGGGCGTCACGCGGGCCCTGCAGCGCCTCCGGGTCACCTGCCGCGACGGCGACCCCGAGGCGCAGCGCCTCGGCCTCGACAAGCACAACGTCATGCCCGCGCTCGTCGCCGCCGCCGAAGCCAACTGCACCCTGGGCGAGATGGTCCAGGCGATGGCCGACATCTACGGCCGCTACACCGGCGGGCCCGAGTGGTAGCGTCGGCGATCGGGCTGGCTCAGCGTCGGCGACGCGAGGCGAGGGCGGCGATCCCCGCCAGAGTCAGCACGCCGGGGGTCGGGATCGGCTGATCAAAGGTGTACCAGTCGTAGGTCGCCGAGCCGTTGCTCCCGCCCGTGCCGTCGCCCAGGCGCAGCCCCAGGTTCCCCGAGAAGACCGTCGCGGTGCCGGACTTGACGGGCGCGTCGTCGACGAAGAACGTCCACGCGTGGCTGGCCTGCACCTCGAAGCGGTAGGTGTGGAAGTCCCCTCCGGGCGAGAAGTTCACGAACGAAAGATCCGGGAACGTCAGGCGCGTGGGCGAGACGCCGACCCACAGCGGGGCCGCCCCGAAGTACACGCCGTGGAAGTTGCTGAAGGACTCGAAGGAGTTGAGGCGGACGCGAGCCTCGATGAAGTACGACTGCGTCCAGTCGGGGCTGATGGTCTTCGAATAGAAAATCCCGCTGCCGCCCGGCTGATGCCCCGAGCCCATGGTGTCGAAGGTGAGCTGGCCTCCCAGGAGCGAGACGGTCGAGGCCTCGGTGCGGGTGACGCCGGTCGCGCCGAACGACCAGCCCAGGGCGCTGGGGATCGTGTCCATCGACAGGTGCTCGGTGGCGGCGGTCGCGATCGATGCGCCGCAGCACACGACAACACAGCACACGCCACGCACCATGACTCTCTCCTTTCCCGACGCGCAGCGCCGGGCGACCACAGCGTACCACAACTCCGGGCGCATCACGACAACCAGGGTTCGGACAAGCCCCGTTCGTCCCCAAAAAAGATAGGCCGGGAGTGCAATAGAAGACTTGAGAATCCTATTATCCGCAGGCTCTGTGCCCTGGAAGAACTGCCGAGGAGGAAAGTCATGAAGACCATCGCGGGCGTTGCGGGCGTGCGGTTGTGCGGCGTCGTCGCGGCCCTGTCCGTCCTGGGCGCCTGCGCCGGACCTTCGAAGAACCGGGCCATCGCCGATCCGTACCCGGGCGTCAACACCGTGGCCCAGGACCGCGCCGTCTGGCAGCAGCTCCTGAGCGACCACACGAAAATCCGGCGGAGCGTGGTCTACACACCCACGGGCGTGGAGGCGACGACCGAATCCGACGATCCGGCCGTGGCGGCGAGGATCATCGACCACGCCAAGGCGATGCGGGCGCGCGTCGAAGCGGGGGCGATGGTGCGCGTCTGGGATCCGGTCTTCGAGGAGCTGTTCGCGAAACACGGCGCGGTGCGCCTCGAGGTCTCGCCCACGCCCCGGGGCGTCACGATCCGCGAATCCGCCGACAACCCCGAGGCGGCGGCGTTGCTCTGGTCGCACGCCGCCGGGGTCTGCGACTTCGTGCGCGAGGGGCACGACGCGGGATCCCGCGCGACGGTGCGCCTCAGGCCCGGAACGCCCCCGCCGGGTGAGGTCGCCATCGGGGGGGTCAAGCACCGCCTCCTCATGACCCAGCCCGACGCGGGAGCGCTGGCGCAGCACGCCGAACGAGGCGCCAAGGGCGTCGTCAACTTCCGACGCCTCGGCGAGCACACCGACTACGACGAGTCCGCCGCCGCCGGGGCGTGCGGCATGGAGTACGACAACATCGGGTACGCCGGCGCCGCGGAGCTGTCCGACGAGGTTCTGGACCGCGCCCGCGCCGCGCTGCGCGCCCACGACGCCCGCGGCGAGGGCGCGATGGTCCACTGCCGCACCGGGAACCGCGTGGGGCCCGCGTGGGCGGCGTACCGCGCTCTGGACGCGGGCATCCCGATCGACACCGCCTTCGCGGAAGCCAAACTCGGCGGCCTCAAAGACCCCGCTCTCGAGGCCAAGGCCCGGGAGTACATCCGGCGGCGGATGGCGCCATAGGCGATCCGCCTGAGATGGGGACCGCTCCGAAAAAAAACAGCACGAAGCGAGTAAAAAAGGACTCACAGATCTTGATTCAGGCCCAATAGCAGATAACATACTCCTGTATTGGCGCGGCCTCAAGTCTCGCCGCGGCCAACTCAGGAGGCCACATTCATGAAAAACGCTCGCTGGAATGGGATGTTTGGGGTTGCGGCTCTCGTGCTCGCCGCTGGAATGACGTTCGGGGAAGAGACCAAGGCCAGGTACGCGGTCTCGGATTCGGCCCGTGCAGAGGACGAAGAGATCTTCTGGCCCGGGTTTCTGAACGGCCTGCGCGGGTTCGAGCACTTCTACGAGCCGGTCGGCCAGCCGATCTACTTTGAGTCGCCCTTCAACAACTCGCAGGTCCGCGCGTTGTTTCTGCACCACACATTCGCGGATGGGTCGCAGCTCCAGGGCGGGCACGTGAACGTCTACGCCGTGCAGGCACGCCTGGCGCTCACCGAGCGTCTGGGCTTCATCGCGACCAAGGACGGCTATAGCGAGCTGAGCACGGGCGCGCTGGGCGACGACTCGGGGTGGAACTCCGTCGCCGCGGGGTTCAAGTACGTCGCCTACATGGACCGCGAGGAGGACTTCGTGGTGACGCCGGGCATCCGCCTCATGCTCAACAGCGGCGAGGCCAAAGTCCTTCAGAGCGGCGTCACCGAGATCAGCCCCTTCGTCAGCGTCGCCAAGGGCTGGGACGAGTTCCACATGATCGGCAACCTCACCTACCGCCTGCCCACCGACGGCGACAAGGGCAACGACATCCTCCAGTGGGACCTCCACGCCGATTACGAGGTCGCCCCGGGCTTCGCGCCTCTCGTTGAGCTGCACGGGCTGCACTATCTGACCGACGCCACCGCCGCCCCCTTCTCCGTGGGCGGGCTGGACTACACCAACCTCGGCTCCGCCGACGTGTCCGGGAGCACCGTGGTCTGGATGGAAGTGGGCGGACGCGTGAAGTTCTGCCCGCACACCTCCCTCGGCGCGACCTACGGCATCGCGCTCACCAACCGCAACGCCGACATCATGGACCAACGAGTGACCATCGATTTCATCCTGTCGTGGTGACCGGCCGCCACGGGCAAACAGCCCTCGGCGAACGGAAGAGGGTTACCACGCACTCCGGGCCCCCGGGATCGCACTCCCGGGGGTCCTTTTCTTCCCATGTTCCCGGCGCCGCGTGCGCCCGCTCAGCAGCCCTGCGCGAAACGGTCCAGGTAGTAGACCAGATCATCGATCGTCACGCCCGCGTCGCGCACGCCCGTCCCGCTCCCGTCGTCGAGGTCGCTCTCCAGGCTCCCGGCGGCGTAGCGGTCGAGGAAATACACGAGGTCGTCGATCGTGACCCCGCCGTCGGACGTGCCGCTCCCGCTCCCGTCGTCGAGATCCGTCGGGCACGGCCCGCCGCGCGGGGCTTGCGTGACCAGCGAGAGGTCGGGGCCGGCGCCGGGCTTGAAGAGGTCGATGCCGCCACGCTTCCACGCCGGGGGCTGATCCGCGACGAACGAGAACGTGGACATCGTCCCCCAGCGCAGCGCATTGGCGTTGGGGTTCTGCGCGAAGGTCTGGGCGCACGCCCAGACGCCGTCGGCGCCCGACGCGCTGAACGCCCAGTCCGTGCCGTCGTAGATCTCCCCGGAGTGATAGAACACATCGCGCACCGTGGGCGAGGTGAGCGTGGACTGCCCGCGCCGCACCCGGAACGCCGACGCGCTGCGGTCAGAGTTGAAGTTCTGCACGGCGTAGACATACGTCCACGTCCCGTTGGTGTTCGCGGTAACCCGGCTGGCCACGAGGAACCGCGCCGGCCGCCCGTCCTCCATCGCATCGACCACCTGGATGTCCACCAGCGGGTCCGCGTCCTTCCACGCGTAGATCGCCGCCTTCATCTGCACCGTGGGCCCGAGGAACACCGTCTGCGGGAACAGGCTCACCTCGCGGTACGAGGCGTTGTTCAGGGCGTTCCCCGCCTGCGCGTCGTCGTGCGTCACGTACTGGCCCTCGACCCAGTACCTCGCCCCGGGGTTCTGCGCCGGGAGCGCGTCGGCGTTAAGCACCTGGAGCCGGCGTGTGATATTGTCGCCGATGCCCGGCGGCACGATGTACCCGGCGTGCGCCACCCAGAAGGGATACGGGTACGTGCCCTGCGTCGCGTTCACGTGGCTCCTGGGCCCCAGACCGCTCTGCACCGCGTTCAGCCCCGCCGTGTACGGATCCGAGCAGTGGATCCCGAGCTGACGACCCAGCTGCGGCGGGGGGATGCACGTCCCGCACGTGTTCTCCGCGAGCGCCGTGAACCCGTGCTTGAGCCAGCTCATCCCGATCTGCTCGAACTTCCCGTCCTTCAGGCGGTACATGTTCTGCCCGATCACCGGGTGCTCCGCCACGTCGTCGATCCAGTTGAGCGGGGCGTCCCCGACGTTGCACGACGTCGTGCCCACCGCGTACGCCCGCACCGCGCCGAGGTTTCCCACCGCCGTCACCCCGTTGAGCTCGCCCACAATGACGTCCGGCCCGTGCGAGGCGGGGTAGAAATCGCCCATCGACGCCGAGACCTTGAACGCCCCGCTCGCCGCGTTGGCCGAGGAAACCCGGAGGTAGTACGTCGTGCCCGGGACCGCCGAGAGCGTTAGCCGGGCGTCAAAGTCGCAGTTGTCATCGCTGCAGGCCAGGAGCGTCCCGGCGTTGCCCGGGCACCCCGAGTACACCGCCAGCACCGTGTCGATCCCCTGCGTAAACCCGCAGGTCTCGAAGACCAGCCGCCCGAAGCCCGGCGAGGTGAACTTGTACCACACGTCGGGCGAGCTCGCGAAGCACCCCGCGCCATCGGGAGTGGCGCCGACGGTCGTTCCGCTCACGGTGCCCAGCGTCAGCGTCGTCGCGTCCGGGCAGTTGTTGGCCTGGGCGAACGCCGAGGCGCCAAAGGCAATCACGCCCACACCCCCGCCCAGCACGGTGAACCAAGACTGTTTCATGCGGACCTCCGGAGTCACCCCGCCGGGAGGATACCACAACGCCCGCGCGGGCCCAAACGCCGCACCGGGTATTCGAGGACCGTCCGGAAATTGGCCGCGGGCCCGGGTGGTTGCCCCGGCCCGCCGGGACCCGGCGGGGGGTGGTGGC
>CAZTJZ010000112.1:5874-8900 GCA_964614075.1 uncultured Phycisphaeraceae bacterium
CACCCCCCCCGCGGGCCCCCACCCCCCCCCCGGGTTACTCCCGCACCGCCCGCAATTGGCCCGCGGGCCGGGGTGGTCCCCCGCCCCCGCGTCTCACCGGCGTGGCTTGTAAGCCGAGTTCTGTCCCGGAAGAGCCCAAGGCCCTCCCGGCGGCGACCATTTCTCTGCGCCCACCGTTGCCGATGGGCTGAAGCGGTCGACCCGCCCCGTCCGGCCGGACAGGCCGTATCCCGCGCGGGATGGGGCTGCTTGACCTTGCACGCGGTGGGGTTTGCCGTGCCCCGCTCGTCGCCGAGCGGGCGGTGGGCTCTTACCCCACCGTTTCACCCTTGCCTGATCCGGCGCCCTCTCGGGCACTCCGGCCATCGGCGGTCTCTTCTCTGTGGCACTGTCCCGCGCCCGCGGTGTCGGCTCGCGCCGTCGTTGCGGACGGGTGGGCGTTACCCACCACCGTGTCCTGCCGTGCTCGGACTTTCCTCGGGAGCGCTCTCGCGTCCCGCGGCCGCCCCGCCACGCCAACGAACTATTCTAGGATCACCCAACCCCACGACCGCGCCCGATCCTGACTCACGCCATGCCCGCCGCACCTCACGATGCCCCCAAGCCCCACGCCCGACTGATCGCCTGGCTCGAGCCCGGGCAGATTCACTTCATCCGCGAAGTGGCTCAGGCGGCGAATCTCGAACTGCTGGCCGCGGGCTCCCCCGTGAAAGCGCAGACGGGATTAGTGGCCACCGAGCTGGCCTGCCCCCCGCTGCACGACCTTCGCTCCGCGCTCACGGAGGGCGCCGCGGATGTCGTCCTCATCGCGGCGGCAGGAGACTTCGGCCGCAAGCAGGGCACGAACGATTCCCGGGCGCTCCTGTCGGCCCGGTCGCGGGGAATGAAAGTCGCCTCGCTGGAACCGATCCCCTCGAGCGCGCTGGTCCACGCCTCGCCGGCCTGGCACACGGAAGAGCCGGGGGGTGTCGCCTCGGAAGTCACCCGCTTCGTGCCCCTGCAGCGTCACCTCCGCGCCTTCCGCGAGGCGCAGGACTCTCTCTCCCAGTTCGGCAAGACGCGCGTGCTTTCGGTCGAGTCGCTCTCGTCCACCGACGAGGGCTCGCTCGCGGCACGCCTCCTGTCGGCGATCGATCTCATCCACGCCCTCATGGGAGAGCCCGAGACCGTCGACGCGGCGTACGCCTCGCCCCTCTCCGCGCAGGGCGTTCACGGTCTCCCCGGGGAAGCCCTCGAAGACCTCCGCGGCGACATGACCGTCAACATGCGCTTCGCCGCCGGACGCTCCGCGAGCCTCATCGCCAGCGACCAGGCCGGGCGTTGGCGCCAGGGCGCCACGCTGTTGGGCGAGGGTGGGTGTCTTCGGATTCACGACGAGGGGTTCGAATGGGTGGGCCGCTCGGGCGAGAAGCTCGACGAGGCGAAGCTGCGGCGCCCGCCCAAGACCGCTCCGCTCCCGCCGGGTGTCGCCGCCCTCGCCGACGCGCTGACGCGTCTGCTGGACGCCAACCAACCCGACCCCGGGCCGTGCCATCTCTCGGCGGTGCTCGCGATCGCGCAGACCGCGCTCCTGAGCGCCCGCACGGGGCAATCCGAGAGCCCCGCCGCGATCCGCCGCATGCTCGAGCAGCGCCCGTAGATCAAGCGCGACCCCGGCAGAAAACCCCAGAAGAAAACCCCGGGCGAGATTACTCCCGATAAAGTCCACTTTGTTCGAGGTGACGCGTACGCTTCATCGTGCCGCACCCTCCAGAGAACTCTGCAGCAACACCGACGCGGCCTCAACTCCACGAGCGCGTCGATCTGGTCGAGACCCTCGGCCGCTGGCGTGTCAAGGCTGCGTTCCTGCTCATCGTGGGGAGCGTGGCGTGGATGGTGCTCCGCCGGGAGCCTCCGATGGAGCTCCTGCACTCTTCGCCCTGGGTCTACGCCGCGCTCGCGTGCATCCTCGCGGGCGTCGTGATCCGCGTCTCGGCACTGGGCTGCCTCCGCAAGAACGAGGTCCTCGCGACCACCGGCATCTACTCGCTCTGCCGCCACCCGCTCTACCTGGGCTCGCTCGTCATGTACACGGGGTTCTGCGTGCTGATGCAGAGCTGGGTGTTCTGGATTCTCGGGTTCGCCTACTACGCGGTCTTCTACACCGCCGCCGTGATCCGCGAGGAGCGGTTCCTCCGCGAAAAGTTCGGCGCCGCTCTCGACGAGTACCGCGCGCGGACTCCCGCGATCCTCCCGTACGGGCGCTACCAACGGGGCACGTTCTGCGTGGGGCACGCGATGCGCCGGGGCGCCATCAAGCTCCTGGTCTCCGTGCCGCTGCTGCTGGTCGCTGTCGAGGCGATGGCCCAGATCCTCCCCCGCATGCGCCCGTGAGCGGCCGTCCAAAATCCCTGCCTTCTCTCGTGGCACAGGCGTCCCGCCTGTGCTGCTGCCTCAGGATTTCCCACGGTTTCCGGCCCGTGCTCGGGCGGTCGGCCGTCCCCTCGCTCCGCGAGAGAATGCCGCCCTGACCGCCCCGCCGCCCTACCCTTGCCCGCCTCGAAAAAGGCGGGAGATCCACATGCCACTCCGGACGGTCTATTCGGCGCAGATCGAGCACCTGCAGATCCTCGATGAGCACGGCGTGCTCGACGACAAGCTCGCGCGCGGCCAGGACGGGCAGCTGCTCCTCAGCGACAGCGAGGTCGTCGAGCTCTACCGCTACATGGTCAAGTGCCGCGCCCTCGACGAGACCGCGTTCAAGCTCCAACGCTCCGGACGCATGGGCACCTACCCGCAGAACAAGGGCCAGGAGGCCGCCGCCATCGGCTCGGGCTTCGCCGCCAAGAAGGGCGTCGACTGGCTCGTCCCCTGCTACCGCGAGAACGCCGCGCTGTGGATGCACGGGCTGCCCATGCATTACGTCCTCCTCCACTGGATGGGCGACGAACGCGGCAACCAGATCCCCGAGGGCGTCTGCATGACTCCTCTGTGCATCCCCATCGGCACCCAGATGCTCCACGCCACCGGCATCGCGTGGGCCTTCA
>CAZTJZ010000113.1:0-8652 GCA_964614075.1 uncultured Phycisphaeraceae bacterium
GGGCAGGACCTGGGCTTCACCGACGGGCAGTACTACGCGGGCGGGGCGGCGATCCACCGGGTGTGGGGGAGCGAGCTGGGCGAGTTCCGCACGCTGGAGATGTTCGAGTGGGAGCGGATCGTGCGGATGCGGGCGCTCCTGCGCCGGACCACCGACCAGCTCGGGCGCCCCGTGTACACCGACGAGCAGATGAGCACGTACCTCGTCCAGTTCGAGCGCGACTTTGCGGCGGACAGCGAGCGCGGGCGGAGTGTGATCGACGCGAGCGAGGGGGGCGTGCGCAAGCGCCACACGCGGGCGATGACGCTGGAGCAGGCGCTGAGCTCGTTCGGGTCGGGCACGGCGTGGGGCGAGCCCGGGCGGCCCGAGGAGCGTGGGCGCGCGGCGCGGCTGGAGCGCGTGCGGGAGCGGGTGCGTCGGGTGCGGCGCGAGGTGTGGGAGCTCTCGGAGATGAGCCGCCAGACCGCGGCGCTGCTCGGGGAGATGCGCGAGAACCAGGGGGATCAGGCGCGGGTGAACGCGCTCATCGGCGAGGTGTACCGCCTGCGCGACCGGGTGAAGGAGCTGACGACCGCGTACTGGCTCGTGGAGTTCCTGAACCAGACCGGGGCGTTCAAGCGCTTTCGGGCCGACCGGGAGCTGAGGCTCGATGAGTCGGTCCGCGGCGTGGAGCGCCAGAAGCGCGAGATCGACCGTGACATTCAGAACGTCTCGTGGGTGGGGGACGCGGCGGACGCGGCGGGGCGGCTGCTGGACGACGCTATTCGCTCGCTCCACGGGCAGCCCAAGGTCACGCGCGACCTGACGGAAGCCACGGGGGCCGCCGCGGAGGTCTCGGGCGGGACGGATTCGGGTGGGACGCTCGCGGTGGTGATGGTCGTGGATCCGGGCGTGTCGGCGCTGGGGTGCCCGCGCGACCTGGGCGCGGCGTTCCTGCTGGGGAAGAGCGCGCTGGACCTGACCCTGGAGCGGCTCACCCGATGCCGGAGCGTGAAGCGGGTGGTGATGCTGACCGCCCACCCCGAGGCGTTGCGCCGGCTTACGGCCCGGGCGCCGGCGGGGCTGACGATCGACGTGGTGGGGTGCGAGGTGGGCGTGCTCGAAGAGCATCGGCGGCGCGTGGGCTCGGGGAGGTTGTGGAGCCGGGCCTCGTGGCGGGGCGGGCTGGGGAATCTCTCGTGCTACGACGAGGTGCTGTGCCCGGCGGCGGCGGCGCCGGTGATGGCACGATTGGGGATCGACGCGGCGGTGGTCGTGGGGGCGGACTGGGCGCTGGTCGATCCGGAGCTGATCGACAAGACGGTGGCGCGGTACCGCGAGCTGGCGGCGCGGTCGCAGCTGGTGTTTTCGCAGGCCCCGCCCGGGCTCGGGGCGTGCGTGGTGGGGCGCGGGCTGGTCGAGGAGATGGCGGCCCACCCGGGCGTGTTCGCCTCGATCGGGGCGCTCCTGGGGTACATCCCCGCGGCGCCGCAGGCCGACCCGATCGCCAAGCCGGCGTGCGTGGGCGTGGAGGCGGTGGTGCGCGACTGCCCTGTGCGGCTGATCGTGGACTCGGCCGCGGCGGGGCGCGAGATCGCGAGGGCGCTGCGCGCGGTGGGCCCCGCGGCGGCGTGCGGGATGAACGCGGCGGAGTTGGCCACGGCGCTGGGCGACCCGGCGAGCCTCGCGGGAGAGCTCCCCAGGCTCCTCACGCTGGACCTCTCGGGCGAGGATCACGGGCTGGCCTCGCAGATCGTCGAGCTCGCGGCACGCCAGATCGGGGAGCGCGCCGACGCCGGCGTCACGCTCCTGTGCGCGGAGCTTGAGGGCGTCGATATTCCCGGGCTCGTGCGTCAGTTCCGGGACGCCGGGGTGGCCGGAGTGCATCTTCGCACACGGCTGGCCTGCGCCGAGGACGAGGCGGTCGCGCTGCTCAAGAGTGGCGTCGACGTCATCAGCGTCGATGTCGTGGCGGGGACTCGGGAGACCGCGCTCGCGCTCACCGGCGCGGACCGCTTCGAGCGGGTGATGGGTAACCTGGACGCGATGCTGTCGCGGCGTGGCGAGGGCGTGCCCTGGATCGTGCCGCGGATCGAGCGGCGTGACGCGGTCTACGCCGAGATCGAGCGTGTGTACGACGTTTCGGTGATGCGGTTCGGGGCGTGCGTGATCGACGCGCTCGAGCGTCCGATCGCGGGCGAACGGATCGGGCCGCTGCCCGTGCCCGAGGGCGTCCTGCGTCGGCGTGCGATGGGCGAGGTGCGTGTCGGCGCGGACGGGGGCGTCCGGAGTGTCGAGGGCGAGGCGTTGGGGAGCCTGGCGATCACGCCGCTGCGGACGATGTGGACGGAATATGCCGAGTCGGCCTGGCGCGGGGCGGTGGGGCTGGCGTCGTGACGGGCGTGGTGATCATTCTGGCGCGGGGTGGGAGCAAGGGCGTGCCCCGCAAGAACGCGCGGGCGATCGCGGGGCGTGCGTGCATCGAATGGACGATCGACCACGCGCTCGAGGCGAAGGCGGTCGAATTGGTGGCGCTCTCCACGGACGACCCGGAGCTCATGGAACTGGCGCGGGGGCGCGGCGTCGAGATCGTGGCGCGCCCGGTCGAGCTCGCCGGGGACACGGCGCGCGTCGACGACGCGGCGCGTCACGCGGCGGGGGTTCTCGCCCAGCGCGGCGTGTGCGTCCGGGGCGCTCCGGTGGTGGTGCTGTACGGGAACGTCCCGGTGCGCCCCGCGGGGTGCATCGATCGCGCGCTGGAGGTGCTCGAACGCGCCCGGGCGCACAGCGTGCAGAGCTACCAGCTCGTGGGCAAGTTCCATCCGTGGTGGACCGCGCGGCTGGACGGCTCGGGGAACGTCACGCCGTGGGAGGGGAGCGTGCTCAACCACGGGGTCTTCCGGAGGCAGGACCTCCCCGCGGCGTACGTGCCCGACGGCGCGGTGATGGCGCTGGCGTGGGCGGCGCTCATGCTGGAGGTGGGGGCCCCGCCGGGGCCTCACGCTTTCTTCGGGGTCGAGCGTCGGGGGATCGTGAATCCTGAGGGGAGCGTGGTGGATATCGACTCGGAGCAGGACGTGCTCGTCGCCGAGGCGATGCTGCGCGAGGGGGCGGCGTAGCGCATGCGGATCGGAGATCGAGAGATCGGGCCCGCCCGCGTGCCGTATGTCATCGCGGAGATCGGCGTGAACCACGACGGCGACGTGCGCCGGGCGCTGGAGCTGGTGGACTTGGCCGCCGGGGCGGGCGTGGACGCGGTCAAGTTCCAGTTCTTCCGCGCGGACATGCTCATGGGGCGTGAGGCGAAGCTGGCGGCGTACCAGAGGGCGGCGGGCGAGGTCGATCCGGTCGAGATGCTGCGGCGATTGGAGCTTGGCGTCGAGGCGCTGGCGGCGTGCGCGGCGCGGGCGCGGCAGCGCGGCGTGCACGCGATCGTCAGCGTCTTCAGCGAGGCGCTCGTCCGCGAGGCGGGGGCGATCCCGTGGGACGCGTACAAGTCCGCGAGCCCCGACATCGTCCACAAACCCCTGCTGCTCTCGATGATGAGCACGGGTCGGCCCCTGATCGTGAGCACCGGCGCGAGCACGCCCGGCGAGATCTCGCGGGCGGTCGGGTGGCTTTCGGCCGGGCACGATCGGCTGGCGTTGCTCCAGTGCGTGAGCAGTTATCCCACGCCGAGGGAGAGTTCGGCGATGGACGCCATCGCGGCGGTGGGGAGGTTGTACGCGGGCGCGGTCGGGTACAGCGACCACACGGCCGAGGTGACGACGGGGGCGCTGGCGGTGGCGTTCGGCGCGGAGATCCTGGAGAAGCACTTCACGTACAGCAACGCCGCGACCGGGCCGGACCATCGCGCCTCGCTCGAGCCCGCGGAGATGTCGGTGTACGTTCGCGGCGTGCGCGAGATGCACGCGCGCCTCGGGAGAACCCGGCGGGCCACGCGCGAGGAGATCGAACGCGACGTGCGGACGGTGCTGGACGGCGACAGGAGTTCAGTCTGGTCGTGGGAGAAGCGCGTGCTCGCGATCGAGGAGGACGTGCGGCGTGTCTCACGTCAGTCGCTCACCACGACACGCCGATTGGGCGCGGGGCACGTGCTCACGCCCGGGGATCTCACGGCCAAGCGCCCGGGCACGGGGATCTTGCCCTTCGAGCTGGAGCGTGTGGTCGGACGGCGGTTGGCGCACGGCGTGGACGCGGACGTGCCCCTGAACGAGCGTGACCTGGCGTGAGCCGCGGCGTGGCGGGGCTTCTCAGCACCCGGCGAAATAGTGGGGCAGGTAGAGGACGAGATCGTCGATGGTGACGCCCTGGTCGCCGTCCATGTCGGCGTTGGCGTCGCCGGCGAGATACAGCTCCAGGAAGGCCAGGAGGTCCTCGATGGTCACGCCGCCGTCGTTGGTGAAGTCGGCGGCGCAGAGCGCGGTGACGCCGACGCTGCCCTGGGTGAAGACGAAGCCGCCGAGGGCGGGGCTGACGGAGACGTTGGAGAGGTTGAAGAAGACCGTGCCGTCGGCCTGGGTGCCCGCGGTGACGGTGAGAGAGATGGTGACCGAGAGCGTGCCGAGGGTGCCCGTGCCGCCGGTGGTTTGGGACGGGATGGTGTAGGGATGGGCGCACGAGGGGTTGTTGCCGCCCCCGGCGAGGGGCGTCTCTCCCTGCCCGACTTGCTGGAGGACCTGGGTGAGGGGCGTGGCGGTGGGGATGACGAGGGCGAACGCGCCCGTGCCCCGGACCTTGGCGTCGTCGGAGATGGCGAACGAATATCGGCAGGCCGGGTTGATGGTCTGCGGCGCGCTCGTGCGCGACGAACTCGTGCCGTTCGAAACCGTGAGCCCGGCGATGGCGATGGAGACCGAGTCCGCGGCGTGGAGCGCGGGCGAGCCCGCGAGGAGCGCGGCCAGGGCGAGGGCACGGATCACGGTGGCACGCATGGCGTGCAACTTACTCGCAAACGAGGCCGGGGAGCAAGAGAAAACGCGGCAGAGTTCTGGTCCCGCGCGTGCGGCGGCGTGTCTTCGAGAGTTACCAGCCACCGCCGCGGTTGTTGCGGTAGCCCCCGCCTCCGCGGCTCCCTCCGCCGCCCCCGCCCCCGCCCCCGAAGCCACCCCCGAATCCGCCGCGCCCACCGCGGCCTCCGGCGTCGCGCTCCTTGGCCTGATTCACGACGAGCTTTCGCCCCTGGAAGTCGAAGCCGTTGAGCGCGGTGATGGCGGCGTTGGCCTCGCCCTCGTTGGGCATCTCGACAAACCCGAAGCCGCGGCTCCGTCCCGTCTCACGATCGATGATGACGGAGGCTCTCCCGATCTGACCGTGCTGGCTGAAGAGCTGCTCCAGATCGCCCTCGGTCGTGGAGTAGGGGAGGTTTCCGACGTAGATGTTCACCATGCCGATCCGAACCTCTGCCCGAGATCTCTCGCTTGACCATGAACCGCCGCCGACTCCCGAGCCTGCATCCGCGTTGGTCCAGACAGGTCGCCGAGGGGCTTGCCGCGGCGTGGGAGAATCGTACCAGGACTCTCGCTCGGGAGCCAGAGGAGCATTCAGGGGGCGAGATCGATGACCTGCATCCGGTGCGTGCCGAAGGGTGCGGGGACGATCCGGTAGCCCGTCGCGCGAAGGCTCTTGGCCAGGAAGCACTGGTCGAGGTGCCAGAGCGGGAAGCTCGCGGGATAGGTGGCGGCGTACCCGACGCCGGCCAGGTCGAAGGCGCTCTCGAGGGACCCGGTGATCTCGCGGATGGACGCCGACCCGCGGGGGGTGTTGAAGTCGCCCACGATCATGTCGGGGCTGGCGAAGGGGCGCTGGTCCGAGGGTGGGGCGGGGATCCACTGGGACGTGCCCGGGCCCGGCACGTAGACCGGGCCCGAGAAGCTCCGGAGCGTCTGGGCGGCGCGGCGGGCGCTGGTCAATCGCCACAGGCTCAGGTCCGAGGGCAGATCGATGATCCAGACGATCATCGGTCGCCCCAAGGCCTCGGTCGTGTCGAGCTCGAGCATCATCGCGCGCCCGGGGTCGCGGAACTTCTGCGTGAGGTCATCGGCGCGGGGGTCGAGCCCGGCGCCCTTGGGAATGTTGAGCGGCGTCACGGAAAACCTGGTGATCGGGTACCGCGAGATCACGCAGAACGTCGCCTGGTACAGAAAGTGCGCGGGGTGCTCGCCGTCGCTCAGCCCGCTCAGGATCTTCTCGAACCGCGCGTCGCCCCCCGGTCGCGTGAGCACCACGTCCGGGCGCTCGGCGAGGATGCGCTCGTGCCAGTGGCGCGGCGGGGTCACGCCCAGATTCCAGAAGAGCACGCGCAGCGACGAGGCCCCGGGGCGGCGCGACAGCGTGTGCAGGCGGAACTCGGCGAACACGGCGTAGAGGCTCATCCCCACCAGCCCGAGCAGGGCGAGGCGGCGCGATCGCGCGCGCCCGCCCCGCGGCGCGACCAGCGCGCCCAGCAGAATCAGCACCCCCGCCACACCGATCGCCGCGATCGTGGGGATCCAGTACAGGTACTGGGTGACGTGGGTGCGGTCGGTGAAGAGCCGCCCGGCGAGCCAGACGAGCTGCGCGAGGAGCGCAAGCGCCGCGAGCGTCAAGGCGAGGCGACGCCTCCACGGGGCGCCCGGCTTCACAATTGTCGGGTCCGGGCTCTTGGGGCTCGCGGGGGGGCTCACAGCTCGATCCTCAGGAGCTTGGCCACCGGGGCTCGCAGGCGTGCTGGGGCGACGGAGACGGCGTCCTTGAGCGGGCCCGGGATGAGGACGCGGACGAGGGCGAGGTAGACCAGCCCCCCCACGCCGCAGAGCAGCCCTGCCTCGAGGGCGTAGCCGACCATCTCGCCCGGGCGACCGAAGCGTTCGAGCGGGGCGAGGATGAGATCATGCACGCCGAGCTTGTTCTCGACGACGAGCACGCCCACGCCGCTGATCAGGGCAAGGAACCACGCCGGGAAGACCGCGGTCAGGATCTCGCCATAGCGGCAGCCGATGATCCTCATCACATAGAAGGTCCCGGCGCAGCGGGTCGCAAAGAGCGAGGCGCCGGTCCAGACCGCGAGCTCGCTCACGCCCCGGGTCTGCAGCAGGCACCCCGCGACCGTCGCGGCGCAGAGGCACAGCCCCTCGATCCATGTGAGGATCGCGTACTCGCGGAAACGTCCGAGGGCCTGCATCACGGCGGTGGTCAGCCCGAAGGAGACACGCCACACATAGAACCCGCCCAGGATCATGACGGCGAGCACGGCCTTGTCCCACTTGCCGTTCCAGAGGAGCTTCTCGAGCGGGTCGATCCCCAGCGCGAGCGTGATGCAGGCGACGGACCCGACGAGCATGATGGCGTCGAGGCTGCGCAGGGCGCTGAGGCGGAAGCGCTCGGGGTCGTCCTTGAGCTGGGTCAGGACCGGGAACAGGACCTGCTGCATGCCGTAGGCCAGGAACACCCCGAGCTGGGCCGTGGTCTGGAACGCGAAGTAGAACACGCCGACCTCGGCCTGGGTCATGAGCGCGCCCATGATGGCGTAGGGCCCCCAGTCGAGGAGGAGATTGCCCAGCACGCCCAGGATCATCCACCCGCTGGCCTTGAGCATGGGGGGCCACATCTCGAGATGGGCGGCCCGCCGCCACGGGGCGTCGCGCGTGAAGGCGTAGGCCATCGCCCAGTCCCACAGAGGCGTGGCGATCATGGGGAGCACCATGGACGAGGCCTTGAAGCCCAGGACGGCCAGCCCCACGGCGAGGACCTGGCGCGCCACCGCCGAGAGCCCCTGCTGCTTGCTGAACGCGCCGAACTGGAGGTCTAAGCGCATCTTGGCGCCCAGGACCGCGCCGGGCATCATGAGGGGCGTGGAGAGGGCGATGAGCAGGAGCAAGGGGAACATCCCGGGCTTGTCGTAGCCGTGGGCGATCGGGTACGCCGCCAGGGCCATGACAACCGCCGAGACGCTCAGCAGCGCCAACCCCATCCAGAAGACCGGCCCCGACGAGCTGGGGTACGCCTCGCGCCCGCGCGAGATGAGGATGTTGACCGCCCCGCCGTCGCGGACCACCGAGAGGATGCTGGCCACGCCTGTGGCGGCGGCGAAGAGCCCGAAATCCTCGGCCGAGAGCAGGTTGCCCAGCGCGATCTGGGCCGCCAGCGAGGCGATTTTGCCGACGCCCGACGAGAGCACGATCCACGACATCCCCCGCCCCGCGTGGTGCGCGAGGGCCGGGGCCCTCGCGGGTGCGGCGTCGGGAGGTGGGGGTGTGGCCGCGTCGGGCATCGGTTCCTCGGGCTTCGACCCCCATACGTCGGACGGTGGGGGGCGAGTTCTCTCGCGAAAAAACACGGTAGGGTCGCGCGGGGGCGCGGTTATTCTCCGGCACAAGGGCGTGGCGTCCCGTGCCCGCCCGCGTGCGTCGGCCTACAAGAGTGTCATTCGCTCGCGGAGGACACAGGCCATGTCGTATCAGCTCGCCGGGAAACGCATCATCGTCACGGGCGGCGCCGGGTTTCTCGGGCGCCACGTGCTCGACCGCCTCAAGGCCCGCGGCGTGCGCGACCTCGCCGTGCCCCGGCGCAAGGACGTGGACCTGACCAGCGCCGCCGAGGTCGCCCGCCTCTACCGCACCGCGTTCTCCCCGCACAAGGCCGACGTGGTCATCCACCTCGCCGCGGAGGTCGGCGGGATCGGCGCCAACCGCG
>CAZTJZ010000114.1:0-8599 GCA_964614075.1 uncultured Phycisphaeraceae bacterium
CACCAGCACGTCGATCAGCGTGAAGCCGCGACCGGGCGCGCGCCGGCGATAACCACCCGAGACCCGCCCCCGGCAAGGCTCGCGGCGCGCCGCGTCGAGATGTTGATCACCCCGCATTGTCATCGAGACCCCTAGGCCGGGGATCAACGCAACCGGCCCACTCGCGGTAGCCTACCCCAATTCATTCGGCATCGCAAAGCGTTTCTTTGGATCCGACACGCGAAGTAGGCAAACGGCCCTATCCGAACATATTCCTATCGAACCGTCGCCCTCCTGCAGACGAGAAAATGGGGGAGGGGAGTGGTTCTCGGACGATTGGGTATGCCGGCGTTTCGGTTAGGATGGCGTGACGGGCCGCCAGGAGTTGTGGAAAAACCTCCCGCTTGGGCATCCTCTCTGACCCGGGCCGCGTATCGGTGCCGGGGGTTTCATGGAGGCGTTTTCCCAAGCAAACCTCTCGCGTTCGCCCGCGGATGTTCGACCATGCCGACCCGGCGGACCCACAACGAGGACGCGGACCGCGAGCTGATGGCTCGTGTCTCGCGGAACGACCAGGCCGCTATCGGTGAGTTGTTCGACCGCTTCGGGTCGCTCATCTACCGGATGGCCCAGCAGGTCATGCCGACGAAGACCGACGCCGACGACGCCGTGCAGGAGGTCTATGTCCGGCTGTGGCGCACCGCGGGGCGGTACGACGAGAAACGGGCGGCGTTGGTGACGTGGGTGATGCTGATCACGAGGCGTCACCTGGTCGACAAGATGCGTCGGACGCGGGCGCGGATCCGGGCGGGCTCTCTGGAGCAGGCCCAGAACGCCCCGACGATCGAGGCCCGGCCCAACCGGGCGGAGCAGGACGAGAGGCTGGCGGTGCTGATGGAGAAGATCGACACGCTCCCGGAGCTGCAGAGAACGGTGGTGATCCGGGCGTACTTGGGCGGGCAGACATTGCGGCAGATCGGAGAAGAGCTCCAGACGCCGCTGGGAACGATCAAGAGCGCCCTGAGCCGTGCGTTGCTCAGGCTGCGGGAAGAGTCGGACGAGGAGTTGGCGTTATGACGATCCAGGAACTGATGGAAGCGGCTCATCTGGACGCGCTGGGGCTGCTCGACGAGCCGGAGCAGTCGGCGTTCGAGCGGGCCTTCGAGCGGGCGCCGGAGGGCGTGCGCGCCCAGGTCCGGGCCGAGCAGGCCCGGTGGGCGTCGTCGGTCGAGCGCTGGTCGCGCGAGGAACCCCCGGCGGAGCTCCGCGAAAAGGTGCTGTCGGCGGTGCGTCGCGCCATGAGCGAAGAGGCCGAGGTTGCGGGCTCGATCGGGCTCATCACCTCGTCGCACGCGGGGCGGAACCGCGTCTCGGCGACGTGGCGGGCCGCGTCGCTGGGCCTCGCCGCCGCGGCGGTCATCCTCTTGGGCGCGTTCATGTTCGTCTCGGGCGAGAACCAGGATCTGAGCAAGAAGCTCGCGAGCGACGGAATGCTGGGGAGCTACGCGCAGGCCTTCGGGAGCTCGGACTTCCGCGCGGCGATGTTCAACGAGAGCTACCAGCGCCGGTACTTCCAGCCCGCGCCGGGGACGGCCCAGACCGCCGAGGCCGCCCTCCACTTCGCGCCCGGGTCCGGGCGGTCGACGCTGCTGGTGGACGGCGTGATGATCTCCGGGACGGAGGATCTGCGCCTGTGCGTCGTGGACGAGCAGAACCAGATCGTCCGCGAGGTGACGAAGTTCCGCACC
This sequence comes from uncultured Phycisphaeraceae bacterium, assembly GCA_964614075.1. Taxonomy (GTDB): domain Bacteria; phylum Planctomycetota; class Phycisphaerae; order Phycisphaerales; family UBA1924. The sequence goes on from CAZTJZ010000114.1 coordinate 1,728, forward strand.
TCGTCGCAGACCCACGCCGAGTCGCTCCGCGGCTTCGAGCCCGAGAAGGGCTCCCGCCTCGCGCTGGTCGCCACGGCGCTCAACGCCCCGGCGTCGGCGGGGCGAGTGCTGCTGGTCGTGACGATCTGATTCTCGACCCGTCGAGCGGGTTCCAGGAATGAACACGGGCACGGGCCATCGCCCGTGCCCGTTCTGTTTCGGAGCGGAGCCTCGCCTCACGCCGCCATCTTCTGCGGGTCTTCCCAGCGAGTCTCGTCCAGGGTCGCGGCGATCTTTTCGTCCTGCTCGAACTTGCTCTTGGCCTTGGCGAGCTTGCGCCAGATCGTGAGCCCGATGAGCCCCAGGATCGCCGACCCGCCGCCCATCATGCCGGCGGCGGCGTAGAGCTGGGTCTGGTCGAGCGGGCCGCGGGTCTCGACGGGTGAGGGGGGCGTGGTGACCCCGCCGTCGACGCGTTCGGTGCGGGCGCCGTTGGCCTCGCTGGCGAGGGCCGTGGCGATGGTCTCGAGCTCGCGGGTGGTCCGCGAGATCCCGTCGCCGCGGAGTTCCAGGCGGATCACGCCGTCCTGCGGGGAGTCGGCGGTGAAGTCGGCGGCGAGCCTGGTCTGCACGGCGCCGGGCGTTCCCAGCTCGGCCATGGCCTTGCGGGCCATGCGCTTGGCGACGGTCTCGGCGAAGCGCGGATCCACCACCAGCTCGTCGTGGTAGCGCTGCCATTCCTTCAGTTCGGCGCTGTTGAGCGTGCGGCCGCGTCCCTCGGCCCGGAGCTCGGTGATCACCGCGTACCGCCCGGGGAAGAACTCGCGCGACGCCACCCAGCTCAGCCCGGCGACGATCGCGAAAGCGCCCGCGATGCACGCCATCGCCATCCCCGCCTTGCGCGTCGCCTGCTCGCGCTGGAAGCGCTTCTGCCCCTGCATCAGCGTGGTGTGCACCTGCGCGAGCTCGGCCCGCTGGCCCAGGAGCTGCTCGCACGCCTCGAAGCGCTTCTTGAGCACCTCGCCCCCCTTGCGGAGGCGGTCGCTCTTGTCGCGCACCAGACGCCGGAACATCCTCAGCCGCTCACGCCGGCGCTCCAGGCGTGCCGAGGACTCCGTGGGCCCGAAGCTGGGCTTGTCCGACATCGCGCGCTGCAGGTCGGCCTGCGTGTCCTGGAGCTTGGCGTAGATCTTGTCGAACTTGCGCTGCAGCGCCACGCGCTCCTGCTCGCTGGCGGCGTGGGCCTGCTCGGCCTTCTGGCGGAGCTCGAACTCCTGCGTGAGCTTCTCCTTGAGCTCGATCGCCGCGAGTTCGGTCTGGCGGAGGCGCTCGCCCTGCTCGAGCAGGCGCGACTCGTACTGGGCCTGCAGGGCCGACGTGTCCCCCGCCGGGCCCTCCCGCGCCGAGAGCGCGTCCTTCATGCGGTCGCGGAGCTGCGCGAGCACCGCCTCGAGCTCGGCGACGTCCTCGGCCCGCTGCTGGAGGGCGCGGGTGAGCTGCGCCACCTCGCCCCGCTCCAGCCCCCACAGCTGCTCGTACTCCTCCACCACCAGCGCGAGCGCGCCCAGGCGCGACCGCATCTGCTCGAACTCGGCCTTGCGCTGCGCCTCGAAGGGGTTCTCCCCCTTGCCCTTCTTCGAGCTCGCGACCTGCGCCTCCAGCTCCGCCGACTTGATCAGCGTCTTGCCCAGCTCGGCCCCGATCTCGCCCGCGCGGGCCACCGCCCGCTCGACCTGCTGACGCCGCTCCTCCGCCAGCTCCTCGAGCTCGGCGACCCTGGCCCGAAGCGTCTCGATCTCGCCCTTGTCCAGCTCGTACTGCTTGGCGCGCTCCCCGAGCTCCTGCTCCCGCTCGCCCAGCTTGGCCCGCTCGTTCTCCAGGCGCGACCGCTCCCGCGCCAGCTCCTCATCCCGCGACTTGAACTGCGACTCGCGCGAGGCGACCTGCTGCTGCAGGATCCCCAGCTCCTTCTGCTTCGCGTCCACCTCGGCCCGCATCTGCTGCAGCTCCGCCGCGCGACGGTCCGCCGCCTCGCTCGACACCCGCGTCGAGTCCTCGATGTCCTTCATCTTGCGGGCGATCTGCTCCGCGGCCTGGTCCTGCTCGGCCTTGCGCTTGCGCAGCTCCTGCCCGGCGCGGTCCAGGTCCGCCGTCTTCGCCTCGATCTCCGCGCGGGCCCGGTCCAGCTCCGACCCGGCCGACTTCTGCTCGCGCTGACGCTTCTCGAGCTCCCCGCTCTGACGTTCGAGCTCGCCCCGCGCGAGCTTGACTTCGTCGCGCAGGCCCTCGATGTCGCGGGACTGGGCCTCGAGGCGCTGCTCGAGCTCCTTGAGACGCTGCTCGCGCCCCGCGAGCTCGTTCTCCCGGACCGTCAGGTCCACGCCGCGCTGGTCCAGCTTGGCCTGCTGGAACTGCTGATCCGAGTACATCTCGCGCAACGCCCGCAGCGAGTCCTCAAAGTTCGTGATCGCGGTGATCATGTTGGGGTTGGGCGCGGGAACGCCCTTGCTGGACGGGGGGCTGTTGCGGGGGTCGGTGTCGGCCATGGGGTCCGCCTCTCCTGCGCGCGACGGGCGCGACGCGACGCTCCGGGCCGCCCGGCGCGTCGTGCTCGCTCCCGCGTCTATCGGGATCCCCGCCATGTCCCTCCACGCCCACACGGCATCGCCCGCACGCCTTGCCCCTCCCCCCTGGCACAACCCGCCCGGACCGTCGATACCACCGCTCCCACGGCACCCATAACCGGTTCGGAGGTCGTCCGGGAGTGCTCCCACGTCCCGGGGCTCTACCATCCCGCGTCGGGACGGCGGTCGCGGTGAACACACGACCCCCTCCGACGTAGATCAAGGACAAGTTGGACGAACACAAGGAGGCTCGCCATGACGTGTGCATGCTCGTGCGGCTCGGGTTCGATCGGTCGGGTGCTCGCCGTGGTCGGGGTGGTGGGGCTCGGTGTCGCGGGGTTCAACACGCTCCGCTCGGGATGCCCGCTCGGGACCTGCTCGACCTCGGCCGCCGCGGCCGCGGTCATTCCGGCCAGCAACACGCCCCCCTCAAGCACCTGCACCGCAACCTGCCCGACGGCCAGCGCCGACAGCGAGGCCAAGTGCCCGATGACCGACGCCGCCGCCCCCACGACCACCCCAGAAGCAAGCAAGCCCGAGCCGACGACCACGTCTCACTGAGGCCGCGACCCAACCGAGGTCTTGGGCCGAGCCGGGGTTGCAGGAGAGGGCGGTTGCCCGGAAGAAAGGAGCACGCCAAGCCCCTGTCGGGCCGCCTGCGTCGGGCGGCGGATGTGGCGCGCTCCTCGGCCAGCCGCTATCCCAAAGACCTGCTCCACAGCCTGCTCAACCCGCGCGCCAATCACCGGGACGACCCGGGAGAGCCCCGGGAGCCCTTTGTCGATCCCGGGCTCGAGGCCCCGCTCGCCGCGATGTGGCTCGGGCACGCCACGGTGCTGGTGCGTCTGGGCGGGATGTGGGTGCTGACCGACCCGGTCTTCTCCAATCGCATCGGGATCTCGCTGGGGCGGCTCACGATGGGCGTGCATCGCCTCACCCGCCCGCCCGTCGATGCCGACCGGCTCCCGCCGATCGACCTTATTCTCCTGTCGCACGCGCACTTTGACCACCTCGACAAGCCGACGCTGCGCCGCCTCGCTCGCCCGAGCACGACCGTCGTGACCGCGTCGAGCACGGCGGGATTGGTGCCCCGAGGCTTCGGGGACGTGCGCGAGCTGCGCTGGGACCGCTCGCTCTCCCTGGGCCCGATCCAGATCCACGCCCTGCGCCCCAACCACTGGGGCGCGCGCACCGCCTGGGACCGCTTCCGCGGGTACAACAGCTACGTCGTCGAGACCCCCCAGGGACGCGTGCTCTACGCGGGCGACACCGCGATGACCGACGCCTTCAAGCGCGTCGGGGGCGTGGACCTCTCGGTGTTCGGGATCGGCGCGTACGACCCCTGGATCGAGATGCACGCGAACCCCGAGCAGGTTTGGGCGATGCACGAGCACGCGGGGGGGAAGTACCTCCTCCCGATGCACCACTCCACGTTCCGCCTGAGCAACGAGCCGGGGCACGAGCCCCTCCAGCGCCTGCTCGCCGCGGCCGGGACGGAGCAGCACCGGGTCGTCGCCCGCGAGGCCGGTCGGCTGTGGCTCCCCGACGATGCTCCCCGGGCGACGGCCGACGACGGTCTAGGTGGAACGCCCTAGAACTCGTGACGACGGCGAGGGCGCGGGCGACAATTCTGTGGCAGCAACGCCATGTTTCCGGTTGCATTCGTCGGGAAATGGATTAGACTTTCCCGGACGGGTTTACTGATTCAAGACGGGTGGTTGTCGTGCCGCGGTCCGCGGCGTTGGTGTGATTCACTGTGTGGGGATTTCTGGAGGTTCGCATGAAAACGCAGAGGGGTCGGATGGCACGGCGTGCCGCGGGGTGTTCTGCACTCGCCGCGATCGCGTGGCTGGGCTTCAGTGCCGGCGCCGCGCCGGACGTCATCGTGGGCGATCTGATGGAAGTGGCGAGCTACGGCTCATCGGGCGGGAAGGCCGTCTGGGCCGTGGGCACCACGTCCTGCAACCTGGGCGACACGCCGCTCACCTGGGTCGAAAGCACCAACCAGCACCCGGTGATCTCGCAGAACATCTATCGCCTGGCGAACGGGCGGTTCGAGCAGATCGGCCAGGCCTGGCTCAAGCACGGGTTCTGCGCCCTGCAGGGCACGGTGTGCTCCCCGTGCTCGCCCGGCGGCTCGTGCCCCGCGCTCTTCCCCGGATGCTCCGACCCCTACAGCGCCGGGCTCAACGGCTCGCAGGGCGGGCTGGGCCCGAAGTTCGAGGTCAACGCCGCCACGGGCGTCTTCCCCTATCCCTTCACGGGCGACGGAACAACCGGCGGGACGGCTTTCAAGCGTCTCCAGGCGAACACGACCGACGTCGAGGTTCCCGGCGCGCTGTACTTCGTCTCGAGCACGTACATCCAGCCCGAGGACGCCGCCGCCAACAACGACAACAACAACCAGTCGTACCGGCGGGTCACCATCGGCGCCTCGCCGTCCTACACGATGGCGACCGCCGACACCACCGCCCGCGGGCTCGCCGCCATCAACGCGTGGCGTGACTACGGCGGGGGCATCGGCGTGAACGACCCGAGCGTCCAGCTCACCAACGTCGACGTGCCCAGCGACGGGCGATTCATGCTGGGCTGCAAGGTCACGCCCATCGTCGGCGGGTACCACTTCGAGTATGCCGTTTACAACCACAACTCCGACCGCTCGGGCCAGTCCTTCTCGATCCCGCTCCCCCCGGGGGCCGTGGTCACCAACGTCGGGTTCCACGACGTGGACTACCACTCGGGCGAGCCGTACTCCGGCACCGACTGGACCAGCAGCGTGACCTCCAGCGCCGTGACCTGGAGCACGCAGACCCACGCCACGAACGTCAACGCCAACGCCCTGCGCTGGGACACCATCTACAACTTCCGCTTCGACTGCAACTTCGGGCCCGTCTCGGGCAACGCGACCCTCGCGCTCTTCAAGCCCGGGTCGCCCACCAGCGTGAACATCGTCGCCTCCGTCCCGGACCCCGCGGGCGTCATCGGGCCCGCCAACGACCTCTGCGCCAACGCCCAGACCGTCACCGCGGGGACCACGGCGTTCGTCACGACCAACGCCAGCACCGACGGCCCGGACGAGTGCACCTTCAACTCCACCGCCGCCATCACGAATGACGTCTGGTTCAAGTACACCTCGCCCTGCGGCGGGCCGCTCACGATCGCGACCTGCGGGTCGGGCTTCAACACCAAGCTCGCCGTCTACTCGGGCACGACCTGCCCCTCCACGCCGGGCCTTGCCCTCGCGTGCAACGACGACAACGCGGTCTGCGGCGGGGGCGCCACGACCTCCAGCGTGAACTTCACCGCCTCCAGCTCCACCACCTACCTCATCCGCGTCGGGAGCCCCAACAACACCACCGGGAGCGGGTCGCTCGTCATCACCGACACCCCCTGCACCAACAACGACGCCTGCGCCGGGGCCATCGCCCTCACCAAGAACGTCGTGACCAGCGGCACCACCGTCGGCGCCACCAACGACGGGACGGCGACCTGCGGCCAGTCGACCGCCAGCCCCGACAAGTGGTTCAGCTACACCCCCACCGTCTCGGGCACCATCTCGATCAATACCTGCGGCAGCGGCTACGACACCGTCCTCTCCGCCTACACCGGAAACTGCGGCTCGCTCACCCAGGTCGCCTGCAACGACGACAGCTACAACGGCGGGAACAACGCCTGCGGCAACGGCAATCTCTCCTCGGGCTTCAACCTCGCCGTCACCGCCAACACACGCTACCTCATCCGCGTCGCCGGATACCAGGTCAACGTCGGGGCCTTCAACGTCCTCGTCACCGACAACAACTCCGGGCCCACCCCGCCCCAGAACGACAACTGCTCCGGACGCATCGGCATCCCCCTGGGCGACACCCCCATCGACACCACCAACGCCACGACCGATGGCCCGGCCCACGCGTCGTGCCTCTTCTTCGGCAATAACCAGATCACCAAGGACGTCTGGTACAACCACCCCGCCCAGGCCAACGGCACGCTCACGGTTTCGACCTGCGGGATCGCCGGGTTCGATACCAAGCTCGCCGTCTACAACGGGTCGGGCTGCACCGACTTCGACACGCGCCTCATGACCTGCGATGACGACACCGCGGGCTGCGCCACCAACACCACCAGCGTCAGCGTCCCCGTCGTCAACGGGACCAGCTACACCATCCGCGTCGGCGGGTACAACAACGCCGCGGGCACCGGCACCCTCCGCCTCACCTTCGTCCCCGACCCGCCCGCCTGCGTCGCCGACGTGGACGACGGCAGCGGCACCGG
>CAZTJZ010000115.1:0-8311 GCA_964614075.1 uncultured Phycisphaeraceae bacterium
GAGCTCTCCCGCTTCGCGCCGCGCATCCTGACCATCCACATCAAGACCGACCGCATCCGGGACATCATCGGCCCAGGCGGCCGCATGATCCGCAGCATCCAGGATCAGTGCGGCGTGCGCGTCACGGTGGACGACTCCGGCCGCGTGGACATCGCGAGCACGGATCAGACGGCCAGCGAGAAGGCGGTCGCGATGATCCGCGAGCTCACCCAGGAGGCCGAGATCGGCAAGCTGTACCTGGGCGTGGTGAAGCGGGTCGTGGACTTCGGCGCCTTCGTCGAGATCTTCCCCGGCACCGAGGGCCTCGTTCACATCAGCCACCTGGCCAAGGAGCGGGTGAACAAGGCCACGGACGTCGTGAGCGAGGGCGATGAGGTGCTCGTGCGCGTCATCGACATCGACAAGGCGGGCAAGATCCGCCTGTCCCGCAAGGAAGCCCTCGAAGGCAGCACCGGGGTCTGACCCTGTCTGTCCTGCCTCCGCTCCAGGTCCGGGTCCTGGCCCATGGCCAGGGCCTGCCCCTGCCCGCCTACCAGACGGCGGGCGCGGCCGGCATGGACCTGGTCTCGGCGGTGGATCTGACCCTGCCTCCCGGCGGTCGCGCCTCCGTGCCCACGGGCCTGAGCGTGGCGATCCCGGCGGGTTTTGAGGGTCAGGTGCGCCCCCGCTCCGGGCTGGCGATCAAGCACGGCGTCACGGTGGTGAACGCGCCGGGCACGATCGACAGCGACTACCGCGGTGAGATCCTCGTCGCGCTCATCAACCTCGGACGCGAGGCGTTCGTCATCACTCACGCCATGCGCATCGCGCAGCTCGTCATCGCCCCCGTCGCTCGCGCCACGCTCCATGAGGCGCTGAGCCTGGATGACACCGCCCGCGGGCACGGCGGATTCGGGTCCACCGGCGCGTAAGAGCGTCAAGAACAAGGGAACCCTCACGGCGGGGCGGAGAGCCCCGAGGCCGCGTCGCGCCGCGGGCGTACCCGAGGGTGCGGGAAACCCCGCCGAACGCGTGCGGCGGGATCGTGGTGCAAGTCGCGGTTTTCGTCGGGATCGCGGGAGCGCCGAGAACCACGAAGTTCCCAAAGAAACCAAACCACCAAGGCCCCAAAGACCAGAGCGAGGAGAGGCGGCGCCGGCGACTGTGCGGGCCCAAAAAAAAACGGAGGCACGGAGGAAGGGTGCCCCTGCTTGCCCCCTGTCCACCGTGCCTCCAGTCCGTTCCCCCGGACCGGAGGGCTCAACGCCAGGGGCGCGGGCGTATTGCCGAGGAGTGTCGCGAAACGGTACAGTCCGGGATCATGCGGGAGCGGGTCGCCGAGGCGTTGCGGGAGGTGTGGGGGTTCGAGGCGTTGCGCCCGCTGCAGTCGGCGGCGATCGACGCGGCCCTGGACGGGCGCGACTCGCTGGTGGTGATGCCGACGGGCGGGGGGAAGAGCCTGTGCTACCAGCTCCCGCCGCTGGTTGCGGGCGGGATGGGGGTGGTGGTCTCGCCCCTGATCGCGTTGATGCAGGACCAGGTGGACGGGCTCGCGCTCAACGGGTATCCGGCGGGGGCGCTGCACGGCGGGCTGAGCGACGAGAAGCGTGCGGCGGCGCGGGCCCGGGCCGAGGCGGGGGAGCTGCGGCTGCTGTTCGTGGCGCCCGAGCGGCTGCTGAGCAGCGGGTTTCTGGCGTGGCTGAAGCGGGTGGGGGTGGCGTCGTTCGCGATCGACGAGGCGCACTGCATCAGCCAGTGGGGGCATGATTTCCGCCCGGAGTATCGGCGGCTGGCGGAGCTCCGTGGGGTGTTCCCGAGGGCGCCGCTGCACGCGTACACCGCGACGGCGACGCCGCGGGTCCGGGAGGACATCGTGCGCCAGCTCGGGCTGCGCGAAGCGGTGGTGCTGGTGGGGGACTTTGACCGCCCGAACCTGACGTACCGGATTCTGCCCAAGGGCCGGGTGACGGACCAGGTGGAGGGCGTGCTGCGTCCGCACGAGGGGCGGGGCGGGTCGATCGTGTACTGCATCTCGCGGAAGGAGACGGAGAAGCTGGCCGAGGCGTTGTCGGCGCGGGGGCTGCGGGCGGCGGCGTACCACGCGGGGCTCTCGCCGGGCGTGCGCGAGCGGGTGCAGCGCCACTTCAAGCAGGAAAAGCTGGGAGTGGTGGTGGCGACGGTGGCGTTCGGGATGGGGATTGACCGGGCGGACGTGCGGTGCGTGGTGCACGCGGCCATGCCGCGGACGCTCGAGGCGTACCAGCAGGAGACGGGTCGGGCCGGGCGTGACGGGCAGGCGGCGGAGTGCGTGATGCTGTACTCGGCGGGGGACGTGATCCGCTGGGAGGAGCTGCTGGAGACCTCAAACGCCGAGCTGGGCGCCGGGCCCGAGGTGCTGGAGGCGCAGAAGCGGCTGCTGCGGGAGATGCAGCGGTTCGCGTGCGGGGCGCGGTGCCGCCACCGGGCGCTGGTGGAGCACTTCGGGCAGGAGTATCCGCGCGAGGGGTGCGGGGCGTGCGACGTGTGCCTGGGGGAGCTGGAGGAGCTGCCGCGGGCGACGGTGGTGGCGCAGAAGATCCTCTCGTGCGTGGCGCGGGTGGGGCAGAACATGGGGGCGGCGCACGTGGCGGACGTGCTCTTGGGTCGGGCGACGGCGCGGGTGGTGGAGCGCGGGCACGAGAAGCTGTCGACGTTCCGGCTGCTGGCGGACATGCCGCGGGACAGCGTGCTGGCGTGCGCGGACCAGCTGGTGGACCTGGGGGTGTTGGTGCGGGCGGGAGGGCCGTACCCGGTGCTGTCGCTCAACGAGGCGTCGATGGAGGTGATGAAAGGGAAGCGCGAGGTGCGGTTGTACGAGTCGCGGCGTGGGGAGACCCAGCCGCGGGTCGCGGCACGGAGCGGCGGGCGGGGGGCGGAGGACGCGCTCACGCCGGAGGAGGAGAAGCTCTTCGAGGGGCTGCGGGCGCTGCGTCGGGAGATCGCCGAGGAGCTGGGCGTGCCGGCGTTCGTGGTCTTCGCGGACACGACGCTGCGGGAGCTGGCGAGGCATCGGCCCGGGACGCGCGAGGCGATGCGGGCGATCAAGGGGATCGGGAGCACGAAGCTGGCGCGGTTCGGGGACCAGTTTTTGCAGGCGATCCGCGAGGCCGGGCGGTGAGCCGCAGACGATGGACGGAAGAGAAGGTGAGGGACACAGGCGGGACGCCTGTGCCAGAAGAGAGAGAAGGGGAAGAGAGCACAGGCGGGACGCCTGTGCCACGAAGAAGGGGAGAGGCGGCTGTTAGAACCCGGCCTTGCCCATCGCGGTGACCTTGCCGTCCTGGATGGTGACGGAGATCTCCTTGGTGCCCTTCTTCCAGACGTAGACGGACTGCGTGGCGCTCTTGTTGGCGCCGCCCGTGAGGCCCGAGGCGCCGATCGACACACCGCCCGTGTCCTGCTTCTCGCCCTTCCCGCCCAGCAGCCGCTCGACGTCGGAGAGGGTCATGCCCAGGGTGATCTGTTCGTACGACTTCGTGCTGACCTTGTCCTCGCAGGCGGTGAGGGCGGCGAGGGCGAGGGCGGCACAGGCGACGAGAAGGGCGCGGTGGAGCATGGAGATCCTTTCTGCGGGAATGATACCGGGCGGGGGCCGCACCCTGGAAGAGAGTATGAGAAGAGGGAGGCACAGGCGGGACGCCTGTGCCACAGGAGGAGGAAGAGAAGAAGAGAGAGGATACAGGCAGGACGTCTGGGGCACGAGGAGAGGATCTACGGGCGGACGCGGGCGAACTCGTAAGGGCCTTTCTCGGCTCCCCAGACCTGCTTGCCGCCCGAGTCGAACCCGCGGTCCCAGCTCCGCAGGCCCAGGAGATCGACGGAGACGATGGAGGTGGTGTGCGTGGCGCCGTTGAGGGAGCTTGGGCAGCCCTCGCCGATGGTCCCGCCGGACCAGGCGTTGCGGTCGACGCGCCGAAGGATGACGGCGCAGCCCTCCTTGAGCGTGAGCTTGTCGGGCGCGAGCGTCTTGAAGGCGTCGGGGTCGGCGCCGATGAACTTCTTGAGCTGGCCGCGGGCGGCGTCGCCCGGGAGCTCGTAGACGTCGCTGCGTGCGGCGGCGTCGTTCTGGAGCGTGAGGTGATAGACGCGCTGGCGGTAGGGCTGGTCGAGCTTGTCGGCGCGGGCCTGCTCGACGTAGAACCAGTAGCCCTTGGTGTCGTCGCTGCGCTCGGGCCAGATCGGGGTCATGGTGAGGCGGATGTCGAGGTAGGCCTCGTCGCGCCGGGCCTGGGCCTGAGAGGAGAAGCTGCCTTCCAGGAGGGAGGCGAGGGACCGCAGGCCGGCGGACTGCTCGGCGCGGCGGGCGGGGGCGGCGCACGCGGGGAGGAGCAGGCACAGGGCCAGCACGGCGAGGGGCTTGGTGATCGCGTTCATGGGGCGCTCCGGAATGGCCAGGGAATGTAGCCGGGGAGACGGGCGTCGGGGATGGTGCGAGTACCATGAGGCATGGCGGTGCACGAGAGGTCGTCGGGCGAGCTGGTGGTGACGCGGGGGCAGTGCGTCGCGCTGTTCGCGTACGACCTGGGGCTGTCGGTGAGCCTGGAGAAGGTGGAGAAGCAGCTGGCGCTGCGGCCGGGGGAGACCGAGCAGCGGGAGATGCTCCGCCGGACACGGCGGGCGCCGACGTACTTTGACTTCCGCCCCGCGCCGATCCGCCTGACGCGGACGATCGAGCCGATCGAGATCACGGGGGTGCTGGGTGCGGGTGGGGGCGGGGTGGTGTCGACGCTCCCGACGCTGGAGCTTGTGATCTATGACTTCGGGGCGGTGTCGCTGGGGTATTCGGTGCCGATTTCGGGGGCGCTCGAGCAGCTGATGCCTCTGGCGGACGCGTTGTACGAGAACCGTTCGCTTCTGGAGGACTCTCGCCGGCACGTGGAGCGGCTCTTGCGGGAGCTCGGGGACGCGGTGCAGACGCCGGACCTGTCGGGGCTGGTGGAGGACTACCTGGTGTTCCAGATCGTGGAGCACGAGTCGGTGGCGGGGGGCATCGGCGCGTGGGCGGACGCGAACCGGGCGCGGCTGGCGCGGATGCTGCGCGCGGAGAAGCAGGCGCTGTCGGGTCAGGAGATCGAGGACGCGATGGGCTGCCGGGTGTCGTATTCGCCGGTGGATCTGGCGGTGATCGACTGGAACGCGGCGGTGCTGGTGGACCCGGACCCGTCGGACGCGACGGCGGCGCTGGAGTTCGCGAACGTGGAGCTCCTGGAGATGCGGCATCTGGACGACCGGCTGGACGGCGCGCTGGACGAGATCCATCGCCTGAGCCAATCGGGGCGGCGGGGCGGGGAGCCGGCGCTGGCGCGCGTGGCCGAGCTGCAGACCGAGTCGGCGATGCTGTTCGAGGCGGTGAACAACGCGCTCAAGCTGCTGGGGGATCAGTACCTGGCGCGGCTGTACCGGCTGACGGCGCAGCGGTTCCACCTCCCGGAGTGGGACGCGAGCATCCTCCGCAAGCTGGCGACGCTGGAGTCGATCTATCAGAAACTTTCGGACCGGAGCGCGCACCGGAGGGGCGAGGTGCTGGAGCTCATCATCATCCTGCTCATCGCGTTCGAGATCACGATGTCGCTGATGGACCGGTTCCGGTAGGCGCTCAGCGCGGCTCCTGCATCACGCGGTAGAGGGGCAGCGAGGCGGGGAGCTCCTGGATCCAGTGGTCGTAGAAGTTCCACGCGCCCAGGCCGTCCTCGCTCATGGGCTCGAGCAGGTAGGCGATGAGGTTCCCGAGGGGCTGATTGGTCTCGATGTAGAGGTCGTCCGCCTCGGTGGTGAGCGTGATGGGTGTGGTCTGTGCGTCGAGCGAGACGAGCACGTGCCCCTGGAACTCGCGGCTCGCCGGCGTGGCCTTGGTGATGGTGAACTTCTCGGCGGCGAGCCGGCGCGGTTCCTTGAACGACACGAAGGGCACGCCGTGGTTCGCGAGCGTGGCGAGGATCTTCGCGTGGGCCTTGACAGACTCCGGGGTTCTGGGCGCGGGGAGCAGGTAGCCCTTGGGGCGGGTGACGGTGAGCACGGGCTCAAAGCGATCCCAGAGCTCGACCTCGTGCTCCGTGGGCTCGCCCGTGGAGACGATGCGGCCGTCGGTGAGCTCTTCGCGGAAGCCCTGGATCTTGACCTTCTCCGGGAAGGGAGCGACGCGGGTGCGGAGGACGATGCTGGTGTTCGTGATGGCGCGTTGGTCGGCGGCGCGGGTGAGGTCTTGGATGAGCTTGGTGTTCTCCGCCGAGAGCTCGAGGACGGAGCGGCAGAAGTCCCGCGTGGCGAGGACGCGGTCCTTGAACGGCGCGTGGGAGTAGGCCTCGCAGAGGACGCTCACGCGGTTGCGGAGCCCGACGTAGTTCGTCCCGTAGCGCGGCTCGGCGGGGAAGGTCTCCCAGCGGGTGTGCGCGAGGGGGTCCTTGGACGGGTCGGCGGGGGAGAACGCGCCCTCGAACGAGCCGTACCAGAACGCCGGGGTCTGGTTGCGGAGCTGGTGGATGAGCCCGACGGCGGGGAAGAAAGCCTCGCGGCACCAGGTGATGAGGTGAGCGTCGCCGGCGGGGACTTTGGGTCCGGCGTAGGAGATGAGGTAGCGGTGGTACGAGCCGTTGGTCGTGTGGGTGTCGACGAAGACCTCGGGGTCCCAGTCGTTCAAGAACCGGACGAGGGCGTTGGTCTCGGGCTCTTCGAGCTTGACGAAGTCGCGGTTGAGGTCGCGGTCATGGGCGTTGTGGCGGATGCCCATGCCATCCTCCGGGCCGTTCTGCCCCGGGCGGTTGTCCTTGGCAACGCGTTCGTTTCCGTCGGCGTTGTAGATGGGGGCGAGGGCGATGATGAGGTGCTCGAGGAGCGCGGGGTGGAGCTGGGCGAGGAGCTCGCGGGCGAGGATGGGGAGAGCCTCCTTGCCGCAGACCTCGCCGGCGTGGATGTTGCCGATGAGAAGCACGATGAGCTTGCCGCGGTCTTTGGCGAGGGCGCGGGCTTCGCGGGCGTTCTCGACGCGCGGGGAGGAGAGCACCAGCAGCGGGAGCTCGCGTCCTTCGACGCTCTTCCCGAGGGAGAGGCGGGCGGTAAGGTCTGGGCGCGACGCGGCAAGATCGTCGAGGAGCTGGACGACGTCGGCGTGGCGAGCGGTAGCGCGGAAGTCGGTCTTCTCGGCGACGGTGCGGAGGTCGGGGGCTGCGCCCGGGTCGGGCTGGGCGAGGGTCGACAGGCAGACGAGGGCGAGCGCGCCGAGCATGTGGGACTCCGTGGGGGCCACAGTGTTGCGGATGAGGATATTGCGCTGAGGGAGCGTGCTGAGGGAGAGAGAAAAGAAGAGCACAGGCGGGACGCCTGTGCCACGAGGAACAAGACGAGGAACAAGACGAGGGAGAAGGCGCGTGCGTTAGTCGGCCGAGTCTGGGTCGTCGCGGTCGGGGCCGCCGCCGTCGCGGTGGTCCTGGATGGGGCCGGTCTTTCGCCCCGGGGCGAAGGGGGGCGGCTCGGGCTTGGCCTCGATGGCGGACTGGGTGAAGGGGTTGCCGAAGTCCTGAGCGGCCTGGCTGGGCGAGGCGTAGCCGCCGCGTCTTGCGTTGTGGGAGGCGGCGTAGGGGGAGGTTTCGCCCAGCGAGGAGCCCATGGGCGCGGAGGCGTGGGGGTCGTAGTCGCGGAAGCGGGTGGTGCGGGAGTCCCACTTGAGCTTGACGACGCCCGTCGGGCCGTTGCGCTGCTTGGCGATGATGAGCTCGGCGATGCCGACCTTGTCGGGGTTTTCGAGGGCCCAGTCTGGGTTCTGGGTGTGGTAGTAGTCCTCGCGGTGGAGGAGGACGATGACGTCGGCGTCCTGCTCGATGGATCCGGATTCTCGGAGGTCGGCCATGCGTGGGCGGTTTCCCTCGCGCTGCTCGCTGGCGCGGTTGAGCTGGGAGAGGCAGACGACGGGGACGTTGAGCTCTCGGGCGAGGGCCTTGACGCCGCGGGAGATGGCGGAGACTTCGACCTGGCGGGACTCTCGTGCGGCGCCGGGTGCGGTCATGAGCTGGAGGTAGTCGATCATGATGCACTTGACGCCGAACTGGGAGACCAGGCGGCGGGCGCGGGTGCGGAGCTGGAGGACGGTCATGCTGGGCGTGTCGTCGACGTAGATGGGCGCTTCGCTGAGTTCGTACATGACCTTGCAGAGGTGGTCGTAGTCCTCGACGCGGAGCTGACCGGAGCGGAGCTGGTGGGAACTGAAGCCCGAGGAGGCGCTGAGCAGACGCTGGGCGATGGCGCTCTTGCTCATTTCGAGGCTGAAGTAGGCGACCGGGCAGGGCTTGCCCATGGGCTT
>CAZTJZ010000116.1:0-8264 GCA_964614075.1 uncultured Phycisphaeraceae bacterium
GGTCCGGCTGGGTCTGAGAATCCTGGGCGTACGCCGGCTGCACAGTCGCCACCATCCCGGCAGCGATCACGATCGCGAAGGTCCGTGTCATCGGGGTCATCGATCCCTCCCTAGCTTCCGCCGCGTGGGCACCGTCGGCTTGCCGCCCGCCCCAACTCGCGACTTCCTCCGTTCGGCAAGAACTACCAAGCTCGCCGAGCCCCCCCAGAGCGCACAGCTTGCGCATGCCACAAGCAGCACCGCCCGGAAACCCCACGGCACACCCACGCCCCCAAGAGAAACCCTCACGAGATGCGTCCAGCCGTTCTCGGACGACCTCTGTCGTCCTCGGCCGCCCGGGCCGATCGTGGCCAAGGCTCCGCCCCCGTCGCGCGCACCCCCGCGCACGATTCCAGTCTAGGACTCAGAATACGACCGGACCTCCGCCGGGTTCGGGATGCACCGAAACCCCAACAAAGACCGGTCAATCGGTCGGTTCGAGAAGATGGGCGTCGATCTCGACGGCGACCGCCTGGCCCAACGCCTGAACCTGGAGTATCAGTCGGCAGTCTTTGGGGCGGGCTTGGAGGATCCCCTCCACACCCTGCAGCGGGCCCGAGCGGACCCTGGCCTTGCGTCCGAGAACAAGGTGCGGGTAGGGGTCGAGCGTCGCGCCGCCGGCGAGGGCGAGGCGGATCTGCTCGATCTCGCGCAAGAATGATGTCTGGTCGGGGATGTCCAGCACACGGGCGACGCGCTTGGTCGAGACCGCGGCGAAGGTGGACTCGCGATTTCCCCGCAGGAACACGTACGAGGAGAACAGCGGAATCATCGAGACCCGGCGTCGGTGGGCGTAGGTCCTGGTCTCGGACCGGAGGGGGAGGTAGTGCTCGATGCCCCGCCCCTCGAGCGCCTGGGCCAGGGCCTTCTCCTGGCGCGGAAGAGTGTGGAGCGCGAACCAGACGCGGACGGAAAAGTCCGCGGGAGCGATCTGCGTCTGGAGTGGGGTGGTCAGGATGGACACGAGGAAACTCCCGGGCCAGCCTCTCTTATCGGCCGGGGACGGGCGGGAGGGTGTGCGAAGTGGAGGCGGCGTCTGGACAGCACTCGCCCGAGCCCGACGCGAGCATGGTGCCGCCCCCTCTCCCACGACTTCGACGCGGCCGCGGCGCCGGGTTAACACGGGTCTTCGGCCTGCTCGGGCTGGCTTTGATCGGGCTGGTCGGGAACTTGATTCTCGCCCTCGCGCTCGTGAACTGGCTGGGCGGGGGGACCGCCGCTCGATCTGAGGGGACACGGGCGACGCTGTCGATCCTCGCGCAGAGCGTGGCGCAGTATCAGCTGGAGTTCAGCGAGCCGCCGGACTCGCTCGCCGCGCTGGTGAGCTCGCGTCACGTGACGCCGACCGCGTTCGTCGATAGCTGGTCTCGTCCCCTGCACTACCGGGTGTACCCGGGGGTGGGTTGGCGCGTGTGGTCAGATGGTCCCGACGGCGTCAACGGAACGGCGGACGACATCGGGAAGCCGTGGTAGGACCCGAACCGCGGTGAGGACCGTGTCCCGAGCCGGGTGGGCTTCAGCGCCCTGCGTACTGCTTCTCGTAGTAGTCGCGGTAGGCGCCGCTCTTGACCCGGCGCCACCAGCCTTCGTTGGACTTGTACCAGTTCAGCGTGTCGGCGAGGGCGTTGGGCCAGGCGCTGCGGGTGGGCTGCCAGCCCAGCTCGTTCTTGATCTTGCTCGCGTCGATGGCGTACCGGCGGTCGTGCCCGGGGCGGTCGGCGACGGGCTGGATCATCTCCGGGCCCAGGCCCATGAGCTTCAGGATGGCGTGGGTGAGCTCGAGGTTGCTGCGTTCGTTGTTCCCGCCGACGTTGTAGACCTCGCCGGCCCGGCCTTTTTCGAGGACGGTCAAGATGGCCTCGGCGTGGTCGTCGACGTGGAGCCAATCGCGGACGTTCTTCCCGTCGCCGTAGAGAGGAACTTTCTTGCCCTCGATGAGGTTGGTGGCGAAGAGGGGGATGACTTTCTCGGGGAACTGGTAGGGCCCGAAGTTGTTGGAGCATCGCGTGGTGCAGATGTTCATGTGGAAGGTGTGGTGGTAGGCGCGGGCGAGGAGGTCGCCGCCGCCCTTGCTGGCGGAGTAGGGGCTGTTGGTCTGGATGGGCGTATCCTCGGTGAACTTGAGGTGGGGCTGATCGAGGGGGAGGCTGCCGTAGACCTCGTCGGTGGAGACGTAGACGAATCGGCGGTCCTTGCCCTTCCAGGCCTTGCGGGCGGAGTCGAGGAGGACCTGCGTGCCCACGACGTTGCTCATCACGAAGGGCTTGGAGTCGAGGATGGAGCGGTCGACGTGGCTCTCGGCGGCCATGTGAATGCAGGCGTCGCACTCGTGCATGAGGCGATCGACCAGAGCCCCGTCGGCGATGTCGCCTTTGACGAAGCGGTAGTTTGGGCTCTTCTCGGCGGCGGTGAGGTTCTCGAGGTTGCCCGAGTAGGTGAGCAGGTCGAGATTGGTGACGCGGTAGCTCGGGCGATGCCTGAGGAGGAAGTGAACGAAGTTGCTGCCGATGAACCCGGCGCCGCCGGTGAGGAGGATGTGCATGGAGGATGGTAGAAGAGACGAGTCCCTCGGACCTCGGGCCCCGTGCGCGCGGAGCGTCAGGCGGCCTTTCGGAGGTCGGGCGTGGAGGCAAGCCACAGGGCGAGCGCCCGCCAGTCTTCTTGCTGCTGGGCCTTGGCGCGGGCGCGCTGGCCAAGCCGCCCCGGATGTCCAAACACGAAGAGATGGGCCGCAGTGTCGAGCTCGACGGGGACCGGGCCCTTGGGAAGCATCGAGGTGCAACGCTTCCCGAAGGCGAGAAGGACGCTGCGACAAGCCTGTGTGCCGAGAGTGGCGACCGCGCGGGGTGAGATGATTTCGATGGTCTTGTGCAGATGGGGTGCGCAGTTCTTCAGCCAGACGGCCTTCACGGTCGCGTTCATCGCTCCCGGCTTCAGGCACAGCATCGCGTTGGTGAAATAGCACGATTGCGGGTTGAGCCCGGCGTCGTGCATGCACGCCAGCAGGAACTTGTTCGTAGGCGCGGCGGCGTTGGGGTGCGTCCAGCGTTCCTCGCGCCCCGAGAAATCCTGCCCGACAATCACGACCTCCGCGTTGAGGTTGGAACCCTGCTCCGCCCAGGGGCTGGGGTGGTGCGCGAACCCTCCGTCGCTGGGGTTCTCGGGACGCGCGCACTCGGGCAGGCTTTGGTCCATGCATGCTCTGCAGGATCGGCATGCCGAAACGTGAGCGTGGTAGCGTTGGAGCTTGGGCTGGTCCATGGAAATCTCCTGCACTGACCGCGACGAGAGTGACGCGAGAGCCCTTGAGAGCGGTTCTCGGGCCGCACGCTCTGTCTTCGGCATTCTGACGGCCGCTATCTCGCCCGTCGTGGCGGCAGGATCGCGCACGCCACGCCGAGGATCGCCGTGAGAGCGCCCGCGATGAGGACGACCCAGCGCATCGAGAAGGGCGCGCCCTCCGGGGACCGGAACGCGAGGTACGCCACGCCCGCGCCCGAGGCGAGCGCGATGAGCCCCGCCGGGACGCGCCGGGAGTGCAGGAACCCGACGGCGAAGGCCAGCAGGAAGACGAGCAGCGCGGCCCCGGCGTACCAGAGCAGGAACGCGGTGCGACCGGGCGGCGCGGGAGTGTCGGGCGAGTTGCCCAGGAGCGTGCGCACCCCGACGGCGAGGACGAGCTTGACGGCCTGGATCGCACAGCCCGTGGCGGAGACGATCATGGCGACGATGGCGGCGATGTGGGCGTGGCTGGGTTCGAGCTCGCGCGGGGGCGTGGAGTTCGGCGTGGTCAAGGGGATGCTCCTGAACCGATCAGGGTTCGCGTCGATCGACGGCGTCGTCGACGTGCGTGCGCCAGTCGGGCATCTTCCCGATGAGACGCTCGCTGGCGGAGAGGTCGAGCACGCTGTACGCCGGGCGCTTGGCGGGGCGGGGGAACTCGGCGGTGGTGCAGGGTCGAACAACGGCGATGGGCGTGCCCCGGGGGGACGTCTCGTGGAGGCGTTGGATGATGCGGCGGGCAAAGTCGAACCAGGTGCAGCCGTCCTCGGCGGACACGCCGTCGGTCGCGTGGTGCATGCCCGTGGCGCCGCGGTCGAGGAGCGCGAGGGTGGCGCGGGCGAGGTGCTCGGCGCTGGTGGGTCGCCCGCGTTGGTCGTTCACGACCTTGAGCTCCGGGCGTGCGAGGGCGGCGTTGGCGATGGTGCGGAGGAAGTTCTTGCCCCAGGGGGCGTAGAGCCAGCTTGTGCGCACGCAAAGCCATCTCGCGCGCGAGCGTTCCAGGGCTTCTTCTCCGCGGGCCTTGGTGCGTCCGTAGGCGCTCAGGGGTTCGCGCGGGCCGTCGACGCGGTAGGGTGAGGCGCCCGTGCCGTTGAACACGTAGTCGGTGGAGTAGTGCACGAGCGTGGCGTCGATCGCGGCGCAGGCGTGCGCGAGGTGGGCCACGGCGTCGGCGTTGAGCACGCCCGCCCCGTGCTCGTTCTGCTCGGCCCCGTCCACGTCGGTCCAGGCGGCGCAGTTGACGACGTGCGAGTATCGGCGCGAGGGGGAGATCGCGCGGGCGAGCGAGGCGGGGTCGGTGATGTCGATGACGTCGCGGTCGGCGTGGTCGAAGGGGAGGGCACGCCGGGCGAGGAGTTCGCGCCAGGCGCGGCCGAGCATGCCGTATGAGCCGAGGATGAGATAGCGGGTCGACATTCGAGGAAAACTGTCTGCTCCCTGATGGTCGCGTGGAGCTATTTGTTCTCCGGCGCCCAGGGAAATCCGTGGACGCTGTCCCAGGCGCGGCGGTCCTCGTCGGGCTCCTTGGGGTTGTACGAGTGCGTGAGGTAGTAGAGGAGTGCGGCGGGGGTGGTGCCGACGGTTGCGGCGCCGTGCCAGACGGGCGGGGGGATGATGACCACGCCCGGGCGCTTCTCGCCGAGCACGATGGTCCAGGCCTTGTGGTCGTCCTCGCGGTAGAGCCCGACCTTGAGATGCCCCTGGACGCACATCCAGAAATCGGTCTGGAGCTTGTGGCGGTGCCAGGCCTTGACGACGCCCGGGTTCTGCACGCTGTAGTTGACCTGGCC
Source organism: uncultured Phycisphaeraceae bacterium (assembly GCA_964614075.1). Classification (GTDB taxonomy): domain Bacteria; phylum Planctomycetota; class Phycisphaerae; order Phycisphaerales; family UBA1924. Next base: position 5,112 of record CAZTJZ010000116.1, read on the forward strand.
CTGCGGGGACATGACGCCCTGCATCTGGTTCATGAGCGACCAGCCGCGATCGTCGGCGAAGAACTGGGTGGGCACGAAGATGGGCTCGCGTTCTTTCTTGGCGCGTTCCCAGGCCTCGGGGAGCGGGCCGGTGAACGTGGCGGGCGCGACGGGCTTGACGGGGGACATGGATCGGTCCACGGGGGGCGGCTCCTTGGGGCGTACGTCGAATATCGGCCCGCCGCGACGAGTCTATCAAGGATCTTGGCGCGGTATGACCGACTCGGTACACTCGCGCCGGGGGTGCCGCATGCGCAAGCCGACGATTCTCATGGCGATGGTGGTTTCGGGCGTGTCTTGGGGCACGCCGCCCTGGTTTGAGTCGACCCCGATGCAGGTCTTCGGGATCTCGGGCGACGGCACGACGATCGTGGGCACGCTGAACGGTCAGGCCGCGACGTGGCGGCGAGGAACCGGGGCCCAGCGTCTCCCCCTCCCGACGGGATGGGGCGCCTCGAAGGGCTGGAGCGCCTCGCGCGATGGCCGGCGTGTGGTGGGACGGAGCGGGGTCATGACCGTGAACGGCGTCCCCACGCAGCACGCGTTCGTGTGGGACGAGGCCACGGGGCTGCGGGTGCTGCCCGATCTTCAGGGCGGGACCGAGGTCGGCGAGGCGGTGGGGATCTCCGACGACGGGACCGTGATCGTGGGGAGCGGGCGCGACGGCGAGCACGTCTTCGCGACGCGGTGGACCGCGCCGGAGTACACGGTCGAGTCGCTGGGCACGCTCGCGACCCCGTTCGCGTCCAGCGTGGGGATGGGGGTCTCGCGTGACGGGGCGACCTTGCTCGTCACGGCGTTCTTCTCCGGGTTCGTCACCTCGCAGGCGGCGATCTACACCGGCGGCGAGCTCGTGGGCCTGGGCGACCTGCCCGGAGGGCCCGAGATCAGCTCCGCCATCGCCATCAGCGACGACGGAAGGGTCGTCGTCGGGTTCGGAAGGCGGTACAACGAGTCGTCGCGTGAGGAGGCGTTCCGCTGGACCGCGGGCCAGGGGATGGTCGGGCTCGGGCTGCTCCACCCGGAACCCGCGCGGAGCAGCGCGTGGGGGGTGAACGGCGATGGGGACACGATCGTCGGGGAGGCCGGGCCCACGGGGGGCGCCCTGGAGGCGTTCGTGTGGACCCCCGGAGCGGGCATGCGTCGTCTCGCGGAGCTGGTGGCGGAGCTCGGGGTGGACGCGCACGGGGCCGTGCTCCAGCGGGCGAGCGTGATCTCCTCGGACGGGCGGACCATCGCCGGGCTCACGCCGGGCGGCGGGTTTGTCCTGTATGTCGGGAGCGAGTGCCCGTCGGACTATGACGACGGGACGGGGCGTGGGCGTGCCGACGGGGGCGTGGGGATCGAGGACCTGGTGTACTACCTCCGCGTGTTCTCGGAGGGCGACGTAACCGCCGACCTCGACGACGGGAGCATGACCGGCGTGCGCGATCGCGGAGTGACGATCGACGACCTGGTGTACTTTCTGACCCGGTTCGGCGCGGGGTGCTAGGGACGACTCAGGTCGTCACGCGCCGGGCCTCGGGGCTGGCCTGGGTGTTGGTTTCGATGTTGGACCTGGCGTCGTGGCCGGGCTCGTGCGGGATGTCGGCCTCGTGCTCGAGGCGCCGGAGCTTGGCGAGGTACTCGAGCACGACGATGACGACCGTCGCGTGGCTCCACGTGAGCGGGCTCACGCTGATGGGCGCCCCGGTGTAGGGGTGGAACTGCTCGGCCAGGACGCCCGAGCGGTCGGCCCGGTCGCAGCACCATTCCAGGAGCTTCACCGCCTCGCGCAGTCGCTCGACGCTGTTCGCGGTCCTGATGATGTACTGCGCGTGCCACAAGGTGCAGATGACCCAGGGGTTCCCGGGAACCTGCTCGACGCGCTCGCGCTCGACCTGGTGGTAGTAGTCACGCTCGTAGCGGGCGCACCCGCCCACGTCGGTCTTGACCCACAGGCGCTCGAAGAGGGCCTTCATCTCGGCGGCGACCCGCGGGTCGTCCGCGTCGAAGGCGTGGAACGCGAAGAGCGCGAAGTTCGCGCTGTCGCTGGTCATGTCCAGGCGGTAGCTCCCGTCGCTGAGCGGGAGAGCGAGGCGCGCGAAGCGCTGACGCTCGGGGTGCCAGAGGTGCTTGAGGGCGGCGGCGCGCATCCGCGCGGCGCCGTCGCGGAACGCCGCGGCGCGGTCGTGCTCGCCGAAGTCCTGCGCGAACGCGGCGGCGGCGTCGAGGGCGCCGATGGTCGTCGCGACGGTGAAGGTGTGCACCCCGCGGCGCTCCTCCCACAAGTCCCAGGAAGGGAGCGGGAGCCCGTTGTGATCGCGGTGCTTGAGCATCCACTCGCCCGGACGCACGACCAGGGCGTTGTACAGGGGCTTGATGAACTCGACGTCCTTGAACTCCTCGAAGTGGCGTCGCAGGGCCCACAGGACCAGGGCGGTCTCGTCCTGCTGGATGGGGAGGACGCGCTGGCCCTCGATCATCCAGGGGTGCCAGGAGCTGGCGAGCTCGGCGGTGGGCGTGTACTTGTGGAGGAAGAACCCGTCGTCGCGGATGGCCCGGGCGCAATAGCGGAAGAAGCTGCGGGAGAGCTCGCTCTGCCCGGCGAGGATGAGCGAGTAGGCGACGAGGGCGCCGTCGCGGGGCCAGCAGTAGGAGTAGTGATCGCCGCCGAACTGCGTGATGTCGCTGTCGTTGGCGGCGATGATCGCCCCGCCGTTGTCGATCTGGGTGCGCAGCACGAGCTGGCTGCGCTTGAACAGATCGACGACGCGGTCCGGGAGCCCGTCCATGTCGGTGTTCTCTTTGCGCACCCACAGGCGCCAGTAGCTCTCGGTGCGCGTGATCAGGCGGTCCGGGCCCTTCTCGAGGATCCGGCGGTTGAGGTTCTTGACCTCGGCGTACGACCGCCCGCACGCCAGCCACATCGTCACGTAGCTCTTCCCGTTCGCCGGGACCTGCAGGTCGAACCCGATGGTGGCGTCCACCGAGCCCTGGGAGATGGCGTTGCGCCCCAGCTTCCCGTCCTCGGCGTCGCGCCAGGTTCCCTCGTGCCCGCCCACGCGCTTGGTCCCGATGGCCCAGTTGTCGATCCCGCACTTGTTCTCGTCGCAGGCGTTGAACAGGAAGTAC
>CAZTJZ010000117.1:0-8199 GCA_964614075.1 uncultured Phycisphaeraceae bacterium
GGGCCTGGGCCTGGACCGGTTCATCACCGCGATGAAGGACGCCCTCGCCGAGATGCCCGGCCGCACGCTCCTCGTGTCGTCGGCGGACCTCAGCCACGTGGGCCCGGCGTTCGGGGACGAGGAGGTCATGCTGGGCGATGACGAGCCCGCGCAGCAGCGGCGCAACCGCGTGTTCCTGCACGACCGCGAGCTGCTCGACCTCTTCGCCGCCGGGAAGCTCGACGAGATGATCGCGTCGATGGCGTGGCAGCAGAACCCCACGCGCTGGTGCTCCCTGGGCAACATGGTGGCGGCGATGCGGATCAGCGGCGCGACGAGCGCCCAGATTCTCAACTACGCCGCCGCGATGGACGAACGCGGGATCGGGATGGTCAGCCACGCCGCGGCGGCGCTCCACTGATGCTGCTGGTCGCGACGCTGCTGTCGTGGACGCTCCCGGCGGTGCTCGGGACGCTCGTGGCACTGGCGCTGTTCGGCGCCGGGGCGTGGTTCCAGTGGGGCGGGCGCGCCCAGGAACGGCGTGAGGAACGCCAGCGGGAATCCCGCGTGCGCGAGCTGGCCGGGACAGAGCCTCTGGAGCCCGAGACGGGTCCTACGACCATCCGCGAGTGGCGCGACGGCCTCACGGTCGCGACGCGCTCGGTCGTGGGTCTGGGCACGATGATCCTGGGCTATCACGCGCTGGCGTGGAGCCAGGACGGCCTGGGGCTGGCGACGTTCGTGAGCGCCGACCGGTGGTGGATCCTGCCCGCGGCGGTGGGGGGGCTGGCGATCCTCTCCCGGGCGATCGACCGCGGAACGCAGTGAGAGCCGCTCGCGTGCCCGGGGCGTGAGTGGGGCGTGCGTGGGTCATGTCACGGGCGTGTCACGGGAGACGCACGGCGAACCGGATCGAGAAACAGCGCCCGCGCCGGGCACGTACCGGGAGCGTGGGTCTGTGCGATTGACCCCCGCTCGGCGGAGTGTGCATTCGGTCTTTGGTAAGGAGCGTTGGTGCGCGGGTGGTGCGCGGGGCGGGTGCTCGCACTCGTGTGAAAGTTGGCGGGCGTCCACGACGCGCGGGTTGGCTTGTGTTACCATGTTCCCCCTTGCGTTCCCCCTCGCGGTGTCGCGGTCACGCCCGGACCGGCCCCAACGAGGACGAGAGCGAGGGGAGGGTTCGGACAAGGGCGGTTCGCGCTGGGAGATCGGCGATGGCGGCATCAAAAATGTGCTGGGGGCTGGAGATCGGCGCGGCGTCGATCAAGGCCATCAAGCTCGAAGCGGTCGATGAGACGCGCGTCAAAGTTCTGGACTTCGGCGTCGTCCAGCACCCCAAGGTGCTCTCGACGCCCGGGGTCGACGCCAACGACGTGCTCCGCGTCTCGCTCGGGCAGCTCATGAGCCAGTTCGATTTTTCCAAGGCCGGGCTCGCGGTGAGCGTCCCGGGCCAGGCGGCCTTCGCCCGCTTCACCAAGCTCCCGCCCGTGGAGCCCAAGAAGGTCCCCGACATCGTCCGTTTCGAGGCGATCCAGCAGATCCCCTTCCCCCTCGAAGAGGTCGAGTGGGACTACCAGACCTTCGTCTCGCCGGACTCTCCCGACGTGAGCGTGGGGATCTTCGCGATCCGCAAGGACAACGTGCGTGATCGGCTGACGCTCCTGAACGAGGTCGGGCTCACGCCCGACGTGCTGACGCTCAGCCCCCTCGCGGTGTACAACGCCATCGCGTACGACCTCACGCTCGACGACAAGGCGCCGGGGACGATCATCGTCGACGTGGGGACGACCTCGACGGACATCGTGATCGCCGAGCCGGGGCGGATGTGGGTGCGGACGTTCGCGCTCGGTGGGCACCAGTTCACCGACGCATTGGTGCAGCAGTTCCAGCTCACCTACCCCAAGGCCGAGAAGCTCAAGCGCGAGGCGGAGGACACCAAGCACGCCCGCCAGGTGTTCCAGGCGATGCGTCCGGTCTTTACCGATCTCGCGACCGAGGTCCAGCGCTCCATCGGGTACTACCAGGCGCTGCACAAGGACAGCAAGCTGGTGCGGCTGGTGGGCGTGGGCTCGACGTTCCGCCTCCCGGGGCTGCGCAAGTACCTCAAGCAGCAGCTGGGCCTGGAGGTCTACCGCGTCGAGGAGTTCAAGAAGCTCGCCGCCCCGGGCTCGACCGCGGCGAGCGACGCCAAGCCCGCCGCCCCGGGCGAGCAGGCCATCGACCGCAACGCGGCGTTCCACGACTCCTCGCTGAACCTCGTGACCGCGTACGGGCTGGCCCTGCAGGGGCTGGGGATGAACGCGTGCGGCGGGAACCTCATGCCGCTCTCGGTCGTGCGCGAGTCGATGTGGCGTGACAAGGCCAAGTTCTTCGCCGCCGCCGCCGGGATTGCGGTCGCGGCGGGGGCGGCGTTCTTCGCCCGCCCGATCTACAACTACCTGCAGATCAAGAACAACGTCCCCCCGGCGATTATCGACCAGACCGTCCGCGCCGCCGAGGCGCTCAAGGCCGAGGCCAACGCCGCGGGCGTCACGGGCGGGACCCCGGCGAACTACTCCGCCGCCAACATCCTCGACCTGCTCAAGCACCGCGGGGTCTTCGCGCACCTCGTGAACGACGTGGGCACGATGTTCGAGAAGGGCGACGCGCGCCTGGCCCAGATGGGCGCCCCGTCGGGGGGCGAGGTCAAGCCTCCCGCCTTCGCGCTCGTGAGCTTCACGACCGAGTACATCGCGCCCACCGCGGCCGCCGACCCCAACCAGGCCACCCCGCCCCCGTCCGGCGACGCGAGCGAGGCCCCGCCGGATTTCCGCTCGATGCCCACGCTCAAGTGCGTGCTGACCGTGACGACCGACGCGCCCGAGGCACGCCGGTTCGCCGAGGACACGCTCGTGAAGTGGCTGCGCGAGAACAAAGAACGCCCCGGCGTGCCGTACCTCCTCTCGGTGAACGTCCCGGGCTTCGAGCTGACCGAGCTCGCGCAGGCCTCGGCCCCGGCGGCGCCCACGGCCCCGAGCGTCGTGCCCGGCATCCGCCCGCCCGCGGTCGGCGGCTCGCCCGGACGCGGGCCCGTAATGACGGGCGATGGCCCGCGCCTCGGCCCGCGCGTCCAGGACCCCCGCATGCCGGCGCTGCCCGGCGTGGGCCCCGGTGTAGGGCCCGGTGGGGCGCCCGGTTCTGGCCCGGTCTCGGGTGAGGTCATCGTCAACACCCAGGAGCTCGACCAGCTCGCGCCCCTCCCCCCCGACGCCCGCGCCGCTCGAAGGAACCAGATCAAGCTCACCTTCTTCGCCGGCGTCCCCGCCCCGAAGAAAGAAGGAGGCTCGACGTGAAGCCCGTTCTCGCCTGGGTCAAGAAGAACCTCCTCGTCGTCATCTGCAGCGCCGTCGTGCTCCTCGTGATCCCCGCGGCGTTCTTCGTCAGCTCCGCCTGGGGCACCAAGATCCGCACCGAGCAGGAAAAAGCCGCCACGCAGGCCCTCAACAAGCTCAAGACCGCCGGCACCGCGGCGCTCAAGGTCGAGGTGCCCTTCCCCGACGCCGCCCCCATCGAGGTCAGCGGCCCGCCCAACTCCAAGCTCATCAGCCATCTCAAAGTCATCAGCGACCAGGTGCAGGCCCAGGTCTCCGCGGTGACCAAGGACGGCGAGGCGTTCAACAAGGGCGCGGGCCCGCTCGCCAAGGCCGTGGGGCGCGATGAGCACACACCCTTCGTCGAGGGGCTCTTCCCCGGGCCCGATCCCGTCGCCATCGAGAACGACCTGAAGCAGCAGCAGGGTGAGCAGGTCTGGACCGCGCTCCCCGAGGACCGGCGTTTGCAGGCCATCGAGCAGCGTCGTCGCGACATGCAGGCCCCCAAGATGCGCGAGATGGAGGACGCCCTCCTCGCGAAGAACTCCAAGCCCAACCGCTACCAGGCGCTGCTCGACCGCGTCAAGGCGGGCACTCCGCCCGACGTCGCCGCCGTGGCCCAGATGCTGCAGGTCCAGTCGGAGAAGGAACAGGAGCGGATCGCCGGCGGGAAGCGTCAGCTCACGCCCGAGGAGGGCCAGCGCCTCCGCGAGTCGCTCAGCGAGTACCGCCTGGGGCTCTACCAGCAGCGCGCCCGCACCTTCTCCGTCTACGCCTCGATGGCGGGGCTCCCCGTCGCCTCCGAAGGGTGGCGCGGCATCCCCACCGAGGCCCTCGTCAAGGCCAAGCCCTCGCTCGTCAACGACTCGGAGTTCTTCGTCTGGCAGTGGGACTACTGGGTCCTCTCTGATGTCTTCAGCGCCGTCGCGCTGGTCAACCGGGACAAGGAAGGCCGCCCCACCGACGTCGAACGCTCCGTGGTCAAGCGCATCAGCCGCATCTCCCTCGAGCAGCCCAAGGGCTACGTCCCCGCCGACGCGCCGGCCAACGACGCGCCCACCGATCCCAACGCCGCCGCGGGCGGGGGCACGCCCCCGATGCCCGTCCCCCCGCTCGACCCCGCCGTCTCCATCACCGGGCGCACGAGCTCGCCCGCCAACGGGTCGTACGACGTGCGCGTGGTCGACCTCGAGATCGTGGTCTCGTCGGCCCGCCTCCCGGAGTTCCTCAGCGCGATCTCCCGCACCAACTTCATGACCGTCATCGGGCTGCGCCTCGACGACGTGAACGTCTACCAGGACCTCGCGCAGGGCTACTCCTACGGGCCCGAGCACGTCGTCCGGGCCACTCTCAAGATCGAGACCGTCTGGCTCCGCGCCTGGCTCGCGCCCCTGATGCCCCCCGTGGTCAAGAAAGGCTTCGGCGTGGCGACCGACCCCGCCGCCGCAGGGGGCGCCTCGCCCGGCAGCGAAGCCCCGCCTCCCCCGCCCCCGCCGGGTTGACGGAGGTCTCCATCGGTGCGGGAAACAGCGTGGCTCGGACGGGTAGTGCGAGTTGTCTTGAGAAATCGACCTGCGGAGTTGGCGTGCGGTGGGCGGTGAACGTCTCGGATGGACCGTGGGTGGAAGGAACGTCGTATGAAGGTCAAGGGCGTCAACTGGTTCGAGGCCAACGTCGAGAAGTTCGTCCTCGGCGCCGTCGGCGCCGCGCTCCTGGGCGCGGGCGCCTGGAGCGTCCTGGGCCCCAACAAGATCAAGGTCGGGACGGCGAGCGTGGACCCCGAGGGCGCCTACGTCCCCATCGAGCAGCAGGCCCGCGCCCTCGCCGGCCAGATGGAAAACTCCAGCCCCACCCACCCGCAACCCCCCACGCAGGACGCGGTCCGCCAGCTCCACGACGGGCTCGCCAAGCCCGTCACGCCGCGTGAGCAGATCGTGGCGCTGGGGCCCAAGCCCGGCGTGGCCGCGGTCAAGATCGACGAGCGCGTCGCCGACGCGGCCTTCGCCGCCGTGGCGGTCCCCGCCGTGACGGACATTGCCGCGGCGTGCGTGCGCAGCACCATCGACCCGCGCGAGTGGATCGCCAACGAGCCCCTGCGCGGCGTGCTCCCGCCCCAGCAGCCCTTCGACAAGGCCGCCGTCAGCGTCGCCGGGCACTTCTCGGGCACCGCCCTGCGCGACGCCCTCGCCGCCGACCCCGACGCCGACGGGCCCTCCTCACCCATCCCGCGCAACTGGTGGCAGGACGCGCTGCAGCCGGGCGTCTACTACGTCTCGATCATCGGCGTGGAGCTCGAGCGTGAGACCATCGTCCCCGCCCCGGGCTCCAAGGACAGCGTGGGCCAGAAGTCCACGATCCGCGGGATGCCCGGACGCTACAACTCCCTCGCCGAGTGGGAATCGGGCGTCAAGAACCGCGGCGACATGATCGACGTGGTCGTCCGTCAGGTCGTTCCCAACACCGACATCATCGTCCGCCCACCGTACTACCCCACCATCGCGGGGCCGGCGTGGGACGAGCCGGCGGAGATGCTCCTGAACGCCGCCAACGTCGGGAACCAGGCCAAGATCGCCAACCTCAAGAGCCGCGAGCAGGAGATCCTGGACCGGATCAAGAAGCTCGAGGGCGACCTGCAGAGCGCCGCCCCCGCGGGAGGACCCCCTCCCGGGCGCAACACACCTCCGCCGCCCCCTCAGCCGGGGCCGGGCCGTGGTCCGGTGATCGATCCGCGCCAGCCCGCCGCGCCGACGCCGCCGAACCAGCCGCGCCTCAACCGCCGGGAGATCGAGGCGAGGATCGCCAGCGAACGCAAGGGGCTCGACGCCCTCCGCAAGAAGCTCCAGGCCCTGGGCGTCAAGGTCGACGAGGACAAGAAGCCCGACCAGCCCCAGGCGCAGACCGCGGTTCACCCTCTCGACGAAGCGACGATGAAGGTCTGGGCCCATGACATGACCGCCGAGCCCGGCGCCACCTATCGCTACCGCATCCGCGTGGTCATCAACAACCCGCTCTTTGGGCAGTCACTCCAGCAGTCCCAGGAGGCCCTCGCACGCCCGTCGTCGGTCCCGGGGCCCTGGTCGGAGTGGGCGGCGCCCGTGATCGTGCTCCCCACCGAGTACTTCGCGCTCGCCAGCGCGTCGGTCCGCGATCAGGCCTCGCCCATGCCCCGCGCCACCGCGGAGCTGTTCCGGTTCTACTACGGCTACTACCGCAAGGCGGTCGTGAGCCTGGAGCCGGGCGACGTGGTCGCGGGTGTCGCCAAGGTGCCCGAGATCAAGCTCTACGACATGGACAAGCTCAAGGCATTCCTCGAGCAGCAGCCCAACCAGCCGGCGAACCCTCGGGCGCCCGTGCAGCCGGTGAACCCTCAGCAGCCCGAGAAGCCCGTCGTCAAGGGCCCGATCGACCCCATCGAGGGCGCCCCGGGTGCCGTGGCGCCGACGGAGCTGCCCCTGAGCGTGGACTCGGTCTTCCTCGATGTCCGCCGCTACACGGGCCAGCAGGCCTCGGCGCCCGGCGGTGCGCGGGACCTCGTGCTCGCGCTCATGAGGAGCTGGTCCGGGGCGGTCGTGTCGCGAAGCCCGGACTCGGACCGCAACGCCGAGGCGTACAAGCTCGTCGACGCGTCGGCCCGCGAAGGCCAGAATCAGGGCAAGCCGGAGGTGGTCGAAGTTCCCGGGGCCAGGCCTGTGCCAGGACTCCCGTTGCCCGGCGTTCGCCCACCCCAACCCCCACCCGGGGGAGGCGGTGGTGGCGGCGGCGGCGGCGGGGGTTGATGACCCGCGCCTGGCCGCAAACCCGTGCTCTGAAATGGTTTACAGTTTGGCGTGGAATTTCAGTCGGCGCGAAGACTTGACCGTGTGCGGCGAGGGGCTAGAGTCCTCTCCCGCGAATTTGCGGGGCGGTGCACGGGGAAAACCCGGGTGCCGTCCGGAGTGGCGGCGAGACCACGCAGGTGGTGCGGCCAGGCCGGAAGGTTCTTTGAAAACCGGATACGAACGATCGTCGGCCATGATCGACGGCAGTCCGAAGGCTCGGCTGGTTTCCAGCCGGTGTCCTGCGGGGTCTCTGCCGATTGACTGTTATCCCGGTACCAAGAGGTACCACGATCATGGCGACGAAGATTTGCTGAGAAACCGAGATACTTGAGTGTTGAAATGGCGAATGCCAAGCCGTTCGAACCACCGCGCCGAATCGTCCCGCAAGGGTCGAGGAGGAGGGGTGGAGAGAACGGGGTCGGTGGCACCTCCCTTAGGTGCACCGAGGTAGAACAGGCCGGTAGATGCGGACGGAGGCTGGGAAGACGGGAGCTTCTCGCGAGAGAGCTGCCGTGATTCTGGCGGAAGGCCGCGGCGTCCGGTTGGTGTGACCAGGCGTAAGGGCACACGGTGGATGTCTTGGTGTCGAGAGGCGATGAAGGACGCGGGAACCTGCGAAAAGCCCAGGGGAGTCGGTAACCAGACACTGATCCTGGGGTGTCCGAATGGGGCAACCCACTCGAAAGAGTACTTCACTCTGAATGCATAGGGGTGAAGAGCAAACTTCCTGAACTGAAACATCTCAGTAGGGAAAGGAAAAGAAAGCAACAGCGATTCCGTCAGTAGCGGCGAGCGAACGCGGACAGGCCGAACGACGAGCGAAGCATTTGAATGATGCGCCGCAGAAGGTGAAAGCCCTGTAGTCGAAGTTCGGTGAGCCCATAGAGTAAACTCCGGCTCGGGAAACCGGGGTTGAAGATGGGGGGTCCACCCTCCAAGGCTAAATACTCCTCGATGACCGATAGTGAACCAGTAAGGCGACTGAACGATGAAAAGCACCGCGATGAGCGGAGTGAAAGAGTACCTGAAACCGTGTGCTTACAAGCGGTGGG
>CAZTJZ010000118.1:0-8166 GCA_964614075.1 uncultured Phycisphaeraceae bacterium
GCCTTGGCCTTGATGATCTGCTCGGCCTGGATGCGGATGTCCTCGGCCTGTCCGGTGACCCCGCCGTAGGGCTGGTGGATCATGACCTTGGCGTGAGGGAGCATGTAGCGTTTGCCTTTGGTGCCGGCGGTGAGGAGGAGTGCGGCGCCGGAGTAGGCCCGTCCGAGGCAGTAGGTGGCGACGGGGGAGGAGAGGAAGCGCATGGTGTCGTAGACGGCGAGGGTGTCGTCGACGGCCCCGCCCGGGGAGTTGATGTAGAAGTTGATCTCCTGGCCGCGCTTTTGATTTTCGAGGTAGAGCATCTGCATCATGAGACGGGCGGCGGAGCCCTGGTTGATCTCCCCGATGAGGAAGACGATGCGATTCTCGAGCAGGAGCTCGTCGATGGTCATCTCGCGGGTTCGCTGATAGGAGACGGACGCGGCGGGCATGGGTCGACCTCCAAGGGGCACGAGAAGAGCCGAAGGGACGCCCGCTGTGGGGCGCGGCATCCCCCTATCGGCCGGGGGCGAGGCGGGAATGGAGCCGGTGGTCCAAAGTTCCGGCGGTCAAGTTCCGGCGTGGTCCCGGGCGCTGATCCAAGAACATCGACCGGACGTTGGGTCGTCTTTGGTCGGTGCGTGAGAAGGGGATCGGCAAGCCCCGTGCCGTTGGGGGAGAGGTCGCGCGAAGGCTGCGCGGCGATCGGGGCCCGCCAGGATCACAATCGGGGTAGGGAGGACTGCCGAATTGGCGGGTGTGGGGGTGAGGGGAGGGAACGCGGGGCTGTCCTCTTCCCAAGGACTCCCCTAGCATCGCGTCTTTGCTAAGGCTTGCGGGGCGGGCCTGAGCGGGCGCGTCGGGCGGGTTGACGGGAAGGGGTAGGACGGCGTGTCGACGGCGGTGATCAGCGACATTCACGGGAACGCGTCGGCGCTGCGGGCGGTGCTCGCGGACATCCGGCGTCGCGGGATCGGCCGGATCGTGTGCCTGGGGGACACGGTGGGGTACGGGCCCGATCCGCTGGAGTGCGTGGACCTGGTGCGCGAGTCGTGCGCGTGGACGCTCATGGGCAACCACGACTACGGGGTGCTGTACGAGCCGACGAACTTCAATCGTCACGCGGAATCGGCGGCGTTCTGGACGCGGGAGCAGTTCGACCAGGAGCCCGATCCGACCAAGCGTGCGGAGCGGTATGAGTTTCTGAACCGGCTCAAGGTGCGGGTGGTGGAGCACGTCCCCGGGACGGGCCCGGAGAGCGGGAAGGTGAGCGGGACGGTGAGCGGCAATGGGGTGGCGGCGATCCCGCTGCTGGCGGTGCACGGCTCGCCGCGGCGGCCGATCAGCGAGTACATTTTTCCCGATGACGCGGTGAACGCTCCGGACAAGATGGAGAGCATCTTTGATCGGGTGGGGCGGATCTGCATCGTGGGTCACACGCACGTGCCCGGGGTGTTCACGGACGAGCCGGATTTTTATCCTCCCGGGGAGCTGGGCGAGGCGGGGTATAAGTTCATGGAGGGCGAGAAGGCGGTGATCAACGTGGGGAGCGTGGGCCAGCCGCGGGACCGGGACCCGAGGGCGAGCTTCGTGGTGCTGCACCCGACGCACGCGGAGTTCTGCCGCGTGGAGTACGACGTGGCGGCGACGGCCAACAAGATCAAGACGATCAAGGTCCTCGACCCGTACCTGGGGGAACGCCTGCTGAAGGGCGAGTAGATGGGGCGTGTCGAGGGCCGCTGCTCGGCGTGTTGGGGGCGGGGCGGCACGACAGAGGGTGGGCGCGGCTGTTCCCAAAAAGCTGGCGACCCTAATCTTGGCGGACGAGTGGTCCGGATCGCGACCTGGATGGAGAGAGAGACCGACCGCCGGTGCTGGGCGCCGGGCCGGGGAGAGCCATGCCACAACCCGTGAACAAGACGCTGCGGTTCTTGGTGCCGTTCGTGCTGGGCGTGCTGGGGATCGTGCTGTTCTACCCGTCGATCAAGCGGGCGATCATGGGCAAGCCCGCGGCGGTGACGGCGCCGGGCGAGGCGGCCAAGCCTGACGCGACCAAGACTGAAGCGACCAAGACGGATACGCCCAAGCCTGATGCGCCCAAGCCTGATGCGCCCAAGTCTGAAGGGCCCAAGACCGGTGCGGCGAAGGGCGAGCCGGGGCCGGTCGAGACGGCGAAGGACGGCACGCCGCCTCCGGACGGCACACCGCCTCCGGCTCCTGGGGCGAGCGCGGCTCAGGCTCCGGTTTCGGGCGGTTCGCCCGCGGGCGCGGCGGCGGGGGGCTTCCAGGCCGAGGTGTTCGCGCCCGGGTCCGCGGCGTTGGCGCTGGGGAGCGATGACCCCAGCGGGGCGTACTGGCTCAAGGTGGAGTTCTCGGCGTTGGGGGCCGGGGTGAAGCGGATCGTGCTGTCGCGGCACTTTGAGACGATCCGCAAGCTCGACCACGTGGCGTTGCAGACGGAGGATCGGGTGTCTGGCGCGGCGCTGACGCCCTTCGCGGCGCTGGCGGTGAGCGTGAACGGGCAGGCGGTCGCGCTCGCGGGGTCGGAGGCGGCGCCGGTGTGGCGCGAGGTCTCGGGGAAGCCCGGCGTGTTCGAGGCCTTCGTGCAGGATTCGGGCGGGGCGCGCGTGCTGCGGCTGGAGCGGGCCTACGGGCTGCGCGAGGGTTCGTACGAGCTGACGCTGGACCAGAGCGTGACGAACCTCTCGGGGTCGGCGCTGAAGGTGTTGTTCTACCAGATCGGGCCCGTGGATCCGCCCAAGGACGTGCTGGCGTACGTGGGGGATCGTCGGCGGTATCGATTTGGGTATCTGCTGAGCCCGCAGAAGGATCCGGCGCAGGCGAGCGTGATGAGCGACGCGTACGTGCTGCAGCACTCGGACGTGCTGGGGAAACGCCAGGCGGACGGGCATTTTCTGAGCGAGCTGGCGCAGTGGCCCAACGAGCTCTCGTCGAAGGAGGGGTTCACGCTGTCGTGGGCGGGGGTGTCGAACCGGTACTTCGGTGTGGCGGCGCACCCGAGGCTGAAGGCGGGGGGTGGGGCGGGGCCGCGGTCGTTCGCGTGGGTGGGCGGGATCAACCGCGTGGTGCTGGAGTCGACGGAAAAGGTGGCGTTGCGGCTGGACAGCCGGGCGTATGAGCTCGCGCCGGGGGGCGTGGCGGATCTGTCGTTGGGGGTGTTCGCGGGGCCTTTGGACAAGGACGTGATCGAGCTGGACGCGGACGCGAAGGCGCTCTCGATCTCGGGGCTGATCTATCACAACATGGGCGGGCCGTGCGGGTTCTGCACGTTCAGCCCGCTGACGGGCGGGCTCTTGTGGCTGCTGCAGGTGCTGCACAAGCACGTGGTGTTCGACTGGGGTCTGGCGGTGATTGCGCTGGTGGTGATCGTGCGGACGATCCTGCATCCGGTGACGAAGTGGTCGCAGACGCGGATGACGAGGTTCGGGAAGCAGATGGCGGCGCTGGGCCCCAAGCAGAAGGCGTTGCAGGAGAAGTACAAGGACGACCCCAAGAAGCTGCAGAGCGAGCAGATGAAGCTGTGGCGGGACGAGGGCGTGAGCCCGACGGGGATGCTGGGGTGCATCCCGATGTTCCTGCAGATGCCGGTGTGGTTCGCGCTGTACGCGACGCTGTTCTTCGCGGTGGAGCTGCGGCATCAGCCGGCGTTCTTCGGGGTGTTCCAGACGCTGGGGCACTCGTGGCTGATGGCGGACATGTCCGAGCCGGACCGGTTCATCTACTTCGGGAAGAGTTTTCATGTGCCGCTCTTGTCGAGCCTGATGGGCCCGATCTCGAGCCTGAACGTCCTGCCGCTGATTCTGGGGGTGGTGTTCTTCATCCAGCAGAAGTACCTGACCCCGCCGAGCACGGCGACATTGACGCCCGAGCAGGAGATGCAGCAGAAGATGATCAAGTGGATGAGCGTGATCATGTTCCCGCTGTTCATGTACAACGCGCCGTGCGGTCTGACGCTGTACTTCGCGACCAACTCGGCGTTCGCGATCATCGAGAGCAAGCGGATCCGGCGGCACATCGAGGAGGAGGACAAGAAGAACCCGCCGGGGTCCAAGAAGGGGCCCAAGCGCAAGGGGTTCATGGAGCGGGTGATGGAGGCGGCCGAGGCGCGGAGGAAGATGATGGAGGATGGAGCGTCGGGTCGTCAGAACGTGCGTCGGCGGTAGCGTTGGGCCGGCCGCGGACCGGGCGCGGGTCGTGTGCATCGGGGGCAACCATCGGGCGTGCGTGAGGGCGTGATCATCGCGTGCTCGTCGGCGCCGGGGCGTTCGGCGCGGGCGCTGGTGCGCCTGTCCGGGGCGTCCCTGGACGGGCTCGTCGAGGCGCACGTGGCGGGGGCGCCGGGTCGGCGCGGGTGCTCGGCGGCACGGCTGGAGCTGCCGGGGTTGGGACGTGAGGGGTTGGGGCTGCCCGTGCTGGCGGTGCGGTTCCCGGCGGGCGCGTCGTACACGGGCGAGGATGTGCTCGAGATTGTGATGGCGGGCGGGCCCCACCTTGTAGAGCGGGTGGTCGGGGCGTTTGTTGAGGTCGGCGGGGCGTGGGGGGTGCGGCGGGCCGGCGCGGGGGAGTTCACCGCGCGGGCGTACCTCGCGGGGCGGCTGACGCTGGAGCAGAGCGAGGGCGTGGCGGCGACGATCGCGGCGCAGACCGAGGCGCAGCTCGCGGCGGCGCGGTCGCTCCTGAGCGGGAGGATGGGGGCGTCGTACCGCGCGCTGGCGGACCGGGCGTCGGGGCTGCTCGCGCTGGTCGAGGCGGGCGTGGACTTCACGGACCAGGAGGACGTGGTCGCGATCACGCCGGGGGATGCGCGGCGGGAGATCGCGTCGCTGATGGCCTCGCTCGACGGGCTGCTTGTGGGGGTGCGCGGGGGCGAGCACCGCGAGACGCGGGCGGTGGTGGTCCTGATGGGCCGCCCCAACGCGGGAAAGTCGACGCTGTTCAACGCGCTGCTGGGTCGGCGGCGCTCGGTCGAGAGCCCGATCGCGGGGACGACGCGCGACGCGATCGACGCGACGCTGGATCTCTCCAAGACCAGGCCCGGGAGCGGCGAGGTGACGCTGGTGGACCTTCCCGGGCTAGAGGAGGCAGGGGCGGGGGGCGGGGTGGCCCAGGCGGCGCAGGGCGCGGCGCGGCGGGCGCTGGCGCGGTGCGATGCGGTGGTGTACTGCGATCCGGAGGGAGTGTTCGAGGAGGCGACGCCCGAGAGGACGCCCGTGGTCAGGGTCAGGACGTTCGCGGACCGCGCGCGGCGCGGGGGCGCGGCGGGGGTGACCGAAGGGGTGATTGAGGTGTGCGCGCTGGACGGGCACGGGCTGGACGAGCTGCGGCGGAGGATCGGCGAGGTGGCGGTGGCGTCGGTGGAGAGCGGCGTGGCGGGGCTGGTGCCTCGCCATCGGTCGGCGTTGGCGGGGGCGAGGCGGAGCCTGGACGAGGGGTTGGGGGTGGTGGGGGAGCCCGAGCTGCTGGCCGAGGCTCTGCGGGGGGCGGTGTCGGCGTTGGGGGAGATCGTGGGGCGGATCGATCCGGACGAGATACTTGGAAAAGTCTTCTCACAGTTCTGCATCGGGAAGTAGCGGGTGGCCTCTATCATGAGGACGGGAGAAGTCTGGGAGAAACACCATGGACGAGCAGACGCACGGAGCAAATCCAGGGCAGCCGGGCGGGCAGGCCGCGACGAAGACGGCGCCGCCGCGTCCGAGGCAGCTCCCGCCGTACCGCGTGCTGCTGCACAACGACGACACGAACACGGTCGAGTTTGTGTTCACGACGCTGGTGGAGCTGGCGGCGTTGCAGACGGAGCGGGCGACGGAGGTGATGCTGGAGGCCCACAAGGAAGGTGTGGCGTTGATCCTGGTGACGCACAAGGAGCGTGCGGAGCTGTACCAGGAGCAGTTCACGAGCAAGGGGCTGACGGTGACGATCGAGCCGGAGGCCTGAGCGCGGGCGGTGAGTCCGAATACCTGCGGGGCGAGCGCGTGGCGGTATTCTGACATCAACTCAAGCGAGCGCGGGTATGCTGAGCGGCATGAGCGAGGATCGCGCGCGGATCAGGACATCATGGGCGATGGTGCTGTTGGGCGCGCCGTTGGCGGCGGTGGCGCAGCCCGCGTTTCACATCATCGGGCAGGGAACCAACGAGTTTCGTACGTCGGCCACGGCGGTCAGCGGCGATGGCGCGTTCGTCGTGGGATGGACGTACGGCCCAGTGTTCGGGGGGCATCGGGCGTTTCGGTGGAGCGCTCCGGGCGGGTACCAGGATCTTGGAACGCCGACCGGCGGCTTCGGGTCGTGGGGGGCGGGTGTGAGCGGCGACGGCTCGGTGGTGGTGGGGTGGTACACCACGGCGATCCCGGACAACGCGTTGCGATGGTCGCTCGCGACGGGCACGCAACGCCTATCCATCGGCGCTGGGATACGTTCTGAGCGGGCGCTCGCGGTCAGCGCGGACGGAACGGCGATCGTGGGGTCCACGGGCGAGTGGAGCAGCGCGGGGTCGCCTCAGCGGGCGTACCTGTGGTCGCAGGGCGTGACGATCGATCTGGGCGTGCTGCCGCAGACGACGGCGTCGATGGCGATGGCGGTGAGCGGTGACGGGGCGGTGGTTGTGGGGCGGAGCTGGGTCGCGGGGAACGCGCAGACGTACCGCGCGTTCCGCTGGACCGCGGCGGAGGGCATGGAGCCCCTGACGGACATGGTGAGCGAAGCGACGGGTGTGAGCGGGGATGGGCGGGTGATTGTGGGCCGCCAGGGCACCCGCGGTTTTCGATGGACGGCAGGGGACGGTTTCGAGTACATCCCGGCGTTGCCCGGCGCGTCCTCCATCAGCCCCAACGGCGTGAGCCCGGACGGGCGGGTCGTGGTCGGGACCAGCCTCGGGCGTCCGTTCGTGTGGACCAGGCTGCACGGGACGGTCGATCTGGTCGCGACCCTGCCGTCGCGCGGCGTGAACATCGAGGGTTGGCAGCTTGTCTCGGCCAACGCGGTGTCGACGCACGGGTCCACGATCATCGGCGACGCGGTCCGGGGTTCGGAGGAGCGAGGCTATCGAATCTCCGGGATCGAGTGGTGGTGCGTCGCGGACGTGGACGACGGCTCCGGGACGGGTCAGGACGACGAAGCGGTCACCATCGACGACCTCATCTACTTCATCCGGCTCTACACGGACGGCGACCCGGGGGCGGACTTTGACGATGGTTCGTTCACGGGGCTGTTCGACGGCGGGGTGACGATCGACGACCTGCTGTACTTTCTGCACCGGTTCTCGCTCGGATGCTGAAGGCGGAGTGTCGCCTGCGACGTCGCGGTGTGATGCGTGGCGAGGCGTGCCGGTGTGCGTCGATCGCGAGGGATCGATCTGGGTGAAGCGACCGGCGCGAGAGGGGCGGGGCGGCGCCCTGCGATACGCGGGGGGAGTTGTCAACCGACCCCGAGAAAAAAAGCGTCGGGTCGGGGAGGGCGCGCGTCATTCCGGGGAAAGCCGGTAGCGTTGACTCATCCGCGATAATCGAGCGATTGGGCGGTGAAAGGGAAGAATCGTGCTCGCGGGGGCGATGGGGGTGCGGGGAGCGCGTCGATGGTGCTGCTGCCTTGCCGATGGGCGGGGCGGGGGAGGGACGCGTGAGAACCATCCGGCTCGGGGACATTCTGGTGGAGCACGGGGCGTTGACGATGACGCAGCGTGACCAGGTGCTGGCGGCGCAGCGGCTTCGGGGCGGGGCGTTCGGCGCTCTGGCCGAGGAGATGTACGGATTGAGCCCCGCGGCGGTGGAGCGGGCGTGGGCGGAGCAGTACGCGGGGTACGCGCCGACGTTGGACCCGCGGGACTACGCGGTGAACCCGAGGGCGGTGGGGGCGATCGAGCGTCGCCAGGCGTGGCAGTTCCGGGTGATGCCGATGGACTTTGTGGACGGGGAGTCGGAGTCGGGGCTCTTGTGCTGCACGACCAAGGAGCACCTGGTGCGGGCGCTGCGGTTCACGGGCTGGAAGCTGGGGCACAGCGTGCAGTTCGTGCTGGGCGATCCGCGTCACCTCGGGGAGGCGATGATGCGATGGTTCCCGATGGCGGGGATGACGCCGCGGATGATCTCGGGCGGGTTCGCGGCCGTGTAGGAAAGTTGGGGATCTAGGATTCGAACCTAGACTAAGTGAGTCAGAGTCACTCGTGCTACC
>CAZTJZ010000119.1:0-8164 GCA_964614075.1 uncultured Phycisphaeraceae bacterium
GGTGATCTCGCCGGGGCCCTGGACCGCGAGCTTCATGACCTTGGGCTCGTCGCCCTCGAGCTGGACGACGAGGTTCTTGACGTTGAGGACGATGTCGGTGACGTCCTCCATGACGCCCGGGAGCGAGCTGAACTCGTGCGTGGCGCCCTTGATCTTGATCCAGTTGACGCTGGCGCCCTCGAGGGAGGAGAGGAGGACGCGCCGGAGGCTGTTGCCCACGGTCGTGCCGAAGCCGCGCTCGAAGGGTTCGATCATGAACCGGCCGTACGTCGTGCTCTTGAACTTGGAGTCCGCGATGACGCGGTTGGGGAGCTCCAGCCCCCGCCAACGGAAACGAGTGCTCATCGTGCCAATCTCCGGCTCGGCGGTCCACCCCGATCCCCGGGGTCTGGGTGCGGGTGTCGCTCGCGGGCTCACGGCACTGTCCGCCCCGCCGAACGTGGCGAGACAGGCCTTCTTGTCCCGGGCGCTATGCAACGCGCCCACGCCCGCACGGCGTGGGCGAGAAAAATTCGTTAGACGCGGCGACGCTTCGCGGGGCGACACCCATTGTGGGGAACAGGGGTGTGGTCCTCGACCGCGGTGACGCGAAGCCCGGCGGCGACCATCCCGTTCACGGCCGACTCACGCCCGGCGCCGGACCCGCGGATGCGGATCTCGATCTCGCTCATGCCCATCTTGCGGACCTTGCCGGCGGCGGTCTCGCCCGCTCGCGTGGCGGCGAAAGGGGTGCTCTTGCGGGCGCCCTTGAAGCCCATGGTGCCCGCCGAGTCCCAGGCCAGCGTCTCGCCGTTCATATCGGTGATGGTGACGATGGTGTTGTTCTGGGTGGCGCGGACGTGCGCGATGCCGCGGATGACGTTCTTCCTGATCTTGCCCTTCTTGGACATCGAATGCTCCTCGGATCAGCGGGTCCCGGAGGGCCCTCCCCGACGTGTGAATGCCTCGCGGGCGAGGCGCGGATGTGACGTGCGTGATTACTTGGCCTTGACGCCCTTCTTGCCGGCGACGGTCTTCTTGCGTCCCTTGCGGGTGCGGGCGTTGGACTGGGTGCGCTGCCCGCGGACGGGGAGCCCCTTGCGGTGGCGGTCGCCGCGGTGGCTGCGGATGTCCTTGAGGCGCTGGATGTTCTGCTGGACCTGGCGGCGGAGGGCGCCCTCGACGATGTAGTTCTGGTCGATGAGGGCGTTGATCTGGGCGAGCTTCTGCTCGTCGACCTCGCCCGCGCGCTGGTTGGGGTCCACGCCGGTCTCGGCGAGGATGTCCGCGGCGAACTTGGCGCCGATCCCGTGGATGTACTGCATCGCGTACAGGATCTTCTTCTTCTCGGGGATGTCGATACCGGCAACTCGTGGCACGTTCGTCGCTCCTCATCTCTCGGCGGTGGCGGGCCTGGGTGTTGTTCGCCGGGCCGGGGCCTTCGCCGGGAAGATTGTTCTGTCGTTCAGCCCTGGACCTGCTTGTGCTTGGCGTCGGCCTTGCAAATCACCCGGACCTTGCCCTTGCGCCGGACGATCTGGCACGACCCGCAGACACGCTTGACACTCGCCTTGACCTTCACGGCACGAACCTCCGGCGAGCAGGCGCCCGCCCCTAGACCTTTCCGGACCGTGGGACCGCGGGGGTCGCCTTAAGACGGGCCGAATCTCTTGACATTTCCCGATCGTTGCGCCCGGCAAACACAGGGCAGGGCTTCACGCCGGGATCCCGACCCGGGTCGGGCTGAGATAGTAGCCCGCGGCCGCTGAATGTTCCATTCTGGAGAGGTGGGCGGACCGCGCGGGTGATCAAGAAAAACCGCCGGACCCGGCAAGCGGGTCCAGCGGCGCTGTGTGGGTCGGACGCCCTAGAAGGCGCCCCCATGTCTTTACCGGTCCTTTTGGAAAAGGTTCCGAGAATTAGTGCCCTCGGCTCGCAATTGGTTTGCCGGAGGTGGGGCACTTGGGGTCAGCGGGAGACTCGGGCACAATCTGAAGGGGAGCCAGATCTCCCGGGGTGATCTCGATCACGGTCGGGCGAGGGGCGAGCTTCTTGTAGCCTGTTTGGGTGGTGTCCGGGTTGGACCAGGCCTTCTTGGCATCGAGGTCGAACTTGGCGCGGTCCTCGTAGTTGGTGGTGGCGGAGGCGGTGCCGAGGGTCTCGAGCTTGGCCTCCTGGCGGGCGCGGATGTCGGCGAAGCGTGCGGTGATCTGGTCGAGGCTGTGGGCGGAGTATCGGCTGTTCTCTTCGAGGGTCCGCTGGCGCTTCTGCATCATGTCGATCATGCGGTCGTTGCGAGCGATGGTGTCGACCTGTCGGTCGAGCTGCCACATCTGGGTCTGGAACTCGGCGTGCTCGGTCTGGAGCTGGTCGCTGAGTTTGGTGAGGCGTTCTTCCTGCTGGGCGAGGTAGCCCAGGTCGCGCTGGATGTCCTCGGCGCGGGCAACGTAGGCGTTGTGGACCTGGCGGATCTTGTTGGCCTTGGCGTAGGCGTCCTGGAGGTCCATCGACTGGTTGTCGAAGGCCACGCGGACGATCTGGTTGGCGCCGGTGCTGGCGAGGGTGGTCTGGGCGGTCTCGGCGCGGGCGATGAGGGCGTGGATCTGGTCGGCGTCGTTGCGGGAGAGCTCGACGACGCGCTCGGAGACTTCGAGCTCGCGGTTGAGCTGGGCGACCTGGGCCTTGAGGTCGGCGAGGTCGCCGCGGACCTCGGCGATGCGCTCGGGGTACTGGCCCTCGAGGCTCTTGAGCTGAGCGCGGAGGGCGATGGGGTCCTGGATGTGCTTGTCGATCTGCCCGTGGATCGACTGGCGGGTCTGGGTGACCAGAGCGCCCAGGCGCTCGGGCCCGGCGATGAGGGCGGCGGTGCCGCCGACGAGCCCGGCGATGACGGTGTAACGAACGAGAGCCTTGGCGACAGCCATGAGTGTCCTCCTTCGGGCGGGCTGTGTGGTGCCGTCCGAGAAAACCTGGGGACCCGGAGCCGGTCACTCCCCGGCGGAGCCTCCTTGTGGGAGGTTCTTGGGAAATGGGGCGTGGCGATTTCACAAGAAGGAGGTGGTCGCGCCCCCACGGGGTGCTGAAGGGGTGGGGTGTCCCCGGGGCGGGGTCGCTACGCTTTCTTTGGTCCGCGGTGCTGGGGAACACGGCGTCGGCCCCGGGAGAGGCATGCTCACATCACTGACGACGAGCTTCATCGGGCGTCTGCGCGCGAACGACCAGGCGGCGTGGTTCGAGCTGTGGGAGACGTTCGGGCCGGTCGTGCGTGCGCAGCTCACCAAGTGGGGGAAGGGAAGGATCGGGGCGGAGACGGTGCGGGATCTGTCGCAGGAGACGCTGGCGGCGTTGTCGGAGTCGATTGATCGGTATGACCCGAGCCGAGGGGCGCGGTTCTCGACGTGGCTGCTGGCGATCGCCAAGCACGTGCTGGGGGACGAGATCGACCGTCGCAGCGCGCTCAAGCGGGGCGGGGCGAAGAAGGCGGCGGAGCTGGACGAGTCGTGGATGGCGTCGTCGGGGGCTCCCTCGGCGGACGCGACGTACGAGGCGGCGGTGTTCCGGGCGAAGGTCGAGGCGGCGATCCGGATGGTGGAGAAGTCGAGCGAGTTCCTGGATTTCTCGATCTACCGGATGCGGGTGCTGGAGACCAAGGCGGGGAAGGACGTGGCCAAGGCGCTGGGGATCAGCGAGCCCACGGTGAGCCGACGGCTGGCGAAGGTGCGGGATCTGCTGCGTTCGCGGCTGGAGGTGGTGATCTCGACGTACAGCTTCACGGAGGAGGAGCGGGCGGAGGGGGCGCGAAACGGGCTGTCGTGGACTCCCAACCAGGGTTCGTCCGAGCGCGAGACCGACGCGGCGGACGATCTCGCGTTCGATGAAGCGATCGCGGAGATCTATCACCGGCAGATGGAGCTTCGCCGGGAGGACCAGGCGGCGCGGCTCCGGTGAGCGTGCGGTGAGGCGTTCGTGTCGGGGGCCTTGCGGGCCCTTCGAGGTGAGGCATGAACACGTTTGTCGCGATCTTCGTGTCGGTGGCGGCGGTGGCGCTGGCGATCACGCTGGTGGTGATGCTGGCGGTGCCGTTGTTCAAGGGTGTCGCGTGGCTGGTCAGGCACGTGTTCGCGTTCGTCGCGGGGGAGATCACGGACCTCTTGCGGATCGTGGGCGCGGTGGTGACGTCGCTGTTCTACGCGCTGCTGGTTGTGGGGAACGTGCTGATCGGGCGGTGGTCCGCGTCGGCGCACTACGGGCGCGGGATGGGGCAGGAGTTCAAGAACGCGATGTCGGCGCTGTACCGCGTGGTGATCGGGCATCCGGCGCGGCTGCTGGGGTTGTCGTCGCTGACCGAGGGCGTGGAGGGGCGGCTGCCGGCGATGATGGCGGCGGCGCCGGGTTCTGACCTGCCCTCGAAGCGGACGGGCCAGTTCGACGGGTACAGGATCATCGGCTCGCTGCCCTCGGGGGGGAGTGGGGCGAAGCTGTACATCGCCGAGCCCGACGAGATCAAGCGTGCGGCGTTCGAGCGTTCGGGCGTGCGCGACGTGGGGCAGGTGGTGATCAAGTCGTTCTCGGTGGATGACGGGAGCGAGCTCCCGCAGATCCTGCGGGAGGGGCGGGCGCTCGAGGCGGGGAAGCGGCTGGGGCTCATCCTGGACGATGAGCTGTCGGGGCGGCGGTTCTACTACGTGATGCGGTACGTGCCGGGCCAGGCGTTGACGCTGGCGGTGAAGCAGCTGCACGCGGAGTGCGGCGGGTCGGGGCTGCGCGGGCGTCAACTGCATCTGGCGTTGGGGTATGTGTCGGACCTGCTGCGGACGCTGGGGCAGTACCACGCGGGTGGGCTGTGGCACAAGGACGTGAAGCCGGACAACATCATCGTGGATGGGCCCCGGGCGCACCTGGTGGACTTCGGGCTGATCACGCCGCTGCGTTCGGCGATGACGCTGACGACGCACGGCACGGAGTATTTCCGGGACCCGGAGCTGGTGCGGATGGCGCTCAAGGGCGTGAAGGTGCAGGAGGTGGACGGGACGCGGTTCGACGTGTACGGGGCGGGGGCGGTGTTGTACGCGGTGCTGGAGGACAGCTTCCCGGCGCACGGGGTGTTGAGCCCGATCAGCAAGGGGTGCCCGGAGGCGCTGCGGTGGATCGTGCGTCGGGCGATGGCGGACTACGACAAGCGGTACACGTCGGTGGGGGCGATGCTCGAGGACGTGCACGTGGTGATGGCGTCGGAGGATCCGTTCGCGGTGATGCCGGCGGCGCTGCCGTCGATGCGCGGGGCGGCGATGGTGGAGGAGCGTGTGGAGGATCGGCGCGGGGAGGAGTGGCCCCCGGCGATTCCGGCGGCGATTCCTGCGGCGATTTCGGGCATGTCGGGCTCGATGCCGCCGCCCCTGCCGAATCGGGGTGCGGGGGGGAGCGTGGAGCGTGCGGGCTCGCCGCGGATCATGGTGACGAACTGGTGGACGGGGAGCGCGAGGACGGGCCCGGGCGTGGGATCGGGGGGCGTGGCGCGAGTGGAGGAGCGTGTGCGTGCGGGCGTGGCGCGTGCGGGCGTGCACGCGGCGGCGGCGGCGGGCGCGGTCGGCGCGGCGGTGGGGAACTGGACGCGTGCGGGCGCGGGCCCGCGTGCGGCGGCGGAGGATCAGCTCAAGCGGGCGCGGGGGCGGGTGCAGGCGGCCAGGGCGCGGGCCAAGGCACGGACCTCGGCGCGTCGGCCCGCGGGTCAGCGATACACGAACAACCCGAATCACGCGACGATCGCGGCGCTGCTGCTGGTCGGGGGCGCGGTGGCGGGTGTGGGGATCTGGGCGAACAACTCGCTCAAGAGCGGGCGGCTGCGGATCCCGGGGCTGACCGGAGCGCCCGAGGCGATGGCGGTGGTGGACGCGCCGGCGCGGAACCTGCCTCGGGTGAAGGGGGGATCGCTGATCATGGTGAGCGACATGCTCCCGCCGCTGAGCGACCAGGCGAGCGAGCGGATCGGGCGGGTCGTGCGGGATCTTCGTGGGCAGGGGTTCACGGTGGTGGGGAACGTGGTGGGGGAGCGTGACGAGTCGCTGGACGAGGAGGGGGAGACGGAGCTGCTCGCGGCGGTCCGGGCGGCGCGGGGGGCGGAGGCGGTGGATTCCAAGGAGTGCCGGGCGTCGCTCACGGAGTGGCTGGACGGGCACGATGACGTGGCGGACGTGATCGTGTGGGTGGGTCGGATGGAGGCAGAGCCCGAGCGGCCCCTGTTCCACTTTTTCGGGCGCAAATCGAAGGGGATGCTGAGCGACGCCGCGGCGGCGGCGCAGCGGATCGTGCGGTCGAGCTCGCCAAAGTAGCACGACACCTATCCCGGTGGGGGAAGGGTCCGCGGCGAGCGGCTGGCGGGCACGGACACCAGAGGCTGCATCGACGTTTGTCCTTATCCAGAAATGGTTTGGGCGATGGTTGGTGAATCTTCTTGCGGATATTGCGCGGACGGAGTATGATGTCTGCGAGTAGGAGACCGGCCCGCTCACGCGGCCCGGAGGAGAGACACCATGAGTTGTGCTGCGAAGCTGTGTGGCGTTGTCGGCGCGTGCGTGCTGGCATCGTCCGCGTTGGGCGGGGGATCGTGGACGGAAGTCGGCGACGCGGGGCAGACGGTGCCCACGGCGCAGATCACGCTCGGAACGGGCACGCTCAAGCTGATTGATGGCGAGCTCGTGACCGGTGACGACGCGGATATCTACTGCATCCGCATCACGAACGTGAGCCAGTTCTACGCGAACAGCGGCGCGAGCTTCGATGCGCAGCTGTTCCTGTTCACGATGTCCGGGGTCGGGATCGCGATGGCGGACCAGAACGGCGGGGGCGGTCAGGCGATCCTCGACGGGACGTTCGTGCCCGCGCCCGGGGATTACCTGCTGGCGATCTCGCGGTACAACAACGACCCGATCGATTTCGTGGGCGACATGATCTGGAACAACACGCCGCGGAACGTGCAGCGGGCGCCGGACGGCCCGAGCGCGACGGACGTGCTGTTCGGATGGAACGACGGTGGCCCGGCGAACGGCGGGAAGTACAAGCTCGACCTCAAGGGCGTGGAATACTGCCCGACTCCCGGCGCGGCGTCGGCGCTGATCGGGATGCTGTGCGTGATCGGCGGGCGTTCACGCCGGCGGTGATGGCTCGGACGGCTGACCGGGCGTGGAGCGCGGGTCGGGCGTCGCCTGATCGGTGAAGCAAGAATCCGGAGCGTGATGGGCTGTTCGCGTGTGGCTTTCGCGCGGGTTGTTTGCGTGGGCGGTCTGCGTTGGGTGGTTATTGCTGACGCGTCGGCCGTTCGGGCCGACGTTGCGGTCGTCGTATAGTTTGGGCATGGAGCAGACCCTTCGCCAGACCATGGCGGCGGCGGCGACTGTTCGCCGGCGGGCGCTGGTGGACGATGCGCTGCGGGTCGGGGGGCGGGCGCTGGGGGTTGGGGCCGGGCTTGCGGCGGTGCTGGTGGCGCTCGTGAAGCTACGGGTGCTGGCGGGCGAGGGGTGGACGCTTTGGTCGCGGGGGTGGGTGCTGATCGCGGGGCCTGCGGCGTTGGCGCTCTTTGCGGGCGTGGGGGTGGCGTGGGCGCGGCGGTGGACGCTGGGGCGTGCGGCGCGCGAGGTGGACGAGCGGCTGAAGCTCAAGAGCGCGCTGGCGTCGGGGTTGGAGTTTTCGGGGCGGGCTTCTCCGACGGCGTTTGAGGTGCTGGCGATGGGCGAGGCGGAGCGTGCCGCGGGGCGCGTGGACGCGGCGCGGGCGGTGCCGGTGAGGGTGGGTCGGGAGTGGGCGGTGTGGGCGGCGGCGCTGGTGGCGGTGGGGGTGGCGCTGGAGTACGTGCCGACGCGGTCGGTGACGCGGCGCGAGGCGCGGGAGCAGCGGCTGGCACAGGAGAATGCGGATGCGACGCGGGAGATCTCGAAGGCGATCGAGACGGTGCAGGGCGCGGGGGCGGAGCCGTTGGTCGCGGACGGGGCCAAGGCGCGTGAGCTGACGGCGCTGCAGGAGATCGAGCGGGCTCTGGCGGGGAAGGAAGTGTCGGCGGGGGAGGCGCGGGCGCGGGCGGCGCAGGCGGTGACGGAGGCGGCGGAGAAGCTCGAGCGCGAGGTCCTGGCGAAGCGATCGGCGATGGAGTCGGCGAAGAGCGCGGCGGCGCGGGCGGCGGCGAGCGGGGAGG
>CAZTJZ010000120.1:0-8157 GCA_964614075.1 uncultured Phycisphaeraceae bacterium
GAACATGATTACGGGCGCGGCCCAGATGGACGGGGCGATCCTGGTCGTGTCCGCCGCGGACGGCCCGATGCCTCAGACGCGCGAGCACGTGCTGCTGGCCCGCCAGGTCGGCGTGCCGCACATCGTCGTCTTCCTCAACAAGGTGGACCTCGTGGACGACCCCGAGCTCCTGGACCTGGTGGAGATGGAGGTCCGCGATCTGCTCAAGAAGTACAACTTCCCGGGCGACACCACGCCCGTGATCCGCGGGCAGAGCAAGGCCGCCCTGGAGAACCCCCGGGACGACAAGATCTGCAAGCCCATCGATGACCTCTTCGACGCGATCGACAACTTCATCCCCGAGCCCACGCGCGAGGTCGACAAGCCCTTCCTGATGAGCGTCGAGGACGTTTTCTCGATCAAGGGCCGCGGCACGGTCGCGACGGGCCGCATCGAGCGCGGCGTGGTGAAGGTCGGCGACACGGTCGAGATCGTCGGGCTGCGGGACACCAAGAACACGGTCGTCACGGGCGTGGAGATGTTCCAGAAGACTCTGGACAGCGGCATGGCCGGCGACAACGTCGGGTGTCTGCTCCGCGGCGTGGAGAAGGACGACATCGAGCGCGGGCAGGTTCTGTGCAAGCCCAAGAGCATCACGCCCCACAGCAAGTTCAAGGGCGAGGTGTACGTGCTGACCAAGGAAGAGGGCGGGCGTCACACGCCGTTCTTCTCCGGGTACCGCCCGCAGTTCTACTTCCGGACCACGGACGTCACGGGCACGGTGAAGCTCCTGGGCGGGGCGGAGATGTGCATGCCGGGCGATAACGTGCAGGTCGAGGTCGACCTTCTCGGGAAGCCCATCGCGATGGAGAAGGGCGTGCGTTTCGCCGTGCGTGAAGGTGGGAAGACGATCGGGTCGGGGGTGGTGACTGAGATTTTGGAGTAAGGAAACTTCAGACCCGGTACCAGGCATCATCGAAACGACCCCAGCCCCGGACCCCGGTCCGGGGCTGTTTTTCTTGAGCGTTGCAATCGTGACGCACGGCTGCCGGGCTCTTCCAACCATGTCGCCCTTGACTCACCGATTCGGATTCCGTTTGCTCCGCTGAGGTGACAGCCGCGTGGACCGCTCGCCCGATGGTGCCGAGCAGCACCCCGGAGAGCCGGCGGTCCGTACTCACTGCCTCCCGACTGGGGAGCGCGACAGGCATTACGATCATCGAGTCAATCGGAAGGGAGTCAACGTGGAACACGCGAGCACGCGGAACAGTGCCTCTTTGCGCGCAACTGTGGCCTCATCGACGGAGATCACCACCCGGACGGCGGCGATTCACGTGGACCCAAAGAGAAGCTCGCGTACCAAGGACCTCGCGAGTGCCCGGGTCTTCAGCCTCGCCGCCCGATCCACCATTTTTGTCGCTCTGCTCGCGCCCTCGGCGCCCGCGTGCGCGCAAACTACGACTGATATCTTGCTCCGCGGATCTGGCTTTCGGCACGAGCCCTACGAGCCGTTCGAGGAGTCCAGGGTGGGTGACTCGAGCCCGGGTGATCGCTCGCTCAACCTCTGGTTCGCCCCCACGCCCAACACCATCGTTCAGGGCTGGGTTTCCCCGGTGAGCACCGCGGGCACTGTGGGAATGCTCTCGCGCGCTGGGGCGCTGCCGCAATGCAATGTGGCCGGAAGCGCGGGCGCGTTGGCTAGGGTCTCGCGAGTTTTCTATGCACGTTTGGCGCCCGGTTCAGCCTCGGCGCCCCAGCCGGTTCGATATCGCGTAAACGTGCGATACGGAGGTGGCGTGTCCTGGTATTGGCAGCCCCGCTTGGCTCCGTCGCGCTCCTTGTCTTCGGCCGGGGTAGGGGTTTACGCCGGCAATATTCCACTCCTCATAGCCACGTGGCAGGCTGAACACCCATTCTTTGAAGTTCGTGGAGATGGGATGATGGAACTCACGACGGGCCCCGTCGAGCTTCAGGTCTTCACAACTGCTTCCGCGGGAGGAGGCGGGAGTACGGGCCTCGGGTGCAACTACACGGAGGGCGGTAGTGCGTTCGCTTCCGCTTCCGTCACCGGGCTGCGTGCATGGGACGCAACAGGCCAGCCGGTCCATGTCATCGTGAGCTACGAACCCGGTGGCCCGGCAGTGATTCGCGACGAACACTTCGATCCGCTGATCTGCCCCGAAGTCTTGCTTGATCCGTTGTCGGTGCGGGTGCCTCCAGGCACAATGGCCCAGTTTTCCATTTCGGCCGCGGGCGAGGGACCTCTCCAGTACGCGTGGGAGTGCGCGCCGCCCAACGGAAGCTGGTTGCCCATGGTGAATGGGATCGTGCCCCAAGTTGGCACCGTGGTTGGCGCGCACGAGCCCACGCTTGGCGTCGTATCTGACCAAACTTGGAACCACCTTCTCTTTAGGTGCGTCGTTTCCAACGCGTGCGGATTGACTTCTTCTCAGGTCGCGTCGCTCGATACGGGATGCTCTGCCGACCTCGACGACGGCTCCGGCTCCGGCACACCCGACGGCGGGGTCACCATTGACGACCTCCTCTTCTTCCTGACCTACTTCGCGAACGGCTCGATTGCCGCCGACGTGGATGACGGCTCCGGCACCGGCCTGCCCGACGGCGGGGTCACTATCGACGATCTCATCTATTACCTCACGCGCTTCGAGGGCGGGTGTTAGGGCAGAGTTTCTTGGAGAGCCGTGACGGCGAGGGCGGCGTGGGAGAGTTCGCGGATACGGCCCGCCCCAACGAGCAGGGTAATTCGGCGATGACTTCGGCGGAGTACTATTTGTTCGTCGCAAGTCTATCAGGGGAGACCAGAATGAGCCGTCATGCGTTTCGCGTTTGTTTCATCCGTTCTTGCTGCGCGGTGCGCACCCGCCTCGGTGCGTCGTCCGGCGATTCCATCGCCGCCGGCGTGCGCGGCGCTTCGGGCACGCGCCGACTCGCGGCGGTCATGCTGCCGATCCTCGCGCTGGCGTCTTCCGCCGCCGCGCAGTGCCCCGCCTCGTGGGTGACGGGGATCGGGGCGCCCGGGCCGACGAGCCAGGTGCGTGCGTTGACGGTGCTGCCGGACGGCGACGTGGTGGCGGGCGGCAGTTTCAGTTCAATCTCGGGCCCCATCGCCGCCCCCAACAAGTTCGCGCGCTACTCGTTCGCGACGGGAACATGGACGGCGCCGGCAACCGGGAGCAACTCGAGCACCGTGTACGCGCTGGCCGCGCTGCCCAACGGCGACGTGCTGCTGGGGGGGAACTTCTCCTCGATCGGCGGCGTGGCGACTCGTCAGTTCGCACGCTACAGCTTCGCGACCAACACGTTCTCCGGGCTGGGATACGGGAACAACGGCGGGCAGGTCAACGCTATCCTGCTGATCGCCAACAACGAGGTGATCATCGGCGGCAACATCCCGCGCGTGAACGGAGTGCTGGCGGAGCACGTCGGCCGCCACAACCTCACCACCGGGGTCTGGACCCGGATGAACTCGGATTTTTCCAGCTCGGGCGACGTGGTGAACAGCCTCGCCCTCGCGCCTGACGGGACGGTGATTGTCGGCGGGGTCTTTCTGAACGGCGGCAGCGTCGGCGCGGTCCGAATCGCGCGGTACCACCCGACGACGAACTCCTGGTCCACGCTCGGGTCGGGCATGAACAACACCGTCGTGGGGGTCGCGGTATTGCCGAGCGGGGACGTGATCGCGGGCGGGTACTTCACCGTCGCGGGCGGGGTGCCGGTGAGCCGGGTCGCCCGCTACAACCCGGGCACGAACTCCTGGTCCGACATGGCCGGCGGCGTGTCCGGGGCGTTCGAGTACGTCAACGACGTCAAGGTGCTGCCGGACGGGGACGTGGTCATCGGCGGGAGCTTCACCGTGGCGGGCGGTGTTCCCGCGAGCCGCATCGCCCGCTACCACACGAGCACGAACTCATGGTCCGCGATGGGGTCCGGCGTGAACAACGACGTCGCGGAGTTGACCGTGCTGCCCGTGGGCGACGTGATCGCGGGGGGGTTCTTCACCACGGCCGGGGGGGCGTCGGCGGCTCAGATCGCCCGCTACACCTTCGGCGGCGACACGCCGAGCATCACGGAGCACCCGCAGGACGTGTCGTCGTGCCCGTCGGGATCGGTTCAGTTTTCCGTCACGCTCGCGCCTCCCCCGGGTTCCTTCACGTACCAATGGCAATGGCAGCCGGTGGTTCCCGGCGCCTTCATGAACCTGAGCAACGGGCTCAACATCGCGCCCGGCGGCGAACAGGTTGATGTGCAGGGGGCGACCTCCTCCCCACTCGTGGTCCACGCGCTCGGCACAGGTGGAAACTTCCGGGTTCAGGTCACGAGCTCCTGCGGCAGCATCACGAGCAACCTCGCGACGCTCACCATCTGCGTCGCCGACACCGACGATGGCTCCGCCACCGGCACCTGCGACGGCGGGGTCACCATCGATGACCTCCTGTACTACCTCGAGATCTTCGAGCAGGGGTCCGTGGCCGCCGACGTGGATGACGGCTCCGGGAGCGGCGTGCCCGACGGCGGGGTCACCATCGACGATCTCATCTATTACCTTACCCGCTTCGAGGGCGGGTGCTGAAGGCATGCGTGAAGGCGGGAAGACGATCGGGTCGGGGGTCGTGATCGAGATCTTGGAGGAAGGCCTCGGAGCCTCCCTCCCCCGAGGGAGGAGTTCGAGTGGGTGGGGGCTTTGTCGCCCGATTCCAATCAATCACAACGGTGCGTGTGGCAGGGGTCTCCGAATGCGGAGATCCCTGTTTTCTTGGAGGGATGACGGGGACGTGCCGCGAGGCGCGCGGACCCTGCCGTATCGGGAGAGTGCCCGCGTCCTGGAACTCGTGCCGAGGGTCTACGGCAAGATTGGGGCACCTGCCCCCGAGAAATCAAAGCCGATTGCGTAGGTCATGCCCCAGACAGGAAAGCGGATATCCGCTCGAAACCCGATGGCGTCGGAAGGATCCACGGCGATGGAGTCAAAGGCGTGTCGGACGAGTTCCTCGTGGCGATGCCATGACTTTGTGGCGATGTGGCGTGTGCCACTTCCGAGGAGTTCGAGCTGCCCACCTTCGGGTAGTTGTCTGTACCACGCGTTTCGGACGGCGACCTCGATGCCCGAGCCCAGCGCGAACGCTCCGAAAAATGGGATGCACTGGCGAGCCAGGGAGCGGTGAAGGTAGAAGTCGAAGATGAACCGTCGCACGGGGATCGAAACATGCGCCAGGACGTCGATGAGCGGATCGTCCGGGCGGGTCGCGGGGTGGGGCACGCCATGGGTTTGGTGCAGCGTGGCGACGTCGATTGCACGGTTGCCCTGGTAGGCCGACGGATCGACGACGTGATGCTCGAGATCCTTGGGGCCATGGGGCGTGACCACGGGCAGGGGCGTGGAACAGAACCGATGGAGGAGTGCCCGCTGCGGCTGATTGGGTGTGTGGGTGTACGGAGCGCGGTCCGGGTGGTTGTGCGCTTCGGACTCGAAGTCGCGGCTTTCGTGGAAATACGCGGTCAGCGGCATCCCGCCTTCTCGACACACATGTGAGTGATACGCGACGACCATCGTGAGGTCGAGCACGTTGGGGTCGGACTCGCTGGGCCACACGATGCCGACGTTGGCGCGCAGTTCCGCGCCGCTCCCGGCGATCTCGCGGGCGTGCCCGAAGAGTGCTTCGCGGTGTCCGATGTCGCCCACTCTCGCATGATGCGAGCCGCCGGGGTCGCCCATGCTTGTGCGCAGCTCACTCCGGAACTTGGCCTCGCTCCCCGACACCTTCACCGCGAGGTCGGCAACTTCCTGCACCGCCACACGCAGGCTCTTGACCACCGAGGGTTTGACCTTCTTCGCTTCGGCAGCATTCACGAGGACGAGCAACTGTGAAAATCCGGGCGACTGAGAAACAACGTCGATTCCTCCCAGCGTGCTGTTGGCGGCCGCGATGGCGCGCTGGCACAGATTCCGATTGACCTCGAGATACGCGGCCATGGAGCGGACGGATCGGGCTCCGACGGGGAGCATTCCGATTAGCGCGCGGATGTCGGAGGCGAGGCGTCGCCCGAGCCCGTCAAACTGCGTGAGCACGTCCTGAGAGAACCCCGAGAACGCGGGAGGATGAGCAGCGCTGCTTCTCGAAGAAGAGCGGCTCGGGCGTTTGGGCGTTGTGAGGCTCATCGGTTTCTAGATTCTAGCAAGAAACCCTTTGACACGCGAAGCGAAATCGTCTAGATTCGACTCCAGAGTCAGTTTGAGCCACTTGGCCACCCTCGCCCGTACGGCAGGATTTCTCCCGAATTGCCCGAACATTGTCTAGGAGTCGCGCCCATGAAGACCGCAATGCCCGCCCTGATCCTCGCGTGTGCTTCGTCCTTCGCCTTTGCCGACGAGGCGTACAACAACCTTGGACCGTGCCATGGGGTCGATAGTTTCAGTGGGACGCTGGTCGTGTTTCCTTCACTGTTGTTCGGCACCCACACCGACTCTGCGGCGCAGTTCACCGCCGCGGCGAGCGGAGATGCGACGACTGTTCGTCTGCCCATCACGTCCGTCCTCGGACCCGACTTTGTGACCCTCCGGCTGTTTGCCGACGCGGGAGGTGGCGTGGGGGCGCAGGTCGGGTCTGATGTGCCCTTTTTCGTCACCGACGGCGGAGGGTTGTACGCGACGCCGCTCGTCTTCATCGACGTGAGCGAAGCGGCGTGGACGATGGTCGCCGGTCAGAAGTACTGGCTCGGAATCACCGCCCCCATGGAGTCCACCGCGCTCCTGACCGTCTGGGAGAACACCACGGGAGATACCGGAACGTTGGTGTTCTACAACGACGGCGTGATCCTTCCCGAGGACTACTCCCCCGACTCGGCGATGCCCGCGATGGCGATCGATGTCGGGCCAACCTCTCCGTGCGTCGCGCCGGGCATTCTCACGCATCCGAGCCCGACGAGCATCTGCCCACATGGGAGCGCGACGTTCTCGATCTCCGCGGACGGAACCACGCCCAATATTCCTCAGTGGCAGGTCCACCTCTCGCCCGAAGACGGCGGCGACTGGGCCAACCTCGGGGATGGCCATCTGGTCGTTTCCGATGTCACGGGCCCCGGAAATCTCCAGGCGGGCGTCGTGACCTGCGCGGGCGGTATGTCGATGACCTTCGCACCCAGTGCCGTGTTTTCGAAGGGGTTCGTGGGCGGTCAGGTTGAGTTCCGGTGCATCGTCACCAACGCCTGCGGCAGCGTGACCAGCATCCCCGCCACGCTCACCATCTGCGTCGCGGACATTGACGATGGCACCGGCACGGGTACCTGTGACGGCGGGGTCACCATCGATGACCTGATCTACTACCTCGGCGTCTTCGAGCAGGGAGTCGTCGCCGCCGATGTCGATGATGGCTCGGGCACCGGCATCCCTGATGGCGGTGTGACCATCGACGATCTGATCTATTTCCTCACCCGCCTCGAGAGCGGGTGTTGAATCGCACCCCCTCGACGCGGGAGCGCTCCCCGCGCGACGAGTTGGTGTATGTACGGGTCAGGACAAAGCGTGGGTGGCGACGCCAGCGGGTGAGCCGCCTAGGATTGCCTGTCGTCCGGGATTTACCTCCCGGACGGTTTTGTCTATAGAACGAAGCGTGCGTCGTGGGGCGTTGACGGGCGGTGGAGTGTGGTGGCCGGGTGGCTGTGGGAAGCCCGGGACGCTCGATCGGCCTTGGGACGCCGGGCGGGGCACAGTCAGCGAGGGTTGTCATGGCGAAGAAGAAAGCGGCGGCGCGTGAATACTGCTGGCTTCAGTGCAGCGAGTCGGGCGATCTCAACTACCGCACCAGCGTGAACACCAAGGGCGGGATGCCCGAGGGGCTCAAGGAGGGGATGATGAAGTTCTCGCCCCGCCTGCGCAAGCACACGCTGCACAAGGTCAAGCGGAAGTAAGGCCGCGGCGTAGTGCGGCGGCGGGGCGTGCCGGGGTTCAGCCCGGGCCTGTCCATGTATGGACCGACGGCGTGCGGGCATGCGGCCGACCCGTGCGGGTCGTCGGACGAGGAGTCAGCGGTGTCAACGGTTTCCGGACAGAATGGCGACGGGCCTCAGGGCTCGTCCTTGAGCAGAACGCCGGTAGCTCAACTGGTAGAGCAGCGGATTCCAAATCCGCAGGTTGCGGGTTCAAGTCCCTCCCGGCGTGAT
>CAZTJZ010000121.1:0-8056 GCA_964614075.1 uncultured Phycisphaeraceae bacterium
GTCCGGGCCCGCGCCGCCCGCCGCCGCACCCTCCGCGCCGGGGCCGGACAAGCCCCCCCGCGGCTCGGACCCGCGCGCCACGCCCGCGATGCAGCAGTACGCCCGCTTCAAGCAGCGTCACCCCGACTGCGTGCTCCTCCTGCGCATGGGGGACTTCTACGAGACCTTCGACGACGACGCCGTCACGCTCTCCAAGGCCCTGGGGCTCACGCTCACGCAGCGCACCCAGGGCGTTCCCATGGCGGGCGTTCCCTACCACCAGCTCGAGAACTACCTCAAGCGCCTCGTCGCCCAGGGCTTCCGTGTCGCGGTGGGCGAGCAGCTCCAGGACGCCTCGCAGGCCAAGGGCCTGGTCCCCCGCGCCGTCACCCGCGTCGTGACCCCGGGCACGATCGTCGACGAATCTCTCCAGGACGAGCAGAGCGCGGGCACGCTCGCCGCCGTCGTCTTCACCGCGCCGGGGGATGACTCCCCCGCTTCGCTCGCCGTCGTCGACGCCGCCACGGGCGAGTTCCTCGTCACCGACTCCACCGCGCCGGGGCTCCTGGACGAGCTCGCGCGTCGCGGCGTGCGCGAGCTGCTCTACGCCGACCCGGGCGACCTCAAACCCCCGCCCCGCGTGAAGCGCGTCCTGGACGCGCTGGGACTCTCGGGCACGCCCCGCCCCGCCTGGCAGTTCCGCCCCGCCGAGTCGCGCGAGAGCGTTCTCGCGCACTTCGGCGTCCAGAGCCTCGCGGGCTTCGGGCTGCGCGAGGACGACCCCGCCATCGCCCCCGCCGGCGCCATCCTCCGTTACCTCACGCAGACCCAGACCCTCAGCGAGGAGGACCTCAAGAGCCTCCGCCACCTCCCGGGCGTCACCCTCGCCAAGGCCACGCTCAAGCACCTTCGCCCGCCCCGGCGCGAGGACCCCGGCGCCTTTGTCGTCATCGACGCCGTCAGCCTCCGCTCCCTCGAGATCGAACGCACGCTCCGCGCCTCTCCGACGGCCGACGGCTCGTTGCTGGGCGTGTTCCTCGGGCACGCCGGGCGCGGGCTCTGCCGCACCGCCATGGGCAAGCGTCTGCTCCGCGACTGGCTCTGCCGACCCCTGCGCGACGCCGGGAAGATCCGCGCCCGCCAGCAAATCGTCGAGCACCTCATCGCCAGCCCGCTGCTCGCGGGGGAGCTGTCGCGTCTGCTCGGGACGGTGCAGGACGTGGCCCGCATCGCGGGGCGGCTTGCGCTGGGGCGCGCCACGCCGCGCGACCTCGTCGCCGTCGCCCGCTCCGCCGCCGCCGCGAAAGAGCTCGCGGTCCACGCTGGCGACTCGCCGCCCCTGGCCTCGTTCGCCTCGCGGTTCGGCGCAAGCCGCGACGAGCTGGCCCCAACCGCCCAGCGCGTCCTCGAGGCCTGCGTCGACGACCCGCCCCCCCACCTGCGCGAGGGCGGGCTGATCAAGGACGGCATCGACCCCTCGCTCGACGAGGCCCGGCTCCTCCAGCGCGACGCCGGCGCCTGGCTCGCCGCGTACCAGGCCCGCCTCATCGCCCAGCACAACCTCCCGAGCCTGCGCGTGGGCTTCAACAAGATCTTCGGGTACTACATCGAGCTCCCCCAGGCGCAAGCCCGCGCCGCGCCGCCGGAGCTGATCCGCGCCCAGACGCTCAAGAACGCCGAACGCTTCACCACGCCCGAGCTGCGCGAGTTCGAGCGCAAGGTCACCACCGCCGAGGCGCGCGCCGCCGAACGCGAGAGGGAGCTCTTCGACGCGCTCGCGCAGAGCTTCGTCGACCGCCTGGCGGGCCTCGCCGCCTTCGCCGACGCGGTCGCGGAGCTCGACGCGCTCTTCGCCTTCGCCGAGAAGGCCCTGCGCCGCGGCTGGGTCCGCCCGACGATCGTCGACGAGCCCGTGCTCGACATCGTCCAGGGACGCCACCCCGTCCTCGACGAGCTGCTCGACTCGAGGTTCGTCCCCAACGACGCGGGCCTGGGCGGGGCGCACGCCGCCCTCGCCCTCATCACCGGGCCCAACATGGCCGGCAAGAGCACCTTCATCCGCCAGACCGCCCTCCTCACTCTCCTCGCGCACACCGGGAGCTTCATCCCCGCCGCCTCCGCGACGCTGGGCGTCGTCGACCGCATCTTCACCCGCATCGGCGCCGACGACGCCCTCCACGCCGGGCAATCCACCTTCATGGTCGAGATGATCGAGACCGCCAACATCCTCCACCACGCCTCGCCGAGCTCCCTGGTCGTCCTGGACGAGGTCGGACGCGGCACCAGCACCCTCGACGGGCTCAGCCTCGCCTGGGCCATCGTCGAGCACCTCGCCCGCGAAGGAAAAGGCCCGCGCACCCTCTTCGCCACCCACTACCACGAGCTCACCGACCTCGAAGACCGCCTCCACCCCCGCGTCAAGAACCTCCACGTCGAGGTCAGAGAGTGGCCCCCGGGCGACCCCCACGCCCAGATCATCTTCCTCCACAGGATCCTCCCCGGACGCACCGATCAGTCCTACGGCGTTCACGTCGCCCGACTCGCCGGAATCCCCGCGGGAGTGGTCGCCCGCGCGAGAGAAGTCCTCTCCTCCCTCGCCGTGGAGCACGGCCCGCGCACCAGCACCCCCGCGCTCGACGCCCCGGCCGTGACGCACGATCCCCAGCTCTCGCTGTTCACGCAGTACGTGGCTCACCCCGCCCTCGACGCCCTCCGCGAGGTCAAGCTCGACGCGCTCTCCCCCTTGCAGGCCTTCGACGAGCTCCGGCGTCTCAAGGGGCTCATCTCCACCGACACCTCACCGTCCTGAAGGAGCCCTTCATGTTCGGGATCCTGATCCTCATCGCGATCTACGCCGTGCTCGGCTTTCTGCTGTCCTGGATCGCGAACATGGTCGCGAAGGACGACATCGAGGTGAAGACGAGCGTGATCATCATCGTGCTGTGGGGCGTGCTGAACACGGGCTCGAGCTACGCCCTCAACGCCGCGGACCTCCCCGGGGCGAGCTGGCTCGCCTCGGCGATCGGCTTCGGGCTGCTCGTGGCCCTGCTCCACTTCATCGCTCACCTCGCGTGGAAGCACTGCCTCATCATCGCCGCGATCTACTCGGTCATCATGCTCGGAATCTCGATGCTCCTGAGCTGACCCCCACGCCGACTCTACCATCCGACATGCTCACCCCCGAACTGCTCCGCTCATCCTTCGCCGCCGCCCTGCCCTACGACGCCTACGTCAGGACCGGCACCCCCGACCAGCAGCAGTCCTGGAACGCCTTCCTTTCCAAGGTCGCGCTCACCCCCGTGCAGCACGCCCTCGTCGCCTCCTTCACCCGGCGCGTCAACGTCCTGGTGAGCTCCGGCACGTGGTGCGGCGATTGCGTCCAGCAGGTCCCCATCCTCGAACACATCCGCCGCGCCAACCCCGGCGCCCTCGACCTGCGCCTCGTCGACCGCGATCAGCACAAGCCCCTCGCCGAGGCGGTCAAGATCTGCGGCGGGATGCGCGTCCCCACCGTCCTCTTCATGAACGAGGATCTCGAGTTTATCGGACTGGCGGGCGACCAGGTCCTGGCCCGATTCCGCGCCAAAGCCGCCAAGCAGCTCGGAGCCGCCTGCCCGCTTCCGGGGGCCGACGTCCCCGCCGACGAGCTCGCGGCGACGATCCAGGACTGGGTCGACCAGTTCGAGCGGATGCACCTGCTCGTCCGGCTCTCGGCCAAGCTCCGCCAGCGCCACGGCGATTGAGCCCAAACGGACAGACTTGTCCTTCAACCCGGGCTTGACAACGCCCTGAAAACCCCCACAATGCACCCGGAGTCCGAGGAGAGACAAGACACCTTTCCCCGTGATTCTGTTTCGCGGCCCGCCGTTCACGTGTGTGTGCGGTGGTCGTCGTGATCGGGTGGTCCGTCGCGGAAACGCGTCGGGAGAGGGAGAGAAACATGAAGACCGTTGCGGCATTTGTGCTTGTCGCGCTCGCGGGTTCCGCGCAGGCGCAGAGTGTGGTCTCGGCCAACGCCGACCTCAGCCAGGGCATCACGTCCAACGTGGGACAGCTCGCCTCGCTGCGTGATCTGGGCGGGTTCACCCCGCGCGGGATCACCGGCGGCGATACCTACGGCGCGGCGATCATCGGCCAGTCCACCGCCGGCGCCGCCTTAATCACCAACGCCGGGCGGATCACCACGTTCAACTACGACCTCGCCGCCAGCCTCCACGGCGTGCTCGCGGGCTCGGGCGCCACGGTCCACATGAGCGAAGCCCAGTTCGTCACCGGGCCCAACTCCCTCCGCGTCATCGTCGGCGCCTTCACCACCAACAGCAGCTCCCTCTGGATCAACGGGCTCACCATCGGCGGACAGCCCATGACCCAGGGACGATTCGACGTCGGCGCCGGCGCGTTCACCAACGGGCTGCTCTGGGACAACCTCCCCGACGTGATCTCCAGCGTCAGCATCACCAACGCCGTCTTCGCCGATGGCGTCCCCCTCGCCACGAGCACGGTCCTGGCCAACGGACGCACCCTCCCCGAGATGGGCTCGGCCGTGGTGTGGAACGGCGTGGTGGGCTCCGTGGTGGATGAGACCCAGATGATCTTCGACATCACCTTCGTCCCCACCCCCGGCGCCCTCGCGCTCGTCGGGATGGGCGGGCTCGTCGCCCTCCGCCGCCGCCGCTGATTTCCCTTGCTCTTGTCCCGGCTTCCCGCTCTGCTCGCGGGGGGTCGAGTCCTTGTCTCGTGCTGGCGAATCCCTCCACAGGGCCCCCGCGTTCTGGAACGCGGGGGTTTTTCTTTGGTCCACCGCCCCACGCCGTCCACCTATCCTTCACCCGATGAAGTGCGACCGCTGCGACAACGAGGCGACTGTGCACGAAGTCACCGTCCGCCAGGGCGCCAAGGTCGAGCGGCATCTCTGCGAGGCGTGCGCCGCGCAGCAGGGGCTCGCCGCCCAGGGCGCCATCCCCATCAGCAACCTGATCTCGAAGTTCTCCGTGGCGAGCGTGCCCTCCGCGGCCCCGCCCAACCTCTGCCCCAGCTGCCGACTCACCTTCTCCGAGTTCCGCCAGTCGGGCCACCTGGGCTGCCCCGACTGCTACGCCGCGTTCGACAAGTCGCTCACGCCCTTGCTCGAGCGCTGGCACGAGGGCGGGTCGTCGCACACGGGCAAGGTCCCCAAGCGTCAGCCCGTGACCCCGCCGCGCCCCGCCGCCCCCGACACCGCACCCGACGCCGCGCTCGCGCTCCGCGAGACCAAGGCCGAGGCCATCCGCCGCCTCCGCAAGAAGCTCGACGAGGCCATCGAGGCCGAACAGTACGAGACCGCCGCCAAGCTCCGCGACCAGCTCAAGACGCTGGAGCATCCTCCCGGAATCCAGCCACCGCCCGGGGGTGAGCCGTGAGCACTCCGGGATCCTCGCCCCAACCCTTCGAGCTCGGCACGGAGTGGCTCCGCGGCGAGGGCGACGCCAGCGACGTGGTCATGTCCTCGCGGGCGCGCCTGGCCCGCAACCTCGCCTCCATGCCCTTCGCCGCCAAGGCCCAGCGCCCCGACCGCCAGAAAACCCTGGACGCCTGCCGCAACTGGCTCCTCCAGGCCTCCCTCGCCGAGCGCGTCATGTGGGTCGATCTGCACGAGACCCCGCCCGTCGAGCGCATGCTGCTTGTCGAGCGGCACCTCATCAGCAAGAACCACTCGCGGGGGCGCGTCGCCGCGGGCGAAAAAGGCGTCGACGATCCCCGGGGCGTGGCCGTCTCTCTCCCCGACGAACGCCTGAGCATCATGGTTAACGAGGAGGATCACCTGCGCATCCAGGTGATCCGCTCCGGGCTCGCGCTCTCCGAGTGCTGGCGGGCCATCGACGCCATCGACGACCGC
This sequence comes from uncultured Phycisphaeraceae bacterium, assembly GCA_964614075.1. Classification (GTDB taxonomy): domain Bacteria; phylum Planctomycetota; class Phycisphaerae; order Phycisphaerales; family UBA1924. The sequence goes on from CAZTJZ010000121.1 coordinate 5,855, forward strand.
GTCGAGGCCGGGCTCGACTACGCCTTCTCCCCACGCTTCGGCTACCTCACCGCCTGCCCCACCAACCTCGGGACCGGGCTGCGCATGAGCGTCATGCTCCACCTCCCCGCGCTCCGCCTCGTCGGGGACATCGACAAGGTCAAGCGCGCCGCGTCGGACATGAGCCTCGCCGTCCGCGGGTTCTACGGCGAGGGCTCCGACTCCGTGGGCGACTTCTACCAGATCTCCAACCAGAGCACGCTGGGCAAGACCGAGCCGCGCATCGTCGAAGAGCTCGAACGCGACATCATCCCCCAGGTCATCGAGTACGAACGCGTCGCACGCCGAACGCTCCTCGCCAAACGCCGGCTCTTCCTCGAAGACCAGGTCTACCGCGCCCTGGGGCTCCTGGAGCACGCACGCCTCCTCGCCACCGACGAGGCCATGCTCTCCCTCAGCCTCGTGCGCCTGGGCGTCGTTCTCGACCTCGTCAAGGGGCTGGACCAGAAGCAGGTCAACCACCTCATGCTCCTCGTCCAGCCCGCGCACCTCCAGAAAATCGCCCAGCGCGAGCTCGATCAGGACCAACGCCGCAGCGTCCGCGCCGCCACCGTCCGCCAGCGCCTCACCCGCGCGTAGCACGTTCGGGCTTGCAGGGTCGATCCATTTTCTTCTACACTGCCCTCCTCAGGCGGCGCTTCCGTGACCCCACCCACGCCCACAACCCCACGCTTCGCCTGGCCCCCCACCACCGCGTCCTCCATCGCGCCCACCACGCCGACTCCCTCCGCCCAGCCCAGCTCGACCCCGAGTCACTCTTCTCTCGCCCGCTGGTGGCACGGCATCGAGGTCGGGCTCCTGGGTCTCACCCGCGCCCCCTGGCATCTCCGAGCCGAGCGCGACGGCTGGACACCGGATGAGCCCCGCGCCTTCTGCCCGAGGTGCCTCGCCAGCGTCGGCGCCTTCGAGGCTTTCGCGTCCGACGGCTGCCCCGCCTGCCGCACCTCGCGCGTCCCCTGGAGCACGGGCGTCCGCCTCGGCGAATACCGCGGGCTGCTCCGCGACGCGATCCACGAGATCAAGTTCACCGCCTGGCGCCGCCTCGGGTCCGACCTCGGGCTCGTGCTGGGGCAACGCCTCGCCCATCTCCTCCGCGAGCGCGACGTCGACCCCCGACGCGTCGTCCTCGTCCCCATCCCCACCACCTTCCGCCGACGTCTCTCTCGCGGCATCGATCACACCCTCACCCTCTGCCGGGGCGTGAGGCGGGCCGTCCCCGCGCCGATCATCACCGCCCTCACCCGCGTGCATCGCCCCTCCCAGGTCTCGCTCCCCATGAGCGAGCGCTCCCGCAACGTCCGCGGCACCATGCGCCTCTCCCCCCGCGTCGATCTCTCACGCCGGATCGTCGTCCTCGTCGACGACGTCCTGACCACGGGGGCGACGATGCGCGAGGCCGCCCGGGCAATCCGAGCCGGCCACGAGGGGCCCGGGGGCGACGCCAATCCTTTCAAAACCCAAACTTCGGAACTCTGGCCGGCGGTGCTTGGGGTGAGTCCGGCGCTGGGTCGCCGCCCCGCCCTGTCTCCGGAAGCCGGGCCTGCGGCGTTTCCCGAGCATGCGGAAGTTCAGGCGGCGCAAGGGTTTTCGACAATTCCGATGGATTCCGCCCGCCCGGAAGCTTGACCCGACGGGGGCTCTCGCTAGAGTTGTCCCCTGCCGACTGAGCGGCCGAGGGACGGGCGTGATGCCCGAGGATGACCTCAAACGTCGTCCAACCCCGAGGCCCATCCTTGAAAAGTGAACAGTTGGGATCCGCGCGAGAGTGTGCGGCTTGATCATGAGGGTCACTCCTCAGCCCGTCGGAGCGGGACGATCAGGCCAATCCAAACCCGACCCACCAAGAGGTCGGCTCCGTGCCGGGGGTCACAGCCCGGCAGTGCGCATTCTCGAGTGGTGAAACTTGAAGGTGATAACCCTCAAGTGAGTGAATGCCAAAACCCGTCGGCTTTAGCGGCCGACGGCGTCGGACAAGGGGTTGCAAGACTTCGGGTCCGACGAAAGACCGCCTGCGGAACCGGCCGAAAGGCACGGGCCGCGGGAACAACATGGTCGCAATCTCCAGTTGAACCAAACCGCACGGCAATGTGCGGTCAACGGAAATCAATTGAAGAGTTTGATCATGGCTCAGATTGAACGCTGGCGGCATGGCTAAAACATGCA
>CAZTJZ010000122.1:0-7967 GCA_964614075.1 uncultured Phycisphaeraceae bacterium
CCGATCCAGTGCTTGTTCATCATCTCGGGGGGATGGGCCCAGACCTTGAAGTTGTAAGGCCTCATGAAGTAGCGGGCGATCCCCTCGCCGAAGACCGCGTCGATGAACTCTCCGAAGTTCTTGGTGTCCGAGGGGGATGGCCGGTTGGGGGCGGACTGCGCCCGCACGAGACCGACAAGGCACTCGCATGCGGCCTGGGGCGGGAGATAGCGCACATTGTTCTGGAACGGGTACGGGACCCAGCGGTCCATGATCCGGACCCACGACTCCCGATTGATGAGCGAGAAGTCGTCGCCCATGAGCCTGTCGAAGACCCGGTCGAAGTAGGCGTAGTGACTGAACATCACGTGCCCCCCGATGTCCCAGGTAAAGCCGTGGGGGTCCACAACGCTGTGGGCGAGCCCCCCGATGTACGGGAGGGCCTCGCAGACAGCGAAGCTCGGGTGGGAGAGCTCCTGGAGGCGGTAGGCGGCCCCGAGGCCCGTCGGGCCCGCGCCGATGATCAGGACACGATCCTGGCGCCCGTCGGGGCTCCCTGGGTCAAACGGCACGGCACTCTCCATCGTGGGCGTTCCCGCTCGAGGGGGCGACGCCGGGTCGGATCGTAGAACACTGAATACGGGCGACGAAGGAGGGGCGGTCAAACCGCCATAATCCTCACGACTGTGCCTCGGGAGCAGAGGGACTGCCCGGGACTCCAACAGGCTCGTGTGCCCTGGCCACGGAAGTGGCACGATACGCCACAACATCGATTGAAGGCGATCGCAGGGGGATTACCTAAGTCATTGAAATATTGCAGGATACACGATTGAAAGCCGAAAAACAGCGAACCCGATCAGGGCCACGCGTTCCGAACGCTGGCCCGCTCGCTCGTGGAGACATCGATGCCTGTCGCGCTCATGCCGGGACGTTCGAGGGACGAGTTCGAGGTGGCGCTCCGCGCCGTCGAGATCTCCCAGCGTGTGTCCAATCTCCCGGCGGTCGCCACGCTCGATTGGCTCGATCGCGCGGCGGCGTGCCTGGTGGGGACGCACGCCGGGTTGGTCGCGGGGCTGCTCGTGGGAGAGGTTTCCGACTCGGGCGAGATCCGTAAACACGAAGCGCACGGCGTGTCGGTCGGTCGGCCCGCCGAGAAGATCCGCCTGGTGACGGGCGAGGACACCCGGGCGAATGAGCTGCGATGCCGCCTGGAGTCACTGCACACGCTCAGCGTGGAGGTGTCGCCAGGGCGCCGGGAGCACCCGGTGTGCGTTCGCTTGAGCGAGGCGTTGGGCCAGGCGTGGCGGGCGTCGATCGTGGGGGATCTGCTCCGCCCGCTCGGGGCGCGGGACGCGTTGGTGTGCGTGGCGTCGATCCCGGGCTCGGGCGGGAGACGGGCCGTGGCCGCGATCCTGGGCGAGTGCTCCGAGTCGAGTGTGTTCGATGGCGCGTTGCTTCGTGCGGCGATGAAGTTCATCGCGGAGCGGGCGGAGCTGGCGCTGGGACGCGAGGCCTTTCGTCGGTCGTCGTGGGTGAGCGAGCGCGAGCAGCGCGTGCTGGAGCTGCTGATCCTGGGGATGTCCGTCCCGGAGATCGCGGCGGAGCTGGGGCGGAGCCCGCACACGGTGAACGATCACGTGAAGTCCCTGCACCGCAAGCTGGCGACTCGGAGCCGGGGCGAGCTGATCGCGCGGGCGCTGGGTCACCTGGGCATTTGCAGAGCCCGGGAGCCCGAGGCGTCGCGGCCTCACGACGACGAGCGGCATGAGCCCGCGACCGCGGCGCCCGTCCGGGCCGTGGTGTAGGCCTGGGTTGAGCCCCGTTTTAGTCTAGTTCGGGCCCGCGGCGGGCTCCGGGGCTTGGCGCGCCGGGTTCTGGGGAGGCGAGGACTCGAGCTTTCTCCGGATCTCGGCCGCGAGTCGCGACTCGAGATACTCATCTCTCGTGACCGGGACTTCGTACTGCGCGGGCGCGGTCGCCTGGGGGTCGTAGGTCTGGGAGGAGAGCAGGATTGCCTTTGAGGACGGGCGTGTGCCGCGGACGTGGACGCGGTCGATCACGACCTCGACGCGGGCGGTGAGGGGCACGGGCGACTCGAGCAGGTCCGCCACGCGATCGGCGCCCGACTCTTGGGCGAAGCTCACGCGGACGCGCCGGCGCTGCTGGTTGAGCAGGTCGTCGATCTCCTGCGTGGGCGTGGACTGTTCGAGATCCCAGGGCGTGGCGAGCCCGGCGGAGGGCTTGGGGTCGGTGGTGATGATGCCCGCCCGCGCGTCCACGCGGTTGAGCGTGAAGCGGGACGCGCGGAGCACCTCTCTCGCGGCGTCGAAGGCCCGGGCGTACCCGCCCGCGTCCACGCGGAACTCGGGCGAGGGCGTGCCCGACGAGCACCCCGCGAGGGTTGCAGCGAGCAGCACGAGCGGGGCGAGGCGTGAGGGTCGCATCGGGTTCAGGGTACGCGCCCCGCCGCGGTCTGGATGCACGACCACGCGCGGCGGACGTGCTCCTCGCGGGTGCGGGCCGCGCCGACCGCGAGGCGCAGGACGAATCGTCCGCCCGCGGGGCTCGCGTTCTCGGGGAGCACGGCGTGCGAGAGGTAGACCTCGCCCGAGTCGTTGAGGAGGCGGAGCAGCGCGCGGTTGCGGTCGTCCGCGGGCGTACGGGCGCCGCCCCGAAGTCGGAAGCACACGAGGTTGAGCGTGCGCGGGGCGGCGAGCTCGAAGCGGTCGTCGCTCGCGAGAAGCTCCTCGAAGAGTGCGGCGAGGCGGACGTGCTCGCGGATGTAGGCCTGGAGCCCCGACACGCCGTAGGAGCGGATCACGAACCAGAGCTTGAGCGCGCGGAACCGTCGCCCGAGGGGGATGTGCCAGTCGCGGAAATCCACGACCTCGCCCGCGTCGCTGCGCTGGTTGCGGAGGTACTCGGGGGTGACGCTCAGGGCGTCGGTGAGGGCGCGTCGGTCGCGCACGAAGAAGCAGTCGCAGTCGAAGTTCGTGAGCAGCCACTTGTGCGGGTTCACGCAGAACGAGTCGGCGTGCTCGACCCCGCGGAGCATCCCGCGGAACTCGGGGCAGACGCAGGCGCTGCCGGCGTGGGCGGCGTCGACGTGCAGCCACGCGGGCGTGGCGCGGAGAACCCCCGAGATCGCCTCCACGTCGTCGAACGCGGTGGTCGCGGTCGTGCCGAGGGTCGCGCACGCGAAGAAGGGCGTGAGCCCCGCCTCAACGTCGCCCCGGACCGCGCGGGCGAGCGCCGGGGCGTCGAGGCGGCACGCGGGGTCCGTCTCGATCAGGCGCACGCGGGCGCGGTCCTCCGGGCCCTGCGCGATCCCCGCGATCATGCATGCCTTCACGAACGACGAATGAGTCTGCGTCGAGGCGTAGGCGACCAGCGCGTCCGGGCGGTACGCGGCCCCGAGCCGGCGCCGGGCCCGGTCCCGGGCGGCGGCGATCGCGGTGAGGATCGACTCGCTCGCCGTGCCCTGGATCACCGCGCCCCCGGTCGACGTGGAGCGGAAGGGCTCCGGGAGCCCGAGCATCTCCGAGAGCCAGTCCAGGACGCGGATCTCGAGCTCGGTGCACGCGGGAGACGTGGCCCACAGCATCCCCTGCACGCCCAGCCCGGCGCACAGGAGCTCGCCCAGGACCGCGGGCTCGGAGATGTTCGACGGGAAGTACGCGAAGAAGTTCGGGGACTGCCAGTGCGTCAACCCGGGGAGGATCGTCTCGTCGAGGTCGCGCAGCACCGCGTCCCAGGAATCCGCTGAGTCTTCGCTTCCCATCGGGGCGATCGGCGGGTGGAGCGGGAGCTTCGAGAGCACCTCGCCCGGCGTGCTCCGCGAGAGCACGGGGAGGGCGTCCACCCGAGACCAGTACCGCGTGATCCACTCGGAGAAGCGTGCGGTCAGCTCGCGGAACTGCTCCGGGGTCATGTGACAGGGCGTGCGGGGAAGGTTGGGCATGCGGGGAGCGTAGAGCGCGGCGCTCGCTCCTCGCGCGGCCTCCCGGCTCAGCACCCGGCCTCGAAGCGAGTGAGGAAAAAGATGAGGTCGTCGATCGTGACCCCGGCGTCGGGCGTGCCCGTGCCGCTCCCGTCGTCCACGTCGGCCTGGACATCTCCAGCCTCGAAGAGCGTGAGGTAGTAGATGAGATCGTCGATGGTGACCCCGCCGTCGGGTGTGCCGGAGCCCGACCCATCGTCGACGTCAGCCACGCAGAGAGGCGTCGGGAACGCCGTGTCGTTGATCGCGTACGCCGAGCGGAGCGTCACCTCTTCGTTGGGCTGGAGTGTGAGCGTCCACTGGAACGCGATGCCGACGTCTCCGCTCACGGGCCCCACGGCATTGGTGAGATTCCCCGCGCCACCGTTGAGCAGCGTTCGCAGGGACGAGCCGCTGCCCGCCTGCCAGCGTGTCGGCGAGACGGCGGCGATCCTGGCGACATTGCTCGACGATTGCTCGACGTGCGTCGCGACCATGGTTCCCGTGTCGAGCACGATCTCGTCGTCGCTCGCGGGCACGGGTGTCCCGCCCGCCAGATCCAGATCGATGAGAGCGAACACCTGATAGGTCCTGGCCGCGGTCGCCCGGCTCTTGAACACGCAGGTGGAAACCACCCGCGCCCGATTCGGAACACTCCCATCCTCGATCGTGAGCTGGATGCGGGCATCGAACCGCTCCTGCCCCGCGACACCCGGCCCCGCGTTCGTGTAGGTCAACGTGGCGGTGTCGCCCGCGTAGACCTCGGAGGGCGTGTCAAGAAAACTCATGTACCGGTTCTGGTTGTTGAACTCCGTGCGGTAGTACCACGTGCACTTGAAGCCCTGGTCCGGCCCGCCCGTGTCCGTCAGGAACGTGCAGTCGCCCAGGTTCGAGCTGAACACGGGAACGCCGACCAACTGCAGCGAGGCGTCCCCGTCGCTGATCGTGCCGCCCGCCATGGCCCACCCCGCGGCGAGCATCACGCCCGCCACGCCGAAGATCTTGCTGTCACGCACGGAAACAACCTCCTGAGACGTTCGTCCACGTTCGCGCCTCGGCGCTCATCCCCCGCCGCGATAGTAACCGATGACCGCAAGGCCAGGCAACGCGGAAATACGGCGTAACCGGTAACACTGGCGTGGTCGATCGCGAAGGTGGCGCTACAGCAGGGCCCTGGAGCATTCGTGCCGAGTCCTTCAGCACCCGCCCTCGAAGCGGGTGACGAAGTAGACCAGGTCGTCGATGGTGACCCCGCCGTCGGGCGTGCCCGTTCCGCTCCCGTCGTCGAGGTCGGCGTCGGCGGCGCCCGCGCTGAAGGCGCCCAGGAAGAAGACCAGATCATCGACCGTTACGCCGCCGTCGGGCTGGCCAAGCCCGCTCCCGTCGTCCAGGTCGGCCGAGCAGCTCACCTCCTGGAACTCGTAGGCGCCTCGGTCGAGGTAGCGGAAGAACCCCACGCCGACGTTGGCCACACCCGGGTCGTCGCGCTGGCGCGGGCGCATCGCGAGGTCAAAGGGGATCGGCTCGCTCGTGTTCGCGTCCACGTCCAGGTCCACAATGTCGGCGAACGTCCCGACGGTGGTCCCCGAGTCGATGCACGGCGAGTGGGGGCGCAGCGTCAGGAGGTCGTCGATCGTCCCGGGCGCGTTGTCGACCCCGTCGGCGTCCTCGAAGCGCGGATCGCTCGTGAGGTTGCCCGCGCCGGTGAACCCGCCCTCGACATTGGAGAAGGTCACGGTCGCCGAGCCGAAGATCGCGGGGGTCTGGTTGCCCCAGATGATGCTGTTGAGCATCGAGACGCTGCCTCCGGAGAACGGGTTGGTGGCGATGACGTGCGCGTTGGGGTCCCCGCCATTGTTCGCGAAGGTGCACCACTGCGCGGTGAGGGTTCCGCCGTTGGCGATGGCGGCCCCGCCCTGGATGGTGGGCTCATCGCCGGCGGTGTTCCCGGAGAAGACGGCGTTGACGAGGCGTGAGGTGCCGTCGCTGTGGAGCCCGCCGCCGGCGAGCTGCGCGCTATTCCCGAGGAACGCGACGTTGACGAGGGTGATGTCCTCCCCGGAGACGCCCGCGCCGAACCGTGCGGCGTTGGCGAGGAAGGTGGTGTTGATGACGGTGGTGGGGGCCTGGGCGAGGAGCCCGCCCCCAAAGCTCGCGATGGTCGAGGAGCCGCGGTTCTGGGAGAAGAGACAGTTTCTGATGACGCAGGGCCCGAGCAGGACGCGCATCCCCCCGCCGAGCGCCTGGAAGCAGCCCGAGGTGGCGCAGTCGTTGTGGGTGTTGTTCGCGCCGGAGATGGTCACGCCGTCGAGCGCCGTGTTGGGCGCGTTGGCGAAGACGACGTTGTACGCGTTGTCGGCGGGGTCACCGACGACGCCCAGATCGCCCGAGAGCGTGGTGCGTCGTGCGGCGGGGTTGCCGCGCTGCGAGAGCGACGACTCGTTGCCCGCGAATCCGCCCAGGAGCGAGAGGTTGGGGAGCAGCGAGAACGATGCGGAGCGGGCGTCGGCGGCGTCTCGTCGGAGCGTGGGGCGGAACGTGCCGCCCGTCATCCAGATCGCTCGGACCTCGGGGTGCGCCTGGGCGTAGTCGAGGGCGGACTGGAGAGAGGAGTACGCCACGGGCCAGCCGGGGAGCGCGCCCGAGGCGACGACATAAATCCGGTGGGGCTGGAGCTGGTCGATCTGAATCCCGCTGATGGTGCCGAAGCCCACGCTCGCGGTGGCGTGGATGACCAGCGCCTCGTCCTCGTGGATCGTGATGTTGTGGACGGAGTGGGTCACGCCGGCGGTGAAGGCGTTGAGGGGCATGGTCCCGCCGACGGACTGGGCGCCCTCGGCGGCGCCGGGCACGGAGATCGAGGTGCGGAACGTCGCCGAGTCCGGGGCGATGGCGTAGACGATGACGCGGTAGGTCCCGGGCGTCAATCCCGCGACGGTGTGCGTCACCGTCTGCCCGTTCGTGAACGACATCGCGTCGTCCAAGAGCTTCTCGTGCTCGCCCGAGGTGCTGGGGTTGTTCGCCGAGAAGGCGCCCGGGGCGGCGGTAAAGGTCCGTGACATCGTGACGACCGTCGTGAGGTTGTTGATGTTGCGCAGGGCGAAGGGCCCGGCCCCTGTGGGCGCCACGCCGAACCACGCCCCGAGGTTCCCCGCCCCCCCGAGCGAGCTCGCGGGCACCCCGGCGCCGGCGGCCGCGGCGGGGTCGTCGATGTCGATGTTGATGTCCTGCGCGTGCGCGACCCCGCACCAGCCCATCCCGCACCAGCCCGTCAGGGGGGCGAGCACGGTCAGGAGCGCACCGACACCGCGCGGCAGGATCGTTCTCATCGTGGGGACTCCCAGGGTTCGCCCGGGCGGCGAGCACGCCGGCCCTGGGCTCTCCAAGACTACCACAATCCGCGCCGGAGGGGAAGCGAACCGGGAGATCGGCGTGGACTCGTGGCGGCGCACGCGCGGCGTGACCGGCAACGTCCGAGTACGCGGCGAGAACCAGGCCGGCGGGGTTAGTCCGGAAGACGGGCCAGCTCGCGGTCCACGCGCTCCGCCACGCGGGCGAGGGCCTCGGGCCCGAACTCGAAGCGCAGGCCCGCCGCCTCGAAGAGCTCGGGCAGCGGGCGGCTCCCCCCCAGGGCCAGCGCCCTCGTGTAGCGGTCGATCGCCGACGCCTCGCCGTGCTCCAGCGAGTGCACCCACAGCTGCAGCGCTCCGAGCTGGGCGATCCCGTACTCGATGTAATACAACGGCACCGAGAAGAGATGCTGCTGGCGCTGCCACAGATGACGCTTGTGGGGCTCGAGCCCCTCCCACGAGATGGCGTTCCCGAACCGCTCGTCGAGCGCGAGCCAGCGGGCCGCCCGCTCTTCGCGTCCATGAGCGGGGTTTGTGTAGACCCAGTGCTGGAAGGCGTCGATCGTGGCGATCCACGGGAGGATCGAGACGCTCCGCTCGATCTGCTGGCGCACGTGGCGCGCGTGGTCCTCCGCCGTGTCGTAGAACGTCCCGAGCAG
>CAZTJZ010000123.1:0-7885 GCA_964614075.1 uncultured Phycisphaeraceae bacterium
CGCCCGCGGGAGCGGCGGGCTCTCCGGGCCCGCCATCCACCCCGTCGCCGTCAAGCTCGTCAGCGACGCCTACCTCGCCGTCTGCAAGGACGCCAACGTCCCCATCATCGGCGTCGGGGGCGTCACCGACTGGCGCGACGCCGCCGAGTTCATCCTCGCCGGCGCCACCGCGGTCGAGATGGGCACGGCCCTCTTCGCCGACCCGCGCGCGCCCCTCGCCGTCGCCAAGGGCCTCGCGACCTGGGCCAGGGAGCACAACGCCGCGAACCTCCGCGAGCTCATCGGCGCGGTGCGCTGGTAGCACAGTCTCGCAGGTGGGCGGGGCTTCCAGCCCGCCAAGGCAGCACCATCCCGCGCGGGGCAACATCCCCGCTCCACCGCCGCACAACTCGCCGGAAAAACTGCTTCAGATCTTACGTTCTTCTCGTGGCACAGGCGTCCCGCCTGTGTCTCCGTTCTACTCGTGGCACAGGCGTCTCGCCTGTGTCTCCGCTTTCGCATCCCGACTCTGAACCAGCTTCTTAGTTCATCTTCCCCGCGTCGCCCTTGGCCTCGTCCTTATTCATCTGCATCAGCCGGGCCAGCGCCCGCCGATACGGCCCGGGCTGCGCCGCCGCCGGCACGCCCTCCCCGATCGGCACCACCGCCGCCGGCGAAATCTCCACGACCGCGCCCTCCGCCGCGACGACCGGCTCCGGAGCGGTGGGCTCGGCCACGGGCGCCTCCACCGCCACGATCGCCGCCCCCGGCTCGTCCCGTTTCACTTCTTCTCGCCCCGGCTCCGGCGCGGGCCGCGGGCGGGCCTTGGGTTTGGACCCGCCCGGCGTTGGGGCGCTCGCGCCCCGCTCTCCCGAGGCCGTCGCGTCGATCGCGCCGTCCTTCCCGACCTGATCGAACCGCACCGCGACGCGCGTGCTCACGCCGCGCTCCTGCATCGTCACGCCGAACAGCTTGTCCACGCTCTGCATCGTCCGCTTGTTGTGCGTGATCACGATGAAGTGCGAGCGGTCCGTGAACTGGCGGATCACCGTGTTGAACCGCCCCACGTTCCCCTCGTCCAGCGCCGCGTCCACCTCGTCCAGCACGCAGAAGCAGCTCGGCTTGCTGCGGAAAATCGACATCAGCAGCGCCACCGCCGTCAGCGTCTTCTCCCCGCCCGAGAGCTGGCTGATGCTCCGCGGCTCCTTGCCCGGGGGCTTGGCGATCACCTCGATCCCGCTCTCCAGGAGATCCGTCTCGCTCGTCTCCACCTTCGCGATCGTCCCGTCCGCCTGCTCCACCTCGCGCACCAGGGGCATCAGGCGCACCTCCGCCTTCCCCCCGCCGAACAGCCGACGGAACATCCCCATCTCCCCGCCGAAGTGCTCCTGGATCCTCGCGAAGATCTCCTTGAACCGCTCGCGGCTCACGTCGTTGAGCGTCGCGATCAGGGCCGTCAGCTGCTCGCGAGCCGCGTCCAGGTCCGCCACCTGCTTCACGAGGTCCTCGTTCTGCGTCGCGAGCGAGTTCTCCTCGTCGATCGCGTCGAGATTCACGCTCCCGAGCTTGCGCAACGCCTCGCGCAGCGTGTCGATCTGCAGCGCCGCGTGGGGTGGGTCGATCCGCGCCACCTCGCCCCCCGCCATCATCGCGCGGTACTCGGGGTGCTCCGCACGCACGTCCACGCCGATCTCCTGCACGACCCGCTCCTGCAGGCTCTCGCGCTTCACCTCCAGCTCGCGCCGCGACGTCTCCAGGCTGTGCCAGTCACGCTCGAAGACCCCCGCCCGCTGACGCGCCGCCTGCACCTGCGCGCCCAGATCCGCACACAGGCGGTCCGACGCGTCCAACCGCTCCCCGAGATCGCGCACCACGCCCTCGAGGCGGGCGATTCCCTCCTCGGCCTCGCCCAGACGCTTCACCGCCTCTACCGCCTCGCCCTGGTGCTGCGCGATCCGCGCCTGCACGTGCTCGACGTGCGACGACATGTCCCGGCTCTGGCGATCCATCTCGTCCCGCGACAGCTCCAGCCGCGACAGCTCCCGCCGCGCCTGCCCGAGCTGCTCCCCCAGACGCCCGACGTCCACCTTCGCGGTGGTCATCGTCTCGAGCGTCTCCTCGCCGCGGGCCTGCAGCTCGCGCACCGTGGCCTCCAGCCCCGCCGCGTCCCGAGATTCGTCCTCGAACAACCGCAGCAGGCTCGCCCCGCGGGTCAGGAGCTGCGCCCGATCGTGGTCGAGCCCTGCGAGGCGCTCGCGCAGCCGCGCCGACTCCTGGTCCAGCCCGTGCCGCTCTCGCTCCAGCCGCGCCATATCCGCCTGCAGCCGCTCCAGCCGGTTCTGCTCCGTGAGCACCGCGCGCTGCTGCTGCGCGATCAACCCCCGGCACTCACCCGACCGACGCGACAGCGCCGCCGCGTCCTCGTCCAGCGCCCGCAAGTCCCCCCGCGCCGCCCGAACCCGCTCCTCCAGCTCCGGCAGCGACCGCTCCAACCGCTCCAGCTCCGCCCGACGACCCAGCAGCCCCGCCCCCGATTCCCCCGCGACGCCCGTCGGGCCCGCCACCACCCGCCCGTCCGCGTCGATCACCACCCCGTCGCGCGTCACGTACCGCGCCCGCTTCCCGCGCATCGGCCCCGCCGACAGCATCACCGCCGCATCAACCCCCGTCACCAGATACGCCCCCGCCAGCAGCCGATCCAGGAGATCGCTCACCCGCCCGCGCCGCTCCTCGTCCGCTAGCGAGCTCCGCGGCATCACCAGCGAACGCAGGCTCACCAATCTCCCACGCCCATCCTCGCTCGCCAACCCCGCCAGCCCGGGATCGTCGAACGACGGCACGCCCCCCGCCGCGCTCTCCACGCCCGTGAGCGGCAGGAACACCACGCGCCCCGGCAGCGACGCCAGCTCCCCCGCCCCGGGCATCGCGTCCAGCGACTCGACGACCAGCCCCTGCAGATCTCCCGACATCGCCCACTCGACCGCGTTCGCCGCGTCCGCGTCCACCCCGCCCCGGATCTCGACCAGGTCCGCCAGCGCCGCGATCACCCCCGCGAACCCCTCGCCGCGCTCCCGCGCTTCCAGCGCCGCACGCACCGCCTCCGCGAACCCCGCCCGCGACTGCTCCAGCTCCCGCAGCGCCCCGTGCCGGGTCGTCTGGCGCACGAACTCCTGCTCGAGCGCCGACGTCGCCTCCGCCCGTTCACGCCGGTCCGCCGAGAGCCGACCCACGCTCTGCTCAATCTCCGCCGCGTCGCGCTCCAGCTCCTCCAGGCGTCGCCTCGCGACCGCGTGCCCCTCATGGAGCTGCTGCGCCTGCTGCCGCGCCGTGCCCTCATCGCCCGTGAGCTTGGCCACCTTCGCCGCCAGCGTGTCGATCTGCTCGCGCAGCGCCTCGCCGCGGCGTTCCTCGCTCAGCGCCGCCGCGAGCACCTGCGCCCGCTCGCGCTCGATCCGCGACGCGGCCATCTGCTTCGCCGCCGCCGCCTCGCGCGCCTCGTTGAGCTTCTCCAGCGCCTCGCCACGCGAGGCGCCCGCCGCCGCAAGCTTCCGCTCCGCCTCGCCCATCTGCTCGGCGATCCCCGCGATCGTCTCCCGCTGATCGACGATCCCCACCTCCGCCGCGCCGCGCCGACGCTCCAACTCCTCCAGCCGCTCGCGGTCCAGCGCCGCCTGCCGACCCGCGTCCTCGATCGACCGCTCCAGCATCGCCCGCTTCTGCGACGCCTGCTCCTTCGCGTGCTCGGCCCCCAGCTTCTCCTGCTCCGCCTCCTTGTGCGCCCTGGCCAGCTCGCTCCGCGAGAGCTCCGCCTCCTGCTTTTCCTGCTCCGCCCGCGCGAGCGCCGCGTGGCTCTCGTCCCGCTGCAGCGTCAGGTCGCTCTGGCGCGACGTCAGCCCGCACAGACGCTGCTCCAGCTCGTCGTACTGCTCGAACGCCAGCGCCAGCCGCCACGCCCGCAGCTCCTGGTCCAGCTCCCGGAACTTCCGCGCCTTGACCGCCTGCCCGCGCACGATCCGAAGGCGACGCTCCGTGTTCTCCAGCTGCTCGCGCGTGCTCTTGAGGTTCGTCTGCGCCCGCTCAAGCTTCCGCTGCGCCTCCACCCGGCGCTGCTTGTACTTCGCGATCCCCGCCGCCTCCTCGAAGATCGTCCGGCGTTCCATCGGGCTCGCCAGCAGCATCGCGTCCACCTTGCCCTGCTCGATGATCGAGTACGCGTCCGCGCCGATCCCCGTGTCCAGGAACAGCTCGCGGATGTCGCGCAGACGCGCCTTCTTCCCGTTGATCAGGTACTCGCTCGCCCCGTCCCGGTACAGCCGACGCTCGATCTCCACCTCGTCCGCGTCGATCGGCAGCCCCCGCTTCACCGCCCCCGTCCGATCCAGCAACACCTCCGACGCCTCGCCCTCCGCCGGCGCTTCGCCCTCGTCCCGCGTCGAGCGACGGACCTCGCCCTCCACCAGAGGGTTCTCGAAGCTCAAGCAGACGCTCGCCATCCCGCTCTCTTGACGCCCCGCGCTCCCCGCGAAGATCACGTCGATCATCTCCGTCCCGCGCAGGCTCTTGCTCGAACGCTCCCCGAGCACCCACTTGATCGCGTCCACGACGTTGCTCTTGCCGCACCCGTTGGGCCCGACAATCCCCGTCATCGCGTCGTCGAACGTGAACTCGGTCTTGTCCGCGAAACTCTTGAAACCGTGCAGCGTGAGCTTGGAGAGACGCATCGCCTGAGCAACCTCCTGTCGCCCCGTCCGCGGCTCAACATCATGCCGAGCGGACAGTCAGACCCTTGTTCCCACGCCCGCGGCGGAGTCCTTCCGCCGTCCTGAACGCGGGGCTATCCCTTCAAACAATACCAGATCCACGACCCCCACGCGCGCCACCGCCAGCTTTTTCTGATCCCCCGCCGTCCCGAGATCGCGCCCCCTCGCCCACGCCCTACTTGCCCCCAGGCTTCCCGATCGGCACGATCCTCGGCCCGCGCTCCACCTCCAGAGGCTTGTCCACCATCTCCGCGCGGGTCTTCACGATCTCCACCGCCTCGCCGCGGGTCTCCGGGCGGTCACGGGTCTCCAGCGACTGCGTCGCGTCCGCCAGAAGCCCACGCAGCCGATCCTGCTCCGTCGCGAACAAAAACGCCCGGCTCTGCGTCTGCTCCTGCACCGCGCACAACGCCCCGACCACCTCCGAATAGCTCAGCCCAAGACCGGGCCTGGGGTCCTCGGGCGTCGCCACCCGCGCCATGAACCGGATCAACTCCGCCACGTCCCCTCCAACCGTCGTCGTCACCGCCTCGCCCCCCCGCCCGTCCCGGTAATACACCCGCAGCGCCCCGCCGGGCTTGTCCCCCGTCATCATCAGCCGGTCCGACCACGCCGAGACCAGCACCGGGCCGTCCACGCTCGCCTTCTCCCCGAACAGCACGATCCGAGGCCGCCCTTGCTGGGTCACATACACCAGCGGCTCACCCACGCGCACCTGGTCCAGGAAAAACCGGTCCGCCACCAGCTCACGCTCCACCCCCTGGATCGTCCCGGGAGGCAGCACCGACTCCGCCAGCGCCTCCATGTGCTGGGGCGAGACGTGCGCCAGCTTCGAGTACGGGTTCTGGCGACGGTACTGGTCGTACGCCGACCTCTGCCCGCGCTCCGCCCTCGCCGCCAACGCCTCGTACGCCGCCACGCGCACCGTCAGATCACGCTCCGCCAGGAGCTTCTTGAGCGTCACGTCCACCGTGGGCCCGCCCTCGATCTTCGCGAGCAGCGCAATCGCCTCCAGTTGCTCCGCCCCCTGGCCGCGTTCCGCCATTTCCTTCAGGATGGGCGTCGCGCGGTTGTCCCCCAGCCTCGCCCCCGCACGCAGCCCAGCCGCCCTCGGGCCCGGCTCCGCGTGCTCATACAGCTCCCGGCAGAACGGCACCGCCTTGTCCCCGACCGCCTCCAGGCACCACGCCAGATGCCCCGAGAGCCCGGGCTCGCTCTTGGCCGCCTCCACGTACCGCCGCGCCCGCGCCTCGCCCGCGTCCTCGTCGATCGCCAGGTGCTTCACGATTTCCAGGAACTCCTCGGGCTTGCGCGACCAGCGGTTCGGCACCCGAAGCCCGATCGTCGGCCCCGAGTCCGACCCGCCCATCCGCCCCATCGCAGTCGCGCCGGGATCGCCCGCCCCGAGCGGGAATCGGCTGTTGATCGCCGAGACCACCGCCGTCGCACGCTGGTGGCTCGAGTTGTCCAGCACGATCTCCAGCTTCATCGGATTAGTCACCCGCCCCCCGGCGAGCACCCGCCCCCGGTTCTGTGTCACCTGGCTGTCCGCCCCCGGGTCCGCGAACGGGTTCACGAAGATCGCCCCGCTCGCCGTCGCCATCGTCCGCGCCTGCTGCGCCCCGAACACGCTCGCCTCGCCCAGGCGAAGCTCCGTGCTCCACAACTGCCCGCCCTCAAGGCTGTCCGCGTTGAGCGCCCGCACCAGCACGTCGAACTCGTGCCCCGCCGGCGCGCCCGAGGGCACCGCCGCCACAACCTCGACCACCGCCACGCTCGGGTCCCGCAGCAGCTGCCGAGGCGTCATCCCGTCGATCGAACTCCCCGAGCTCAAAGCCTTCCCGATCCCCTTGAGCCCCATCTCCCGTTCCATCGTCGCCGCCACCCGGTCCGGCAGCGGCTTCCCGCCCGTCCCGTTCAAGCCCACCACGACCCCCAGCCCCGACACCAGCACCGGCTCCACGCCCCGGAAGCTCGCCTCCGCACCGATGGTCCCGCGCAGCACCTCGGGCACGTCGCGAACGATCGGGTCGACCTTCTTGGCGCGCGGCGTCGCCCCGCACCCTGAAAACGCTGCCACTGCGCACAAGAGCAGCACACCACAACCGCCGGGCCTCGCCGTCGTCATCGCTCGGAACTCCACTGGGTCTCGTCGCCGCCCGCCGGGCGGCCGCACCATCAATGTACGACACTCACGGCCCGCCCGCCTCACCCCCCGGTTCACGCCGCGAACAGCGGCCAAATCCGACAGCCCCTGCACCCAAACGCCGTGGACCGCCTGTCGCGGCGGACGAGCGCGACGCCCAGGATCTCCATCTTCACCACTCGCTCAAGTTCTCACGAGAGCGAGGTTTACGAACTCTGAACAGGAAACCGACAGATCATCCACATCATTTTGTGCTCTGAAGGGCTTGCAGATACGATCTGTAGTGGTATGCTATGCCCCTCGCCGATTCATCCGTGTGGCGACTGCCCAGAACAGGCGATGTCGGTTCTGGTTTGGTCTGGGTGTTCGGTGAGGAATGTCCGGGTGGGCTCGTGTCCTCGGGAGTACGGTCGACGGTAGAATCTTGTTCGGTGTGACGCGCCGAGGGGCGTGCGGGATTCTGTTGTCGCGTGCGCGCGAGGAGTGTGCGGGATGGTGGACGGCCTGGTCCATACGGGATTGGTCAGCACGGGAATGGTGGGCGACACGGTGGCAGTGCTCTCCGACAGACAGATCCGGCGGCTGGTGAAGATCGAGCCCTTCGAGGACGCGAAGAAGCGTCCGGGGAAGATCTCCTACGGCGTGTCGAGCTACGGGTACGACGTGCGCGTGGGCTCGCACTTCAAGATCTTCACGCCCACGCCTCGGACGGGGCAGGTCACCATCGTCGATCCCAAGGCCTTCACGGACGACCTGATGGTGGAGGTGGACACGGGGACGCTGAAGCTGGACCACGTGATCATCCCGCCCAACTCCTTCGCGTTGTGCGAGACGGTGGAGTACATCGAGGTCCCGCGGGACGTGCTGGTGGTGTGCGTGGGCAAGAGCACGTACGCGCGGTGCGGGCTGATCGTGAACGTGACGCCGCTGGAACCGGAGTGGCGCGGGAAGGTGACGCTGGAGATCAGCAACACGACGCCGCTGCCGGCGCGGGTGTACG
>CAZTJZ010000124.1:0-7865 GCA_964614075.1 uncultured Phycisphaeraceae bacterium
TCCCGTGCGGATGTACCTCTCGCAGATGGGCTCGATCCCGCTGCTCTCGCGCGAGGAGGAGGTCCGCCTGGCCAAGAAGGTCGAGACGACGCGCATGATCTTCCGTCGGCGCTGCCTCGAGAACGACTACGTCGTCGCGCAGGCGGCGGAGCTGCTGCGCCTGGTCCAGACCGGCGAGCTGCCCTTCGACCGCACGATGCGCATCTCCACCGCGGAGCACAACGCCCGCGAGCGCATCACCGCGCGCATCCCCGGCAACCTCGCCACCATCCAGCAGCTCCTGCAGCTGAACCGCCAGGACTGGGAGGCCCACACAGCGGCGATCGCCTCGGGCGACGACGCCGCACGCGAAGGAATCGCCCGGCGCCTGAGCGCCCGTCGCCGGCGCGTGGCGATGCTGACCGAGGAGCTGTGCCTCCGGACGGGGCGGATCATCCCGCTCATGCGCAAGCTGCGCTCGATCGCGAAGAAGATGCTGGACCTCGACAACGAGATCAAGGCCGCCACGGGCCAGGGCGGCACGATCCGCAGCAAGAAGCACGCGCGGAAGCTCGAGTCGTACGCGCAGGAGGACATCCAGGTCCTGCGCGAGGAGCTCGACGGGCTCAAGAGCCTGGTGCTGGAGGACCCTCAGTCGCTGCACCGGCGGATCCGGGACCTCACGACGGTCTTCTGGGAGTACGAGCAGGCCAAGCGCGATCTGTCGGGCGGGAACCTTCGCCTGGTGGTGTCGATCGCGAAGAAGTACCGCAACCGCGGGCTGAGCTTCCTGGACGTGATCCAGGAGGGCAACACCGGGCTGATGCGCGCGGTGGACAAGTACGAGTACAAGCGCGGGTACAAGTTCAGCACGTACGCGACGTGGTGGATCCGCCAGGCGATCACCCGCGCCATCGCGGACCACGCGCGGACGATCCGCGTCCCGGTGCACATGATCGAGACGATGACCAAGCTCCGCAACATCCAGAAGGCGTTTCTGCAGGAGCTGGGCATGGAGCCGACCGTCGACGAGCTGGCCGAGCGGGCCGGGCTCTCGAGCGCGGAGACCCGGCGCGTGCTCAAGATCAGCCGCCATCCGGTGAGCCTCGACCGCCCCGTCGGGGAGAGCGAGGACAGCTATTTCGGGGACTTCCTCGAGGACGAGAACGCCGCGCCCCCCAGCGACGCGGCGGCGAACGAGATGCTCCGCGCCCGCATCGAGGCCGTCCTGAAGACCCTGACCTACCGCGAGCGCGAGATCATCAAGCTCCGCTACGGGATCGGCGACGGGTACACCTACACGCTCGAAGAGGTCGGGCGGATCTTCAAGGTGACACGCGAGCGCGTGCGCCAGGTCGAGGCCAAGGCCATCCGCAAGCTCCAACACCCCGTCCGCGCCCGCAAGCTCCAGGGCTTCGTCGAGACGCCCGTGCGCAAGGACCCCCGCGCCGCGTCGAGCGAAAAACTCCCCGAGATCGTCACGCGCCCGGGCGTGGCCCGGGAGTTCCTCGAGACCCCGCCTCCCCTGGAGAGCCCGGCGTCGCACCAGGCGCCCCAGCCCCTCGCGCCCGCGGCGGAGGCCGGCCTCACCGAGTTCGGCCACGTGATCTCGCCCTCGTCCTTGAGCGAACCTACCATCCGCGGTTCTGTTGGGGAGTAGCCCCCGCCGCACGTCGCGGCGGGCGCGGGAGTCGTCAGCACGGCGGGAAACCCCGCCCGGCGCCCGCGATCGTGCCCTCGCACGTCGTGCAAGACCAACGCCACCCCGGCCTTTGGCCGAGGCGCGTTGTGCGCCGCGTTTGCGAGGCTCCTCATGCTCGATTCACTTCTGCTGATCGCCGAGACCGCCGTGCAGGACGGGGCGCTCGCGGGTTCGCCCAGCAAGCTCTGGGCGTACCTCGCATTCCTGGGCTTGGTCATTGTGTTCCTGGCCCTGGACCTGGGCGTCTTTCATCGCCACGCCCACGAGGTTTCCATGCGCGAGGCGGCCACGTGGTCCGTGGTCTGGCTCACGTGCGGCGTGGCGTTCGCGGCGTTCGTCTACTTCGCCTATGACCACCACTGGCTCGGCTTGGGCATCGACACGCTCAAGTACAACCCCGCCTACGCCGCCGACGACCCGACGAGTCGGCTCATCATCTCGGGCGTGGTGTCCGGGGGCGAGGCGGCCAAGCAGTACCTCGTCGGGTACGTCGTCGAGAAGTCGCTCGCGATGGACAACATCTTCGTCATCGCATTGATCTTCTCGTACTTCGCGGTGCCGGCGAAGTACCAGCACCGCGTGCTCTTCTGGGGGATTCTCGGGGCGCTGCTCATGCGGGGCGGGATGATCTTCCTGGGGGCGGGGCTCATCCAGAAGTACCAGTGGATTCTGATCGTGTTCGGCGGGTTCCTGGTGCTCACCGCGCTCAAGATGGCCCTGATCAAGGGGCACGACGACGTCTCTCAGAACCTGGCCGTGAGAGTCTGCCGCAAGCTGTTCCGGGTGACCGAGTTCTACGACGGCCAGCGGTTCTTCACCCGCCGCACGGCGAAGCCCACGTACAGCATCGATCCCAGGACCGGGCAGGAGGTCATGGATCCGCCGCCCGAAGGGAGTCTGAGCCCGAGGTTCGCCGCCACGCCGCTCTTCCTCGCGCTGCTGCTCGTGGAGATCACGGACCTGGTCTTCGCGGTCGATTCCATCCCCGCGATTTTTTCGATCACGCCCGATCCGTTCATCGTGTTCACCAGCAACATCTTCGCGATCCTGGGGCTGCGGGCGCTGTACTTCTGTCTGGCGGCGATGATGAGCAAGTTCCGCTATCTCAAGCCCGCGCTCGTGATCATCCTCGCGTTCGTGGGCGTGAAGCTGCTGCTTCTGTCCACGCCTCCCTATCTCGATGACGCCGCCGCGCTCGTGGGGATCACGCGCTCACCGTTGGAGCCGATCAAGATCGGCACGGGCACGTCGATGGGTGTTGTGCTGGGTGTTCTCGCTCTGTCCGTCGTGGCCTCGCTTCTCCACGCGAGACGGGCGCGGCACGGCACGTCCGCGGCCGCGCTCCGCTCGCTATCATCGTCGCCCCGCGCCGAAGATCTGGACGGCCTGGGCCCCAGCCAGAAGCACCCGGACAAGGAGTAGACGCGAGTGACGGAGTTCTGGGCCTACGCGGGCTTTGTCGCCCTGGTCATCGCGCTGCTCGCGCTGGACCTGGGCGTGCTCCACAAGAAGGCGCACGTGATCGGGACGGGCGAGGCGCTCAAGTGGACCGCGTTCTTCGTCACGTGCGCCCTCGTCTTCTCCGGGCTGGTCTACTTCCTGTACGACCGCCACGTCTTCGGGCTCGGGGCGGGTGTGACCGCGGGGGAGGGAGTGACCGCGCGGGAACCGGTGGGCGGGCTGCGCGCGGCAGCGTTGTTCCTCACCGGCTATCTCGTCGAGTACTCGCTCAGCATCGACAACATCTTCGTGATCGCGCTCATCTTCGCGCACTTCCGCATCCCCGCCGAGAACCAGCACCGCGTGCTGTTCTGGGGGATCCTGGGCGCCCTGCTGATGCGTGGCGTGATGATCGCCGCGGGCGCCACCCTGATCGCCCGCTTCGAGTTCATTATCTACATCTTCGGCGCGATCCTGCTCTTCGCCGCCTGGAAGATGCTCCGCAGCGACGAGAACGACAAGCCCGACCTCGAAAAGACCATGACGGTGCGCCTCGCGCGGCGCGTCCTCCCCCTCACGACCGAGTTCCACGGGAACGCGTTCTTCACGGAGGTCGGCGGTCGGCTCGCGGCGACGCCGCTCTTCCTCGCGCTCCTCATCGTCGAGGTCACGGACCTGGTCTTCGCGGTGGACTCCATCCCCGCGATCTTCTCGCTCGACAAAGACATCATGAAGGCCGAGCCCTTCCTCGTGTTTACCTCGAACGTCTTCGCGATCCTCGGGCTGCGCTCGCTCTTCTTCGCCCTCGCGGGGCTCCTCAGGCTCTTCCGCTATCTCAAGTACAGCGTCGCCATGATCCTCTTCTTCGTGGCGGCCAAGATGCTGCTCGAGCACTGGATCGGGAAGGTCAGCCCGCTCCTCACCCTCTCGTTCATCGGGCTCTGCCTCGTGGTCGGAATCCTCGCGAGCGTCTGGATCAAACCGAAACCCGCGCCCCTCCCCACGGCGGATAGCCCGGACTAACTCGCAGGCCGCCCTCCCTTTCGGTGTTCCTCGGCATTTCCCCCTCGGGCCGCTGTTCAGCCCTCGAAGGAGTGTTTTTCTTGCGCCCCGATGCCCTTGCGGCGGTTCCAGAGGGGGTACGAGCAGAACCCTCTTGTGCTCGGGGCGGGTTCGTGGCAGAATGGGGGGAATGACTCCCCGCCGGCCAAGCCGCCGCGTGGGCGGGGCGGGGCGTCCGAAAGGAATCGGTGCCCGATGGGAACAGTCGCTGACATCCTCCGCAACAAGGGTTCCGCCGTGCACACCGTCGCCGGTTCGGCCACGGTGATCGAGGCGACGCGGGTCATGAACGACCGGCGTGTGGGATCGGTGATCGTCACCGACGAGCGGGGACGCGTCGAGGGGATCCTGACCGAGCGCGACCTGCTCACGCGGGTGCTCGCCCGGGAGCGCGACCCCAATCGCACGTTCGTGGGCGAAGTCATGACCACCGAGGTCGTCTGGTGCACGCCCGAGACACGCCTCGACGAGCTGCGCTCGACGATCATGTCACGGCGCATCCGCCACATCCCCGTGCAGGACGGCGGAGGACGGCTGATCGGGCTGGTCTCGATCGGCGACGTGAACGCCTTCGAGGCGGCCGAGATGACCGTGACGATCGCGTCGCTCGAGCAGTACATCGCCCGCGGGTGAGGCCCGCCTCAACCCCTGACGCCGCATCAGACGCCGCATCAGACGCCGCATCAGACGCCGCATCAGACGCCGCATCAACGGGCGGGCGTGACGCCCGCGGCCTTCTGCCGCGCGATCTGCTTGGCCCGGATCCGGATGTTCACCAGCTCGACCACGAGCGAGAAGGCCATGGCGAAATACACGTACCCGCGGCTGACGTGCGTGTCCAGCCCGTCGGCCACGAGCAGCACGCCCACCAGGATCAGGAACGCCAACGCCAGGATCTTGACCGACGGATGACGGTGCACAAAGTCGGAGATCTTCCCCGCGAAGACCATCATCACGAGCACCGCGATGACGACGGCGATCACCATGACGCGCACGTCGCGGGCCATGCCCACCGCCGTGATCACCGAATCAAGCGAGAAAATCAGGTCCATCAGGAGGATCTGCCCGATCGCCGACGCGAAGGACGCCGCGACCTTGGCCGTTCCGTGATCGTGCGGGCCCTCCATGTCGTGGTGGATCTCCTTCGTGCTCTTCCAGATCAGGAACAGCCCGCCGCCGATCAGGATGAGGTCCTTGCCCGAGAGATCCACGGCGTAGTTGACCCAGGGAATCGTGAACGCGAAGAGCGTGCCCTTGAGCCTCATCACCCAGCTGATGGCCAGAAGCAGGAGGATCCGCATCCCCATCGCCAGCGCGAGCCCGACGAAACGGGCCTTGGGCTGCTGCTCCTTGGGCAGGCGCCCTGTGACAATCGCGATCACGATGATATTGTCCACGCCCAGCACGATCTCCAGGGCCGTGAGCGTGAGCAACGCGATCAGGTTCTCCGGGCTGAACAGCGAGGCGGAAGCCGGGGAAACTGCGGCGGCGTCCGAGGCGAGCGTGAGCAGAAGTTCCATCAGATCGCTCCGACGTGAGGACTATGGATGCCGGGTGAACGCCCGACACCGGTCGGCGCCAGACTCCGCGCTACAACTCCGGCGCGAACCCGCGCCGCAGGGTGTTCTCGCACGAGGCCCGGGGCTCGACGAACTGCAGAAGATAGTCCGCCCCGCCGGCCTTGCTGCCCACCCCCGACATCCCGAACCCGCCGAAGGGCTGCCGCGCCACCAGCGCGCCGGTGATCCCGCGGTTGATGTACAGATTCCCGACGCGGAAGTCGCGTTTGGCCCGCTCGAGATGGGCGGGCTTGCGCGTGAAGACCCCGCCCGTGAGCTTGTACGCGCTCGCGTTGGCGATCCGCAGCGCCTCGTCGAAGCTCGGCGCGTGCATCACCGCGAGCACCGGGCCGAAGATCTCCTCCCGCGCCAGCTCGTGCGACTCGGGCACCACCCAGAAGACATGAGGCCCGACGAATCGGTCCGCGTTCGCCGCCACGAACGCGTTGTGTTGAGGCGGTTCGAGCCCCAGGCACGAGAGCCCCGAGCCCTTGGCGCGGTCGATGAAGCCGCGGATCTTGCGGGCGGCGTCCGGATCGATCACCGGGCCCACGTCCGTGCCCGGGAAAGAGGGATCACCGAGGGTCAGGGCGCGCGTGGCCTCGCGGAGGCGGTGGATGAAATGGGTGATGGCCGGGCCGGTGGGGCCCTGAGGGTCGACGACGATGCAGCGCGAGCACGCCGAGCACTTCTGACCCTGGAACCCGAACGCCGAGTGCCGCACGCCCAGGACCGCCTCGTCGAGGTCGGCGGAGGTGTCGATGATGACGGCGTTCTTCCCGCCCATCTCGCAGACCACGCGCTTGACGTGCGTGAGCCCGCCCATCGCCTCACGCGAACCCCCGCCAAAGGGCGTGGGCGGGGCCGACGCGTGCAGAATGTCGCACCCGACGTCGCGCGAGCCCGTGAAGGCGATGAGGGCCACGCGGGGATCGCGGACCAGGGCGGCCCCCACCGTTTCCCCATCGCCCGGACAGAACTGCAGCACCTCCGGGTCGCACCCCTCCCCGCGCAGCGACGCGGCGAGAATCTCGTGGAGGATCCGTGCGATCCCCGGCGTCTGCTCCGCGGGTTTCACCACCGCCGTGTTGCCCGTGACCAGCGCCGCCACGGTCATCCCGCACAGGATCGCCAGCGGGAAGTTCCACGGCGCGATCACCACGCACACGCCCCGCGCCTGGTACCACGCTTCGTCCAGCTCCCCGATGAACCGCCCCAGGCGCGACCGCGAGAAGAGGGCCGGTGCCTGTCGCGCGTAATACTCGCAGAAGTCGATCGCCTCGCACACGTCCGCGTCGGCCTCACGCCACGTCTTGCCCGCCTCGCGGATCATCACCCCCGCCAGCTCGTCGCGGCGTGAGCGCATGGCCGCGGCGGCCCGGACCAGCACCCGGGCGCGCGTCAACGGGTCCGCGTCGCGCCAGCCCTTGGCCCCCCGCGCTCCTCTGAACGCCTCGTCGGCGCGGGCGACCATCTCCAGCGCCCGCTCACGCGTCGTGTCGTTGGCGACCCTGGGCACGCTCGCCCGTGCGAGCGCTGCCGCGAACGCGTCGCGGGCGTCTCTCTTCGAGAAATCTCGCAGCGGTTCGTTCACGAACGCGCGATCGTCGCCGACGCCCGGGTGCATGCGCGAGAGCGTGTGACGCTCCGGCGCAATCGCGAGCAGGTCCTGGGCACGCCCCGGAGCGGACGACCCCGCCGGGGCCCTAAGCAGCGTCCCCGCGTCGGCGTTGTCCAGGAACCCCGCCTTGAGCCAGCTCTCGTTGCTCGTGTTCTCGAGCAGACGGCGCACCAGGTACGCCATCCCGGGGATCATCTCGCCCACGGGGACGTACTCGCGGACGCGCAGGCCCATCTCCGCGGCGGCGTGCTTCAACTGGTCCGCCATCCCGTGAAGCATCTGCAGCTCGATGGCGCTCCACGGAAGCCCCAGCGTCTCCAGACGCTGCAGCGCCGACGCGATCGACCGCACATTGTGCGACCCCAGCGCAAGCTTCACCCCCGGTGCCCCGGCGCTCCGCGGCGTGGCGTTCAGGAAAATCCCCGTCATCTCCTCGAAGCACCGGTCCGTCATCCACTTCTCGGGCCACACCGGATTGGGCCAGCCGTGCATCTCGCTCTTG